>QHYZ01000047.1 GCA_003225295.1 Acidobacteriota bacterium | reverse complement strand
CCAAGTTCAAGGCCGAAGCATACGTATTGACCAAGGAAGAAGGCGGCCGCCACACGCCGTTTTTCTCCGGTTACCGTCCGCAGTTTTATTTCCGCACCACGGACGTGACCGGAGACATGAAACTGCCGACGGGCGTGGAAATGGTGATGCCGGGAGACAACGTGAGCTGCGAAGTGACCTTGATCACGCCGGTAGCGCTGGAAAAGGGACTGCGTTTCGCGATTCGCGAAGGCGGCCATACCGTCGGCGCCGGCGCCGTGACCGAGGTCATTGAGTAATTTATGAGACAGGGCGACAAAATCCGTATTCGTTTGAAGGCCTACGACCACAGAATTCTCGACCAGTCCACGCGTGAAATCGTGGAGACGGCAAAGCGTACCGGCGCGGATGTCGCCGGGCCGATTCCTCTACCCACCACGATCAACCGCTGGACGGTCTTGCGGTCGCCGCACGTGGACAAGAAGTCGCGCGAGCAGTTCGAAATGCGCACGCACAAGCGGCTGATCGACATTCTGGAGCCGACGCCGGATACGGTAGACGCACTGATGAAGCTGGATCTGCCGCCGGGCGTAGACGTGGAAATCAAGGCCTTCGGGCACGCGGTGAAGTAAGGAGTTAGTTTTTTCTGATTCGTTGCTAGGCGGAGAGAAAGAAGCCCGGTATGGCTCGTTGGTCTTAACAACCGAGAACTAATCACTGGGATTGCTGGCATCTTAAAGCGGGACGCAGCCAATACTCACGAAGGCATGCTGCGAAAGAGAGACGAGCGAAATGGCAGTTAACGGAATCATCGGAATTAAGCTGGGGATGACGCAGGTCTTCGTCGAAGACGGCACCCTGGTGGGTTGCACGGTTCTTCAGGCCGGACCTTGCGTGGTGGTGCAGCGCCGCACCAAACAGAACGACGGCTACGAGGCCGCGCAATTAGGACTCGTGGAATTCGTCAAGCCGCGGCGCGTGAACAAGGCCATGACCGGGCACTTCAAGAAGGCCAGTGTCGCGCCTATGAAGGTGCTGCAGGAAGTGCGCATCGAGGAATCGAAGGACGAGACCAAAGTCGGTGACCGCGTGCTGGTGGAGAATTTCAAGACCGGCGAGCTCGTGGATGTGAGCGGCGTCAGCAAAGGCAAGGGATTTCAAGGCGGCGTGAAGCGCTGGCACTACGCCGGCGGCGACGCTACGCACGGCTCGATGCATCATCGCGCGCCGGGCGGCATCGGCGGCAGTTCCTTTCCGTCGAGGGTTTGGAAGAATCAGCACTTTCCGGGTCACATGGGAAACGTGCGGGTGACCGCCAAGAATTTGAAAGTCGTGAAGGTGGATACCGACGAAAACCTGCTGCTGGTGCGGGGATCGGTGCCAGGGCCGAGCGGATCTTACATTTTGATCCGCAAGGCGAAAAAAGCGAAGTAAGCCGGAGCGATACTGCGCTTCGCTCCGTGTAAAGGAAAAGAGATAATGCCGGTCGTCGACGTTGTCAATTTGGATGGCAAGAAAGTCGGTCAGGTGGAGCTGGCGGACGCGATCTTTGGCGCGAAGGTCAACGAACACCTGCTGCATGAAGCTTCGCGGTGGTACCTGCGCGGACTGCGCAGCGGTACGCACAAGACCAAGGACAAGAGCGAAGTCAGCGGCGCGGGCCGCAAGCTCTGGAAGCAGAAGGGCACGGGCCGCGCTCGTGTCGGCTCGATCCGCTCACCTCTCTGGCGGCATGGCGGCACGGTCCACGGACCGAAGCCGCGCGATTACAGCTACGCGCTGCCCAAGAAGATGCTGCTGGGTGCGCTGCGCTCGGCGCTCTCGGCGAAACTAGCCGAGCAGAGGCTGACGGTTGTGGATGCCTGGACCCTCGATACGCACAAGACCAAGTCGCTTCTGGCGGTGCTGGACAAGCTGCATCACAAGAAGTCGGCCTTGCTCGTAGCGCACGGCGAGAACAGCAATTTGGAACGCGCCAGCCGCAACGTCCAAGGGGTAACGCTGGCGGCGCCCAATGTTCTGCAGCCTTACGATGTGCTGAAGCATGACCTGCTGGTGCTTTCGAAGGAGGCGGTGGCGCGGTTGAGCCGCTCGCTCGATCCGGAGAAGAAGCCGGTGGTTGTGCCGGACGTGGAAACCATTGCCCCCGCGGCGAAGCCCGTGAAAAAGGAAGCGGCGCCGAAGGCGTCAGCAAAGAAACCGGCGGCAGCGAAGAAAGCCCCCAAGCCGGCAAAGAAAAAGGGGAAGGGATAAGCGATGTCGACCCCTCACTATCAGATCATTCGGCGGCCAATCATCACGGAAAAGGGTCTCGGCGTGAAAGAGACGCAGCACACCGTGGTCTTTGAAGTTTCCTCGAGCGCGACCAAGACGCAGATCAAGGAAGCCGTGCAGCAGATTTTCAAGGTGAAGGTGGCTCGGGTCCGCACCGCGAATTTTGTCGGCAAGATGCGCCGCCGCGGCCAAAACGAAGGATACCGGCGCGATTGGAAGAAGGCTTACGTGAAGCTCGCCGAAGGCGAAAAAATGATCGAGTACGCGGAGAACCTGTAAAGCGAGGCAGTTTGAGACAGAAACGGCATTAAGCATCAAGAAGGTAAGAGGCAGCGATGGGACTGAAGAGCTTTAATCCATATACGGCCTCGCGGCGGTTCATCACCGTCGTGGACAAGAGCCACATCACCAAGCAGGAGCCCGAAAAGGCGCTGCTGGAGCCCAAGAAGCGTTCGGGCGGGCGGAACAACCAGGGCGAAATCGTGATCTGGCACCGCGGCGGCGGCCACAAGAAGGCCTACCGCAAGGTGGACTTCCGGCGCGACAAGCTCGGCGTGCCCGCCAAGGTGGCGGCGATCGAGTACGACCCCAATCGTAGCGCCAACCTGGCGCTGCTGCACTACGCCGACGGCGAGAAGCGCTACATCCTCCATCCCGTGGGATTGGAAGTGGGCGCAACGGTTTCAACCGGCGAGGGCTCGGACATTCTTCCGGGCAATGCGCTACAGTTCAAGCACATCCCTCCCGGCACGATGGTTCACAACCTCGAGCTGTATCCCGGGCGCGGCGGGCAAGTGGTGCGTTCCGCGGGCGGCTCGGCGCAGTTGCTGAGCAAAGAAGGCGATCTCGCGCTGGTGAAACTGCCTTCCGGCGAAGTGCGCAAGTTTTCCGTGGAGTGCATGGCCACGGTCGGCCAGGTAGGCAACCTCGACCATGAGAACGAAACCTACGGAAAAGCCGGGCGCACACGGTGGCATGGGAAAAAACCCACCGTACGCGGCGTGGCCATGAACCCCGTGGATCATCCGCACGGCGGCGGCGAAGGCAAGGTAAAGGGCAATCATCCGCAGACGCCGTGGGCTTTCCCGACATTGGGGAAGAAGACGCGAAACAACAAGCGCACCGACAAGCACATTGTCGAGCGCAGGAAGTAAGTACCAGAAGTGAATGAGGCGAGAAACCGGGCGGCGAACGAAGAGGCGCCTGGTGAGAGCAAAAGCGATGCGAGCGACACACACAACACGATCAGCAGGACGGCGCAGCCGGTCGGTAAAACGCACGGCCAAGCGCGCCGCCAAGCGCGTAACCGCGAAAAGCACCAAGCCGGTGCGTCCGTTGGTCAAGGTCGCAGTGGCTCCGCCGGAGCCGGTGCTGTACAAGCTGTGCAAGCCGGGCTGGGCGGTCATTGTGGAACGGATTGCCAATGCCCAGGGCACGCGGTTTGTCTGCCCGTTCTGCCCGAAGTCGCACCGCGTTCCCGGGCCGGTACGAGGATTCAAGAAGATGCGACGGGCCCAATGGGGCCGCTTGCGGCGAGTGGAGGAATAGGTAATCGATGGCACGCTCACTGAGAAAAGGGCCGTTTGTGGATGGCCACCTGCGCGTAAAGGTCGAAGGACTGAACACCCGCAACGAAAAAAAAGTGATCAAGACTTGGTCGCGGCGTTCGACAATTGTGCCGGAAATGATCGGGCACACCATCGCCGTGCACAACGGGAAGAAATTCATCCCCGTGTATGTGACCGAACAGATGATCGGACACAAGCTGGGCGAATTCGCACCGACGCGTTCGTTCAAGGGCCACGGCGTGAAGGCGGCGCTCGAGAAGGCTGCCGGCCCGGCACCAGCAGGAGGCGGCGCAGCACCAGCAGCAGCACCCGCGGCGCCGAAGGCATAAGTCATGGCTGACGTCGAGACACAGAATGCATTGATTGAAGCGCACGCGCTGGCGCGGCACGTAAGAATGTCGCCGCAGAAGGCCCGGCTGGTGATGGATCTGATCCGGGGGCAGAAGGCGCAGGACGCTTTGCAGACGCTCAAGTACACGCCGAAGCGCGCCGCCAAGCACATCGAGAAGGTGCTGCGCAGCGCGATCGCTAATGCGGAGCGCAAGGCAGAAGACTCCGGCGCACCGCTCGATGTGGACATGTTGTTCGTGGCCCAGTGTTTTGTGAATGAAGGGCCGCGCTGGAAGCGGCTACGCCCCGCGCCGATGGGCCGGGCGTTTCGCTATCAGAAGCGTACCGCGCACTTGTGGGTGGGCGTGGCCGAGCATCATGTGGCGGCTGCGGAACGCGTGGCGGCCAACGTTGCGGAAGCCGAAGCGCAGAAGGGCGTGCGCGGTACGGCGCGCCGTGTTCGCAAGGCTTTGACTGGGAAGCAAGCGCCCTCGAAAAAGGGCAAGAAGTAGTCGGCCGTTTTACGGCCGCCCAAGAAGTAAGGAGAGTCATGGGACAGAAGACGCACCCGTACGGATTCCGGCTGGGCTACAACAAACCGTGGAAGTCGCGGTGGTACGCCGACAAGGACTATGCCGATCTCCTTCACGAAGACGTCAAGCTTCGCAAGGAGCTGAAGGAAAAGCTGAAGAGCGCGGGCATCAGTTCGATCGACATCGAACGTGCGGCCAACAAGCTGGTGGTGCGCATTTACACCGCGCGACCGGGCATCATCATCGGGCGCAAAGGCGCGGAGATCGACAAGCTCAAGCAAGATGTGCAGAAGCGCACCAAGCGCGAAGTGCACATCGACATCCAGGAAGTGCACCGTCCGGAGCTGGATGCCACGTTGGTGGCGGAGTCGATCGCGCTGCAGCTTGAAAAGCGCGTGGCCTTTCGCCGCGCGATGCGCAAGGCCGTGGATTCGGCGCTGCGCTTCGGCTGCAAGGGCATCAAGGTGCGCGTGGCAGGTCGGCTGAACGGCGCGGAAATCGCGCGCAAGGAATGGTACCTGCAGGGGCGGCTGCCGCTGCAGACGCTGCGCGCGGACATCGATTTCGGGACCGCGGAAGCCAACACGACTTATGGGGTGATTGGCGTGAAGTGCTGGGTCTATCAGGGCGAAAATGTCCCCAAGAAGGCTTCCAAGATTCAGAAGGAACGCGAAACCGCGGCGGTGGTGTAAACGAAAAAGAGCAGCGCGTTGAGCTGTAACCGGGAAGCGGTTAACGAGACTAGGGAAGCGAGAACACAGCGATGTTGATGCCCAAGAAGGTGAAGTACCGAAAGCAGATGCGCGGCCGCCGAAACGGCAAGGCCTGGCGCGGCGGAGATTTGGCGTTCGGCGAGTACGGTTTGAAAGCCATGGAATGCGCATGGATCACCGACCGGCAGATCGAAGCGTCGCGCGTGGCGATTACGCGGTTCATCAAGCGCGGCGGGAAATTGTGGATCCGGATTTTCCCGGACAAGCCGTTCACCAAGAAGCCCGCCGAAACGCGCATGGGCAAGGGCAAAGGCGCGCCGGAAAAGTGGGTGTCGGTGGTGAAACCGGGACGCATCATGTTCGAGATGGCGGGAGTGGATGAAGCGACGGCTAAGGAAGCCCTGGGGCTGGCGGCGCACAAGCTGCCGATTCCCACGAAATTCGTCTCTCGCGCAGGAGGGTTTTAGCCATGCCGCGGCGTATTGAAAAAATCCGCGAAGCGGGCGTGGACGAACTGCTGGCGCAGGAGAAGGATCTGACGGAGACAATTTTCCGGCTGCGCTTCCAGCTTTCGACGGGACAAGCGGAAGCACTCAAGCGGCTCCGCGAAGCGAAAAAAGATCTGGCGCGGGTGAAAACACTCGTTCGCGCACAAGAGCTGAAAGCAGGGAAGGCGTAATGACAACCGAAACACAAAGCGCCCCGGTTGCCCAGCGCGGCGAGCGCACCATCCTCACCGGCAAAGTGACCAGCGCGAAAATGGAGAAGACCATTGTGGTTGAGGTGCAGCGGCTGGTGCAGCACCCCAAGTACCGCCGCGTGGTGCGCATCTCTAAAAAGTTCTACGCGCACGACGAAAATCGCCAGGCCAAGACCGGCGACACGGTGCGCATCGTGGCCTCGCGGCCGCTTTCGAAGTTGAAGCGCTGGCGGTTGAAGGAAGTGCTGACGCGGAACGCGTCGGGCTCGTAAGAAAGACAGGGGAACGAAACCAATGATTCAGATGCGAACCTGGCTGACGGTGGCCGACAATTCCGGCGCGCGCAAGCTGACATGCATTATGCCGGTGGGCGGCGACGCGGGATTGCAGGCCGGCCTCGGGGATGTCATCACTGCCGCGGTGAAGGAAGCAACACCGGAAAGCCAGGTTAAGAAAGGAACCGTAGTGAAAGCGGTTGTGGTGCGCATGCGGAAAGAGCGGCGGCGTAAGGATGGCACGTATATCCGCTTTGATGATAATGCCGCGGTGCTGATCAATGATGCGGGCGAGCCCGTCGGAACGCGCGTGTTCGGCCCGGTGGCGCGCGAGCTGCGCGAGAAGAAATTCACGAAAATTGTTTCGCTGGCCCCGGAGGTTTGGTAGGCCATGACCCTCAGACACGAAAGAGCCGAGCGGCACAGCATTCAGATTCGCAAGGGTGATAACGTCAAGGTGATTGCCGGGAAAGACGCCGGCAAAAGCGGGCGCGTGCTCTCGATCAACGCGAAGAAGAACACCGTAGTGGTCGAGCACGTCGGGATCATCAAGCGGCACACACGCCCCAACCCTTCGAAGAACATCAAGGGTGGGATTGTGGAGAAAGAAGCGGGGATCAACGTCTCGAACGTGATGGTCGTCTGCGGAAGCTGCGGCAAACACACGCGGATTGGCCACGCCGCTTTGCCGGACGGCACGAAAGTGCGCAGCTGCCGCCATTGCCACACGACGTTGGACAAATAAAGGACAAGGTAGAAGAAGGCAATGAAGAGTCGATTGCAGGAAAAATACCGGATGGAGACGGTTCCCGCGCTGATGAAGCGCTTTGGCTGGAAGAACATGATGGCCGTGCCCAAGCTGAAGAAAATCACGGTCAACATCGGTCTCGGCGAAGCAAGTCAGAACGCCAAGCTCCTGGACACCGCGGCGGTTGAGCTCGGCCAGATCACCGGGCAGAAAGCGGTGATCACGCGGGCGAAGAAGTCCATCGCGAATTTCAAGATTCGCAAGGGCATGCCCATCGGCTGTGCGGTGACTCTGCGCGGCGATATGATGTACGAATTTCTCGATCGCCTGTGCAACGTGGTGCTCCCGCGGGTGCGCGACTTTCGCGGTTTGCCACAGAATTCATTTGACGGCCGCGGGAATTACACGTTGGGATTGAGAGACCAGCTGGTCTTTCCGGAGATCGATTACACGCGTGTGGACAAGATCAAGGGCATGAACATCACCATGACCACCAGCGCGAAGAATGATGAGCAAGGTCGCGAGCTGCTCAAGGCGCTCGGGTTTCCGTTTCGCGAAAAAGGAGTGGCGCAATAATGGCACGCACAGCAAAGATCGCCAAGTCGCTCAAAAAACCGAAATTCAAGGTGCGCATACGCAACCGCTGCCGCTGTTGCGGCCGAGCGCGCGGGTATATTCGCAAGTTCCAGATGTGCCGAATCTGTTTTCGCGGTATGGCGCTGAAGGGAGAAATTCCCGGCGTCGTGAAAGCTAGCTGGTAGGAGAACTATGCAGACGGATCCCATTGCCGATTTCTTGACGCGCCTCCGCAACGCGGCGGCCGCCAAGCACCAGCGCGTCGATGTTCCGGTCTCGAAGCTGAAGACCGAGATCGCGCGCATTCTCAAGGAAGAGGGTTATATCTCGACCTACAAGCTGGTGGACGAGAACAAGACGCGCAAGATGTTGCGCGTTTTCCTGAAGTACACTCCGGACCGCCGCAGCGTGATTACCGGTCTGAAGCGCATTTCGCGCCCGGGAGCGCGCGCCTATCTCGGCGCGACCGATATTCGTCCCGTCGTGGGCGGCCTGGGCATCAGTATCATGACTACGCCGCGAGGGCTGATGAGCGGCCGCTCGGCGCGCAAGGCCAAAGTGGGCGGCGAAATTCTTTGTGAAGTCTGGTAGCCGGTATTTCTAGTCAAGGAAAATAGAGAAGATGTCACGTATCGGACGCAAACCAATTCCAGTGCCAGCGGGCGTAAAGATCGCCATGCAGAGCGGCAAGATCGACGTGCAGGGGCCGAAGGGCAAGCTCTCCGTGCCGGTGCCGCAGGGCATCACCTTTGAGCAGAAAGACGGCGTGCTGACGGCCCTTCGCGCGACCGAAGATCACCGCGCTCTTCACGGCCTCGCTCGCGCGCTGGTCGCCAACGCCGTACTCGGCGTGACGTCGGGCTTCAAGAAAGAACTGGACATCGTCGGCGTCGGCTATCGCGCCGAGTTGAAGGGTAAAATGGTTTCCTTCGCGCTCGGCAAGTCGCACCCGATCGATTTTCCGATTCCGGAAGGCATTCAAGTGGCCGTGGAAAAGCAGACGCACATCGTGGTGAGCGGCGCAGACAAGGGCCAGGTTGGCCAGGTTGCGGCGGACATGCGCTCGCTGCGACCGCCCGATCCGTACAAGCAGAAGGGTGTGCGCATCACCGGTGAGCGGCTAAAGAAGAAGGCCGGCAAGGCTGGCGCAAAGGCTGGCGGCGCGGCGTAATTGGTTGCGGCACAAAATTTACCTTGGTACCAGCGGGGCCGGCCCGCCGTTCCATGGATCTTGGCAAGTTTTTTGGTGATTAGGAGAAACGACAGTGGCGTCAGCAAGAGTTCGCAAGCTATCGCGGGATTTGCACCGCCAGCGTGTTCACGAGCGCGTGCGCACCAGAGTTGAGGGCACGCCAGAGCGCCCGCGCCTGTCGGTGTACCGTTCGCTGGGACATATTTACGCGCAGGTGATTGACGACCGTTCGGGCAAGACGTTGGTCTCCGCCAGTTCGGTTGACGGCGAAACGAAAAAGAGTTTGAAGGGCGGGGGCAACATCGCGGCTGCGAAAGTGATCGGCAAGATCGTTGCCGAGCGCGCCAAGGCTGCGGGCGTAAATAAAGTGGTGTTCGACCGCGGCGGATACAAGTATCACGGCCGCGTCAAGGCGCTCGCAGATGCGGCGCGGGAAGCGGGGTTACAGTTCTAAGCCTATGTCGAAGCAAATTCTGCGAGACAGTCTAGCGGTACGCCGGCTCCTAGAAGTAAATCCTTCGGAGCTGAAGGATGACGTGATCGCCATCAACCGCGTCACGAAAGTCGTCAAGGGCGGTAAGAACCTGAGTTTCTCTGCGCTGGTGGTGGTCGGCGACAGCCATGGTCATGCGGGATTCGGCATGGGCAAGGCGCGCGAAGTGCCCATGGCCATCAAGAAGGGCATCGAGCAAGCGAAAAAGAATCTGATCAAGCTGAACCTGAAGGGGGCGACGATTCCGCACCAGGTTTTGGGGCGTTATGGCTCAGCGCAGGTGCTGCTCAAGCCCGCGTCGGAAGGTACGGGCGTTATCGCCGGCGGTCCGGTGCGCAAGGTGATGCAAGTTGCGGGGATTCACAACGTGCTGACGAAATCAATCGGCACCTCAAACCCCCACAACGTCGTCAAGGCTACCTTCGCGGCGCTCCTGGGCTTGAAGGATATAGCGCACGTGGCCGAAACGCGCTCCAAAACCGTGGAAGAAATCAGCGGCAAGCCACCCAAGGAAAAGGCCGTTGCGAGTGAGGGCGACTAATGACCGGAAAAAAAGTGGCCAGCACAAAAACTTCCGTCAAGCCCTACAACCGGACCGAGCACGACGGCAAGAAATCCGGTGGCACGGTGAAGATCAAGTGGGTGGTCAGCTTCATCAGCTGTACCGATGACATGCGTCAAACCATCCGCGGGCTCGGCCTGCGGAGAATGCATCAGGTGGTGGAGCGCCAGGACACGCCGGCGGTGCGCGGTATGATCCACAAGGTGCGGCATCTCGTGGCCGTGGTGGAGTAGAACGATGGCGAAAAAAAATTCAAGCGGCCCCAGAGGGGCCCGCAAGCGTGGTCAGCACAAGCCGGCGAAGCCGGCGTCGAAGGCACGTCGCTCCTTTACGCTTGCGAATTTGCAGCCTCCCGCGGGCTCGCGCAAGAAGAAGGTTCGCGTTGGCCGCGGCATGGGTTCAAAGCTCGGCAGGACCGCCGGCGCCGGCAACAAGGGGCAGAAATCGCGCCGCGGCTATTCGCGCCGCCGCGGCTTTGAAGGCGGACAGATGCCGCTGCACCGGCGCATGCCGAAGCGCGGCTTTCACAACCCCTTTGGCGTGACGTACTCCGTCGTGAATCTGGCGGAATTGAATGTTTTTCCGGCCGGCGAAACGGTAACTCCTGAGTTGCTCCGCGCGCACGGTTTTGTGCGCCGTGCCACGGACCCTGTCAAAGTTCTGGGCGATGGCCAGCTGACCACCAAGCTGGCGATTCACGCGCAGGCGTTCAGCGCGTCGGCCAAAGAAAAGATTACCAAGGCGGGTGGTACGTTCGAGGTTGTAGCATAAAGAGGACTCGCGGGAAACTGGCATGAACCGATTCATCGAAGCTGTGAAGAACATGTTCCGCATCGAGGACTTGCGGAACCGTGTGCTGTTCACGCTGGCCCTTTTGGCGGTCTATCGCATCGGCGCGCACATTCCCACGCCGGGAATCAACACGGTAGTGCTGGGACAGCTCTTCGACCAGTCCGCGGGATCGGTGCTGGGCATTTTCGACCTCTTCAGCGGCGGCAACTTCCGCCGCCTGACGATTTTCGCGCTCGGCATCATGCCCTACATCACCTCCTCCATCATCCTGCAGCTAATGACCGTGGTGTTTCCGTATCTTGAGCGCTTGCAGAAAGAAGGCGAACTCGGCCGGCGCAAGATTACGCAGTATACGCGCTACCTGACGATCGTCTTGAGCATCATCCAGTCGTTCACGATCGCACAGACCTTGCAGGCGGCGTCTGGCCCTGGCGGGCAGTCCATGGTCTATCATCCCGGATTTGGTTTTACGTTGATGACCATTCTGACCTTGACCACCGGTTCGGCCTTCATCATGTGGCTGGGCGAGCAGATCAGCGAGCGAGGTATCGGCAACGGGATGTCGCTGATCATCTTTGTCGGTATCGTTGTCGGTCTGCCTCGCGCCGTGGTGGACTTGTATGAAAAGGCCAAGACGCAGGCCTGGGGGCCGTTTACACCGCTGGCGCTGATTCTGCTGATCGCGCTAATGATCGCGGTGGTCGCTTTCATCGTCTTCGTGGAAGGCGGGCAGCGCCGCATTCCCGTGCAGTATGCCAAGCGCGTTGTGGGGCGTCGCGTCATGGGGGGGCAATCATCCTACCTGCCGCTGCGCGTCAACTCCGGCGGCGTGATTCCGCCGATTTTTGCCAGCTCGCTGCTGGCGTTTCCGGCCACCGCCGCGCTGATTTTTGGAACGCGCTGGCCTTTCGTGGCCAATATTGCTGCCGCTCTCAAATGGGGCGAGCCGCTGTACACCTTGATTTATGTGACGCTGATTTTGGTGTTCGCGTTCTTCTATGTGGGCATCGTGTTCAACCCCACGGAACTTGCCGACAACATGCGGAAAAACGGCGGGTTCATTCCGGGCATCCGGCCCGGCCGCACCACTTCCGAGCATGTCAGCAAGATTCTGAAGAGGTTGACGTTCATCGGTGCGGTTTACCTGGCGCTGGTGTGCTTGCTTCCGGAATGGATGATCGCCGGTATTCACCTCGACCATTTGGGCTGGGGCATCGGATCGTGGTTTGACCGCCACTTTCCGGTGTGGTTCCTGAAAGGTTTGCAGGTTAACTTTTATTTTGGTGGAACGTCGCTCTTGATCGTCGTGGGTGTGGCCATGGATACGGTGCAGCAGTTGGAGGCCCAACTGGTCATGCGCAACTACGAAGGGTTTGCGCGGAAGGGCCGGTTGCGCGGCCGGCGGTAATGGAGAAAACCAGGGTAGCTCCGGATACCCGGCACCCGGACAAGTTAGACCGCGCAGTGATTTTTCTCGGGCCGCCGGGCGCGGGCAAAGGCACGCAGGCAAAGGAATTGGCCAAGAAGTATGGTGTGCCGCATCTTTCGACCGGTGACATGCTTCGCGAGCATGTCAGCAATGGCACACCGCTCGGAGTGAAGGCCAAGCCGATCATGGAACGCGGCGACCTGGTTCCTGATTCCCTGGTGCTGCAAATGATCAGGGAACGCATCGAGCGGCCGGACTGTTCGCACGGTTTTGTGTTTGATGGGTTTCCGCGAACCGTGGCTCAGGCGAAATACCTGGGCCAGTTGTTGAAGCATCATGGTTACAAGCGGCCGTTCGTGATTCACCTGGCCATCGATCCTTCGGTGCTGTTGCGAAGATTGACTGGGCGAAGGACCTGCAAAGTGGGCGGTGAGATTTACAATATTTACGAGCGCCCGCCCAAGGTCGAAGGGATTTGCGATGCCGACGGCGGCGAGTTGGTGCAGAGGCCGGACGATCGCGAAGAAGTTATCGGCCCTCGTTTGCAGGCCTATGAGAAGCAAACGGCGCCGCTGGCGGCGTATTACGGACGCCTAGGTTTGCTGCACTCGATCGAAGGTTCAAAGAGCGTGGAAGAAGTCGGACGCCAGGTGCTCGAAAGCGTGCAGAGCGTGCGCGGGGCGCGATAGCGTCCGTCAAATTGGGCCCGGTCGGGCCGCGGAAGAGGATCGATGGCGATTCACCTCCGGAGCGCGGAAGAGCTGGAAAAGATGCACCGCGCCGGGCTTTTCGTGCACGAAGTCTTGGCCACGCTGCGCAGTGTGGTAAAGCCGGGAATATCGACGATGGACCTCGAGAAGCTTGCCGAGGAAAAAATCGCCGGACGACCGGGCAAGGCGGCATTCAAGGGATATCGCGGTTATCCCTGCGTGCTGTGCACCTCGGTGAACAGCGAGATCGTTCACGGGATTCCGTCGCCGAAGCGGAAACTGCGCGAAGGCGATATCGTCTCGATCGATTTCGGGATGGAGCTGGAAGGCTACTACGCGGATTCGGCGGTCACTGTCCCGGTGGGGCAAATTCAGCCGGAAGTGCGGAAGCTGCTGGATGTGACCAGGGAATCGTTGGATCGCGCGATCGACAAGATGCGCGCGGGCAACCGGCTCGGCGATGTCGGCCACGCGGTGCAGAGCTGGGTGGAGCAGAACGGTTTCTCGGTGGTGCGCGAGTTCGTGGGGCACGGGATTGGCACGAAAATGCACGACGAGCCCAATCTGCCGAACTACGGTGACGAGGGACACGGCGCGCGGTTGCAAGAGGGCATGGTCATCGCCGTCGAACCGATGGTCAACGCGGGCCGCCCGGAAGTGCGAATGCGAGACGAGTGGGTGGCGGAAACTGCCGACGGCAGCCCCTCGGCCCATTTCGAGCACACCGTGGCGGTAACCGCCAACGGGCCGTGGATCCTGACGCGGCCGAAAGAGATGACCGGGCCGTCGTGGTAATAAATGCACTAGCGGGTCTTTAGACCGGCTGGTAACTCGGGAGATTATGGCCAGACCCATTCGCGAGGAAAAGAAGAAAGGCGACTCCGGAAACTCCAAGGAGGACGCCATTGAAGTCATGGCCACGGTGATCGAGCCGCTGCCGAACGCCATGTTCCGCGTTGAGCTGGAAAACAAGCACCAGGTCCTGGCGCACGTTTCCGGCAAGATGCGCAAGAATTTCATCCGCATTCTGGCGGGAGACAAGGTCGCCGTGGAGCTTTCGCCTTACGATTTGACACGCGGCCGGATTGTGTATCGCTACAAGTAAAAACGGCAGCCTCGGCCTTTAGGCCGGCGCAACCGGGCAGTATCGGAGAGCCAAGAGATGAAAGTTCGGGCATCGGTCAAAAAGATTTGTGACAAGTGCAAGGTGATCCACCGGCGCGGGGTGGTGCGGGTAATTTGCATCAACCCCAAGCACAAGCAACGCCAGGGATAAAGACCCTCGTTAGGAGAATGGCATGGCACGTATCGCAGGTGTAGATCTTCCGCCGCAGAAGCGCCTTTGGGTCGGACTAACCTCGATCTATGGCATCGGGCAGGAGCGCGCGAAGAAGCTCGCGGAAAAGGCGGGCGTCGATCACCAGAAAAAGATTCGCGACCTGACCGAAGATGAAATCAACCATCTTCGGCAGGAAATCGAAAAGGAAGGCCGCGTGGAAGGCGATCTCCGCAAGGAGATTCAGATGAACATCCGCCGGCTGATCGAAATTCAGGCCTATCGCGGGATCCGGCACCGCCGCAATCTGCCGGTGCGAGGCCAGCGAACGCACACCAACGCGCGCACCCGCAAGGGTCCGCGGCGCGGCGCGGTGGCGGCGAAGAAGAAGGTTCTCGGTAAGAAGGGTTAGTTTTTTCGCGGCGCTTTGCTCGGAGTGCGGGAGCCTTGCTCCCGCTCTTACGGTCGTAAAAGTTTTCATGCATGCAGATGAATGGAGTAAATCGTGGCAAAAGAGCAGAAAAACGCAACGCCGGACGCTGCCGTAGCACCGGGAAAGCCGACAGCGGCAGCGAAGCGCAAGAAAGAATTCAAGAAGAAGCGCGAACGCCGCATCATTCCGCACGGCGTGGTATACGTCGCCGCGTCGTTTAACAACACGCAGATCTCCATCACCGACACGGATGGCCGAGTAGTGTGCTGGTCCTCCGCGGGTGCGATCGGCTTTAAGGGATCGCGCAAGGGCACGCCGTACGCCGCGCAGCAGGCCTCGCTGGCTGCCGCGGGCGTGGCGCGCGACCAGTACGGGATGAAGAGCGTGGAAGTCCGCGTGAAGGGCCCCGGCTCCGGACGCGAATCCGCCGTGCGGGCCCTGGCCGCCGCGGGACTCCACATCGTGGTGATCCGCGACGTTACGCCGATTCCGCACAACGGCTGCCGTCCGCCCAAGCGCCGCCGCGTTTGATATTTATGCTCCACAGAGATTCAGAGAGTTTTGGGAAGGGAGAATAGAAGTTGGCAAGACACCGAGATGCAGTCTGCCGCCTGTGCCGCCGGGAAGGGCAGAAGCTGTTTTTGAAGGGCCTGCGTTGCTTTACGGAGAAGTGCGCGATTGAGAAGCGCAACTTCGTGCCGGGACAGCACGGGCAGTCAAGGCGCCCCAAGGTCGCCGGATACGGTCTGCAATTGCGCGAGAAGCAAAAGGTCAAGCGCACCTACGGGCTGCTGGAGCGGCAATTCCGCAATTACTTTGAGAAGGCCGAGCGCGCCAAGGGGCCCACGGGCGAGAACCTCATCATCATGCTCGAGCGCCGTTTGGATAACGTGGTGTGGCGGGCCGGGCTGGCGTCATCGCGTTCGCAGGCGCGGCAACTCGTGCTGCATGGCCACGTCCGCGTGAACGGGAAGAAGGTCAACATCCCCTCCTACCTCGTCAACGTCGGCGAAGAAGTGGCCATCAAGGAAAAAATGCACCAGAACGTCATGGTGCTGGAAGCCCGCAACGTTGCCCAAAGCCAGAGTGCTGTGCCCTGGCTGGAGCAGGAGCGCGAACAGTTCAAGGCCAAGGTCGTGGCTCTGCCGAAGCGTGATGATGTGCAGACACCGCCGATCAACGAGCAGCTTATCGTCGAGTTGTACTCGAAGTAAGATTCGAAAAGGCGCGGCCAGCGCCAGCGAGCCCGGCGGACCGGGGAGGAGACTGGTTTTAGGCCCGGACACTCGGGCCGGAAGGAAGGAACACGATGTGGAAGGGTTTTCAGAAGCCAAAGCGTCTTGCGTCCGAGCTGGAATCGCTGACTGAGAAGTACGGGCGGTTTTCCGCTCAGCCCTTTGAGCGCGGCTGGGGCACCACGGTAGGAAACGCGCTGCGTCGCGCGCTGCTCAGTTCGATTGAAGGCGCGGCTATCACCGCTGTGAAGATCGAGGGTGTGCTGCACGAATTTTCTTCCATCCCCGGCGTGGTCGAGGATGCCACGGACATCATCCTCAACCTGAAGCAGGTGCCCATCAAGCTCAACACTGACCTACCGAAGACCATTTACGTCAACGTCGAGCAGGCCGGTCCGGTCACCTCGGCGCAAATCGAGGAAGACGCGGACTTCGCGGTCCTCGATAAGAGCGTGTACATCGCGACGGTCAGCGAAGGCGGCAAACTGCAGATCGAAATGCGCGCCAAGAATGGCCGCGGCTATGTGGCCGCCGATCGCAATTACGACGAGGACCTGCCCATCGGATACATCCCGGTCGACAGCGTTCACTCGCCGGTACGCAAGGTCAACTACTCGGTCGAAGCTGCCCGTCTCGGCCAGATGACGGACTACGAAAAACTGATGATCGAGGTGTGGACCAACGGCGCGATCACGCCGCAAGACTCCATTGGTCTCGCCGCGAAGCTGGTGAAGGACCACATGAGCATCTTCATCAATTTCGAAGAGCCTGTGGATACCGTCGAAACGCCGCAGGACATCATCCACGATCCGCGCCTGGAACACTTGGACCGCTCCGTCGAAGAGCTCGAGCTTTCGGTGCGTTCGTATAACTGCCTGAAGAACGCGAATATCCAGACCATTCGCGAGCTGGTCCAGAAGAGCGAAAACGAAATGCTCAAGACCAAAAACTTCGGCCGCAAGTCGCTCAACGAGATCAAAGATATACTGGTGAAGATGGGTCTCGCGCTGGGCATGAAGTTCGACGAGCACGGGCGCATCATCTGGCCGCCGCTCCCCAGCCAAACCGCGGCACCGGCATCAGAAGACACCGTCGAGCTGTAAGATCATAAGGGACAATATAAGCGATGCGACATCTCAACTCAGGTTCAAAACTCGGAAAGCAGCCGGCGCATCGCCGCGCAGTGCTGCGCAGCCTGGTCACCAATCTGTTTGAACACGGGCGGATCACTACCACGCTCACGCGCGCCAAAGCTGCGCGTCCGGTGGCCGAGAAAATGATCACCCTCGGCAAACGCGACACGCTGCAATCGCGCCGTCAGGCCGCTTCCTACATCATGCTGCCCGCGGTCACCCAGAAGCTATTCAGCGAGATCGCGCCGAAATTCTCAGACCGCGCCGGCGGCTACACCCGCATCATTCATGCCGGCCATCGTGTCGGCGACAACGCTAAGGTGGCTATCCTCGAGCTCATCGGCTATGAATTCAAGCTCAAGGAAAGGAAAGAAAAGCCAAAGAAGGAAGAGGCGGCCGAAGTCAAGAGCTGAGTACCCGTTCTCAACACAGCGTTTAACAGCCCGTTCCGGCAAACTGGAACGGGCTTTTTGTTGATTGCCGTTCTTCGTTGAATGGCCCGTCGCTTATGGTGCGTCAGGTAGAAGGAGCTTTGCTTGCCTCTATCTCCGCTTCCCGAATGGATCGCCGCCAGCGGAACCACATCCACAGCGCGCCGAAGGCCGCGAGAGCGCCCATCGAATCGAGCAGGGAATCGTAACCCGAAGCCGTGCGGCTGGCGACGAACGCCTGGTGAATTTCATCCAGGACGGAATATCCTGAGGCGCAGAAGAGTGCCGCGAGGCCCCACGTCCAGCGCCACCCTTTGCGGTCACCGCGCACGCCGCGATAGAGTAGCAGGCAAAACACAAAATATTCCGTGACGTGCGCGCTCTTTCGAATGAAACGGTGGATCGTCGAGAATTGATCTTCCGTAAGCGAAGGAACCAGCCAACGCAGAATCGGTTCGAACACCCAGCGAGTGTGCTCCGAGGAGAATGTGTCCGTGGAAGCCGAGAAGATAACGCCCGCCCAGAGGAGTGCCGGCCACCAGACGTGCACCCAAGCTGGCAGGCGGGGCGGCCGCAAGCGACGCTGAATCTCTGGCCAATGGGGAGCAGGGCGCGCGTTGCGCCAGGACAGGGGTTGCGGCACTAAGAATTGGCTCCTTCCATCTCTTTGTTCACGCTGCCGCTCGCGCCCCTATTCCATGCGATAGTTCGGCGCTTCTTTTGTGATGATAACGTCATGAACATGGCTCTCACGCAAACCAGCGGCGGTGATTCGAACAAATCGGCCCTTCTCGCTGAATTCCTTCAACGTGGCCGCTCCCACGTAACCCATACCGCTCTTAAGTCCGCCGACCAGCTGGTCGGTCAGCCCGCCCAGAGAGCCCTTGTAAGGCACGCGACCCTCCACGCCTTCCGGCACGGATTTGCCGCGCTCGGCACTCTCCTGCGAGTAACGGTCGGCGGAGCCCGCCTCCATCGCCCCGGTTGAACCCATCCCACGGTAAGACTTGAACGTACGCCCCTGATAGAGAATGGTTTCTCCAGGAGACTCTTCCGTGCCGGCAAAGAGGCTGCCGATCATCACGCACGATGCGCCGGCGGCCAGCGCTTTCGAAATGTCGCCCGAATACTTGATGCCCCCGTCGGCAATGATGGCCACCTCCGTACCCTTCGCGGCTCTCGCGGCTTCCATAATGGCGGTAAGTTGCGGCACACCGGCACCGGTGACCACTCGCGTCGTGCAGATGGAGCCCGGCCCGATGCCCACTTTCAACCCATCGATGCCCAGCGAGATCAGTTCCTTTGCGCCTTCGTAGGTCGCCACGTTGCCGGCGATCAGCTGCATTTCCGGCAAGCGCCGACGAATCGCTTTGATGGCTTCCATCACTCGCTCGGAGTGCCCATGCGCCGTGTCCACGGCCAGCACGTCGGCTTTCGCTTTGGACATTTCCACGGCCCGCTCGAGAAAATCGCCAGTCGCGCCGACGGCCGCGCCCACGCGTAATCGGCCATGCTCATCTTTCGCCGCGCGGGGATATTCCAGTTTCTTCTGGATGTCTTTGACGGTGATCAAGCCCTTCAGGTTGAAGTCCTGATCGACCACCAGGAGTTTCTCGATGCGGTGCCTTTGCAGGATGCGTTCGGCTTCTTCTAGCGTCGTGCCCACCGGCACGGTCACGAGATTTTCTTTGGTCATCACCGAACTGACCAGTTGCGCATGATTTTTTTCGAATCGCAGGTCGCGGTTGGTCAGAATTCCGGTAAGGCGCGAGCCGCGCGTCACCGGCAGGCCGGAGATCTTGTACTTGTTCATGATCTCCAGCGCTTGCCGCAGCGTGATGTCCGGCGAGATGGTCACCGGGTCAACGATCATGCCGCTTTCCGAGCGCTTCACGCGGTCGACTTCCTCGCCCTGCCGGTCGATGGACATATTGCGGTGTACCATTCCGATGCCGCCCTGCCGCGCGATGGCGATGGCCAGGCGTGATTCCGTGACCGTGTCCATGGCCGCGGAGGCCAGCGGGATGTTCACCGGGAGCTGGCGTGCAAAGTTCGTGGTGGTGTCGACCTCGGTTGGCAGCACAGACGACTTTCCCGGCAGAAGCAGAACGTCGTCAAAGGTAAGACCCTCGGAAATCGGACTGTCCATCATTCCAGCCTCACGCAAAAAGATTGGGCGCACGCAAACCGGCGCCATAAAGCAGCGCAGCCCAGCGGGTGCCCGCTGGGCTGGTGGATAAATTCATCAAATTGAAAAAATGCATCACCGTGAATCTTCAATTCTAAGGGGCATCACGGTTCCGGTCAAGTTGACGTCGAAATCCTCAAAGGCCGGAAGAAACCACCTCGGAGCACTCCTGGGTATGACCAAGGACCGCTACTCTGTGGCCCTCTCACAAAGAAAACCGGGACTGACTGTTCTGAGCCAGCCCCGGTGCCAGTTGTTAGTTTCGATCCGTTCCTACGTTACGTTAGAACGTAAATCGTGCGCCGAATTCACCCCAGACCGCGAGCGGTACAATCGTACTGCTGGGGTTGATGAAGCCTCCGGGATGGCCGAACGTTGAAGTGCTGGCAATGTTGTTGTTGAAATCGTTGCCATAGTTAGCGCGATTCGTCAGGTTAAACGCCTGTGCCACCAACTGCAGATTCATGCGTTCGCGGAATTTGATGTTCTTCGCTAGTCGGAGGTCGAGTTCGAAGAACGGATCCCCGCGAAGCGGATCGTACTTAGCGATGGTGCATCCCTGCGCGACGCCGTTCAACCCATAGAAGCAGTTTTGAGCGCCGGCGTTATTGCCGGAAAACGCAAGGTAGTTCGTGGGATCGCTTGTTGGAACCACAACGGCAAACGCGGTCCCGCCTCCGGTATTCAGAGTATTCGACGAGTTGGTTAGATTGTAGGGACGTGCCGAACCGAACTGCATGATTGGCGCGAGCTGGAAGCCCTTGGGCAGCTCGACGATTCCGCTCAGCGTTACGTGATGGCGCTCATCGTTTGGCGACGGCCCCCATTCATAACTCGCAAACGGATTTGTCGACAGCCTCGGATAGTTGCGGAAAGAACCCCCACCCCCGTCATATGAATACGCCCTAGCCAGCGTGTAGTTCGCGTTGATGGAAACGTGATGGGACATTCGCCGGCGCAAGCTGATATTCATACCGTCGTAATGCGAACGGCCGATCGACTCGTCGTTACGAACGCTTGCGAGTTCGGGTAACGTGGTAGCCGCAAAAGCAGAGTGGAGTG
Organism: Acidobacteriota bacterium; assembly: GCA_003225295.1. Taxonomy (GTDB): domain Bacteria; phylum Acidobacteriota; class Terriglobia; order Acidiferrales; family UBA7541; genus Acidiferrum. Next base: position 177,570 of record QHYZ01000047.1, on the reverse strand, counting down.
GGCGAGTGCAGCAGACCCCACCCACGGGCACCCTCTGGTCAATGTTGATGGTCTTGTTCTCGTGCAGACCGAGAACATGAGTGTATTCTGCCTCAATCACGGTGTTGGGGTTGACCGACCAGCTATATCCCCCGTTGAACTCCTCGGTCTCCGGATTGCGATAGTTGGGGTCCATCAGACGGCCTACACTGAAAGGTGCGACCTGCGCGGACGGAGGTGGAATCGCTGGCAGCGGGCTGACGCCGTATTGCCACTGACCAAGGGTCTGCCCTGTACCTGGGACGGGGTCAGATGGGCTCGAAAGGCTGAGCACTGTTTGAAAGACCGTGGGGTTGCTCAGTTGTTCCATGAACAGCGGAATGTTCTGGAACACGTTCCCATAGTAAAGACCGAATCCCCCACGCAAAACGTGCTTGCCTGCTCCAGTCACGTCGTACGCGAAACCGACTCGCGGGCTGAAGTCCTTGTTGTCGTCACTGGCTATCCTACTAACGTACGGGTTGGAGATCGGGCTGTTGAGCGCCACCAGCTCCTGATAGGTGCGGCTGGTCTTGATGTCTGCCCCTCCGATCATGTTGAAATCCTTGTCCCAGCGGAGACCGAGATTGAGCGTTAGGCGCCTGCTGACTTTCCAATCGTCCTGAAAGTAAAGGCCAAGCTGCTTGGTAGCCACCAGGAAGTAGGGATCCCCGTTGGCGATCGACATTGAGCCGACGGCCCCTGCAGTTGCGAAACCATTGGGATACGTGGTCTTGTCGGCCAGAATCACGCTAGGGTCGGCTACGAAATCGATCTCCAGAGTAGAGTTGAACTCGAAGAAGCCTCCCTCGACGGGATTCCAAATGTAATCCGCTCCGGCCTTCAAGGTGTGCCGGCCGATGGCTTTTGAGACGTCATCCCTGAACTGCCACTTGCGTTGGAACGACTGCTGCGGAACGTTGCCGTTCGTGCCGAATGACGCATCGGGAAAAGTGACAAGCGGGACGCTGATATGGCTGTCGATCAGATTGTTCCAATATTGATAGCCAAACGTGAACTGGTTGATGGTCGTGTTCGAAATCACCGTGTTCACAGTAAAGTTCGCCAACTGCAGATGGTTTTTTGTAAAGTTGCCGTTGGTCAGATCTCCAGTTCCGTCCGACTGATCATTCAAACTGTTATTGGCCTGCGAGTTGTAGGCAATGTAGGCGCTGTTCTTCGCGTTGATGAGCCAGTCCGCGCGTCCGTTGTAGCGATACTCGAAGAATGGACGCGGGATAGCAGCCACCGGTTGAGCCGCAAGTCCGGCCCCAGCGGCAAGCGTCAGTTCGGGGAGCGAAGACCCCGTCTCCTCTAACCCCTGGTGTTCGCGTTCACGTTCAAGCGCAAAGAAGCCGAAGAGTTTGTCCTTCTTGAAGGGTCCGCCAACGGAGCCGCCAAACTGCTGACGGCTGTAACTAGGATGCTTCTTACTCTGACCGCCCAAGCCATCAGGAACCTTTTCATCCGTGTTCAACGCCGAGTCACGAAAGTAACCGAAGAGCGAACCGTGATAGACGTTGGTGCCCTGTTTGGTGATCATGTTGATGGCCGCGCCTTCTGAGCGACCGTTTTCAGCCGAGAATCGTTGCGTACTGATCTGGAATTCTTGGACCGCCTCCAAGGGCAGCTGCATCACCGGGCCGCCAACGGTGTTGTCTTTGTTATCGATGCCGTTCACCGTTACATTGACATTCCGGCCGTTTTCACCGTTCACGGAAAGAATCGCATAGCGGTTCTTGGTCGGGTCATACGAATCTGTGGCTTTCACACCCGGCGCTAGGTAGGCCAGATTGGCCACGTCACGTCCGACCATGGGCAATTCTTCGACTTCTTTTGGCGTAATGTCCTGGCTGACACTGGTCTTCAACTGATCCACGAGCGGCGCCTCGCTAGTCACCTCGATGATTTCACTGGTTGCTCCGGGTTTCAGTTCTGCGTTTGCCGTGGTGGTCTGCCCAATCAGGATCTCAATCGTTTGCGCCACAGTGGTAAATCCAGGCTTTGTGACGGTCACCGTATAAACTCCCACCGGCAGCAATTCGAAGCGGTAATAACCGGTATCATTGCTCGTGGCGGTTCGCGTCGTATCCGTCGCTCTATTCTTTGCCACCACCTGAGCTCCGGATACAACAGCTCCCGACTTGTCCGTGACGGTTCCCTGAATCGTCCCGCTCGCGGTTGCCTGGGCGAACGCCTTGACGCTGCCCAGACTCAGAAGTAGAACTCCAGCTAACAACAAGTAAGCAAGTCTCTTCATATTCTTTTTCTTTCCCCCCGATGCAGCTAAGCTGCTATCGCTCTCTCAATCCACTTCAAACCGCCGAAGTGCCCCATCGCCCTGTTTCGAATTCGACTGCGCCGGAGGATTCCTTGCCGAGGGACGCGCTGTGCAAAAACGCCGCAACACGCTCCTTAGGATTCTCGCAAAGACCCTCTGACCGAACCTTCAATAGGTGCCATTGAAGCTGACCCTGACTATCCAGAAATCGAACTCAACTCCCTGAAATTGAGCCCGATTCTACGGCAGAACTGCGAGAGCCAAGGCAATTTATATGCCATTTATATGCCACTGAGATGAGCAGATAAACTGTTGATAAAAAATGACATAGATTCGAAACCTGCTTACTCTGACGCAGAATATAGAATCAAGTATAGGTGATCTACGGGAATTCATATCCGGGAATATTTGAGGAGCAGCCTTGACCTTGGGCGGATTACAACTTTGTCGGTCAATGGCGCGCCTTGCCAGGCGACCAGCAAAGCGATTGAGGGAGGATCTGTGTATTCGCGGTAAGCAATGATTCGCTAGCTTGAGCTAGCTTATACAAACCTGGCCGCTCCTCCCAAGTGGCAGCTGCGTCTTGCCTGCGCCGAGATCGTGAAATACAGTCTCACCGTGGAATTCGTCATCCCGCCGTTTGAACCCCATCTGCTACTAAGAAATGGCCACGCGATGACCATTGCAGCCGCGTTTGTTCCGCGCCGATTCGATATTCCGCCCGCGGAAGCCCGGCTGTTTCAGGTTGATTCCGAGTCGTGCCTCCTCGCCCATTGCCACTGGCAGCCCGGGAAGCGCAAGGATGTGCCGGTCATGGTCATCGTTCATGGTCTTGAAGGTTCGAGCGATGGGAACTATGTTCGAGGCATTGCGGAGAAAGCCTTCCACCGTGGTTTCCACGTCGTGCGCATGAACCAGCGGAATTGCGGCGGGACGGAAGCATTGACGCCCACCTTGTACAACTCCGGGATGAGCGGAGATTACCGGTCCGTTTTCGAAGAGCTCTCAAGTGCTGACGGATTCGAACAGATCTTTTACGCCGGCTACTCGATGGGTGGAAACCTGGTGACCAAGATGGCCGGAGAGTTTGGTGCCGCCGTGCCGAAGACGCTGCGGGGTGTCTGCGCGGTGTGCCCGGCCCTGGACCTGGCAGCTTCGGCCGACGCGCTAGAGCGCGTGGACAATTATCTTTACCAGCGGCGCTTCGTGAATGGGCTGATGGCGCGGTACGCAAGAAAACACAAAATGCTTCCGGAGCGGTACCCGATTGCTGGCCTGGGACCGGTCCGAACGGTCCGTCAATTCGATGACCTGGTCACCGCGCCGCAGTTCGGCTATCGCGACGCTCAAGACTATTACGAGAACGTGAGCGCGAAACGCGTCGCGGCGCAGATCCGCGTGCCCATGCTGTTGATCACCGCCGAGGACGATCCCTTCGTCCCCTGCGGCTCATTCTTGGCCGCCAGGATCAGCGAGAATCCCGCCATCCAGTTTGTCGCGCCCCAACACGGCGGCCATTGCGGCTTCATTTCGAAGCACTCCGGAAATGAGCGCTTCTGGGCCGAGCAGCGCATCGTCGAATTCTGCGCGGCCCGCGCCTTCTCCACCTAGGGTCGCCCTCTAAAAACTGTCTCACCCCAGCGGTTTCTCCAGCGAGACGGGAAAACCCGGTGTTAGAAGTTGTGCCGGCCCATCCGAGGCAATAGTCATGTCGTCTTCGCAGCGCATCCCGAACTCACCGGGAATATAGATCCCCGGCTCATTCGAAAAAGTCATGCCCGGCTCCAGCACGGTCTCGCTTCGGCGAACGAGATAGGGATGCTCGTGACCGTCGAGTCCGATGCCATGACCGAGTCGGTGCGTGAAATACTTGTAGTCCGGTCCATAACCGGCGTCGCTGATCACCTTGCGCGCAGCATCATCGACAGTGCCCGATAGTCGTCCGGAGCGCGCCGCATCGAGAGCGGCATCCTGCGCCTTGCGCACGATTTCGTAAACCCGCACCACCTTTTCCGGCGCTTTGCCGAAGATGCCCGTGCGCGTCACGTCCGATTGGTAGCCATCGACCGCGCAACCGCCGTCGATCAGCACAACTTCTCCATCTTGCAGCTTTTGCGGCTTGATCGTGCCGTGCGGCAACGCCGCGGAGGCGCCCAGCAGGACCAGCGCCCCGCCGTGCAAACCCATTTTTGAAAAGCCTCCTTCCACCAGCTTGGCGACGTGCTCCTGGGACATGCCTTCCTTCAGTGAAGCGAACACTGCGCGAAAAACGTCGTAGGTTGCCGTGCAGGCCAGCCGCATCAGTTCGAGTTCGTGCGCCGACTTGCGTCCGCGGCAAGCAATGGTTACAGGATCAGCGGAGACGTATTCGAATCCCGGCGCGGCACCGCGCAGACGATCCAGAAATGTGAATGGCGCGGTTTCTTCTACGCCGACGCGCCCCGTTCGAATACCGCGATCTCCAAGCGCCGCGGCGGCGATCTTCGTGGGGCTCTCATCCTCCTGCCAGACGCGGACTTCGGCTGGGAACTGCAACTTCTCGCGCAGGCGTCCTTCTTCAAACCCCGGCACGACAAGTATGGGATTGCCCGCGCGCGGCAGCACCAGGGCGAGGAGCCGCTCGCTGATTCCCCAACGCACGCCGGTGAAGTAATAAAGAGAAGTCCCGGGGGCAAAGAACAGGGCATCGAATTTTGGTGCTAGCTCGGCCATCAGTTTTTGGGCGCGCTGCAGGCGTCCATAAAACTCATCGGCGGCGATCGGATGGATTCGTGCCCCCAGTGGTTTAAGCGCCGAAAATGCTGGAGGAAGAGCGCTGGAGCCATCCTCGGGGATGGCCCCGGGTAGCCCTCCAGGTATGGCACTGACCGGTCGCGCTAGCGCCAAGGCCGAAACCGTGGCGCCGCCTTTCAAGAAATGACGGCGCGATGCAAGCGAACGAGAATCCGGAGTTGGTTTGTCCATGACAGGGAGAGGTTTATCCGGGAAAGGCGCAACTTGTCAAGGCACATCGAGGCTTATACAACCAACAGTAATAGGCCAAGCCCCAGCGACTCTGGGCAAAAGAAAACGGGAGGCGCCCATCGACGGGCACCTCCCGCAAAGGACAACCTGAACCAAAGTCTAGAACACCAACTTCAATCCTAGAGTCATGGAACGGAACCCCCCGCTGAAGAGGGTACTCGCCTTTAGGAAGTTCGCGTCGGTCGGAATTACATAACCCGGTGTCGTGGTGGCCGTCGTAACGCCCGCGGTGCTGAATACATTCCCGTTGCTAAGGGAATAGTTGGGGTGGTTTAGAATGTTGAAAATGTCGGCCTTGGCCAGCAAGTATTTGTTTTCGCTGAAGTGAAATTTCTTGCCGACCGAAAAGTTAAGGATGCCAAATCCAGGGCCCGTAAAACTATTGCGACCCAGGTTGGCTCTCGCGCCCGGCCCTGTGATTACGTATTTGGAGTTGAGGTTCACCGGACTGTAGCCGATCGCGGGAAAGAAAGTGTTTCCCGTGGGGTCGGAGGGATCAAAGCAACCGCCGCCGGAGGCGACGCCAGTAGCGACGTTGAACGCGCCGGGGCCACCGTTGGACTGGCCGACCGTCCCGTTCGGAAGTTCGCAGAGTGCGAAGACATCCGATCCGGCGAGGCCCGAGGCGAAGGGATTGACCGACGCGCGGTCACCAGCCGTATCGCCATTGCCGTTTGAATCAATACCCGCATTTCCGGACTGGAGGGACACAGGCTGCCCGCTTTGCGCAAGGTAGATGGAGCCAATCTGGAATCCGTTTACCAGCGTCTTGACAAAACGATTCTCCGTTTTGACATCAGGCACCTGGTAGGTGAGAGAGAGTGCAAACTTGTGGCGCACATCCAAGTCCGAGTTGCCACGGTCTTCGCCTAGACGATTGGTGTCCTGAGCCCGGCGCGGGTTCAAGAGACTGGTGAAGAATTCATTGGTCGAATTGTCGATCGTGTGAGCATAGGTATAATTCGCGTTAAAGGTGAGCCCGTGACGCGCACGTTGTGTGAGGCTGATCGACCCCGCGTGGTAAATGCTGCTGCCAAGGGGGGGATCAGCTGTGATGTTCCCCTTGAATGGGCAGACACCTGCACCCGTTGTGCACGGAGCCTTATCGTAGATGTTCGAATCGAACCCGTTGAACGGCGTATCGGTCGGCGTGCTCGCGGTCCATGTCGTGGGAATGTCCGAAGTCTTAAAGAAAGTCGGCAGGGGAGCTATTCCGCTATCAAAGGCGCTGATGTGATTCCGGCGAAACTGTACCGGTAGTTCCAGCCCGCGCGTGCCCAGGTAGCGCACTTCGACCGTGGTATTCCGAGCCAACTCGTGTTGTACTCCAAGGGACCAGGTCAAAATTTTCGGCATGACCGTATCGTCGATAAAAGAGGTAGTCAGGCCACGTGCTGCCTTCTGGTTCGCAGGTGGTAGGTAAGCGGAGGGCAGCCCGCCACCGGCGAGAAAGCCGGAGTTATTCGGAGTCGTACACCAGGACGGCTGGGGCGACAACGTGCACGCCGACGCGGGATTAAGTTCACTTTGCAACTGTGGTGGCAAGGTGATGGACGCAAAGTTCTGAAACTTTACATCATAGGCGATGCCGAAACCGCCGCGAATTGCCGTCTTCCCGTTGCCCCGGGGATCGTAGGCAAAGCCGATGCGCGGAGCGATATTGTTCTTGTCGGTTTGGGGGTTGCCAAACGTTATTAGGCCTGGCGCGTTGGAAACGGCGTTCAGGGCTTGTTCGCTTGCCCCCACGGGATTCGTCCAATATTCATAGCGGACACCCAGGTTCAACGTTAAACGCGGCGAAAACTTAAAGTCGTCCTGGGCAAACCCATAAAAGGAGCTTTGCGTACCGAGGAAGCTACCCGTTCCGGCGCCTCGCAGGGTTCTGCCAGGATTGTCAGGCAAGATGTCATTTATGAACGCGTTTGCCGTGCCATACTGGTTATCTCCATTGCTACGTGGAAGAAAAAACTGCGGGTAGATGAAGTGGTTGTACTGGCCGCCGAACTTGAAGCTGTGCTTGCCTCGCGTCCAACTGAAGGTATCCGCGATTTGATAACTATTCTGCTTTTGGAATGTATTGTCCCCAGGCCCCACCGTTACACCACCGAGAAGGTCGCCAATGGTTATGTCCGTGGGGCAGGTCGTGCAGGGGTTGAGGGTCGAAAGGGAGAAAAACGAATACTGCAGGCGCAGATCGTTCACGAAGTGGCTGTTAATGGTCCACACGTCGTTCAAGGCAATCTTGCGATTGTGTATCGGCTCGGCTTGGTTGAACTGCGCTTGCGTTGAATTGGTCGGCAAGATGAAACTTTCCTGGTTAATCAGGAAGCGCGCTCCAAACTGGTGCCGCCCCATCGTATAGTCGGTATTAACCTGGGCATCGTGTTCTCTTTGAAAATTCGGGCTGAAGATGGTTATGTTGCCGATGGGAACGGCCAGGGCGGGACCGGTTAGGCCGGGATGAATCGTCACGGTACCGGCATCGTTCGCCGACGCCACAGGGAAATTCATCAACAGAGCCGTTACGGCGCTATCCGCGGCGTTGGCTTGCAGTGTCGCCAAACCACCGGCAGTGGGTCCAGTAAATGCAGTAGCGGAACCTTGACCGTGGAGGTAGGTGTATTCATAGGCGCCGAAAATGAACAACTTATTCTTGACGATGGGACCACCCATGGTGCCGCCAAAGCGATTATTGTCAAAGGCCGGCTGGCCGGGAAGCGTATGCTGCACATCGATCGCATTTTTCGTCAGATTATCCAGTGAGTTATAGTTGCGATTCTGGTTATACCACTCGCCCGAACCATGCCAGTTATTGGTGCCGGTCTTGGTCACCAGGCTGAACTGACCGCCCGCCGAGTGCCCATATTCGGCGCTAAATTGGTTGGTGGTGAGGTTGAATTCCGCGACCGCATCAGGAATGACCGTCGAGTTGTTTCCCGTCACGCCCAGGTTGTTGTCATCCACACCATCAACCGTGAAATTGTTGTCGCGTGGACGCGTTCCGCCAACCGATCCGCCAATTCCCGTGACCCCGCCTGGCTGCGCCACAACGTTAGGAGCCAGCACTGCCAGGTTGAGCGGGCTGCCGTTGAGCGTGCCAGCGCCATTGGGAAGTTGCACCTCGCTCACGTCATAGGTATTATTTAGATCCGAAGACGTGGTCTGAATGGACACCCCGCCGGCCGTCACTTCCACGACCTCCGTGGCCACGCCCAAGTCCAGGTGCGTGTCCGCAACGTTGTCTTGATTGGCGATGACGGTGATGTCCGTCGCCAGGAAATTTTTAAAGCCCTTGGCCTCTACGCCCACCCGATACAAGCCCGGAATCAGGCTCGGGAACGAATACGTTCCCGCCGAAGTGGCGGTAATTCTCACCGACACGCCCGTCTCCTGATTCGTCGCTGTTACCTGCGCATTCGGAACCGTTGCTCCCGTAGGATCGAAAACCTGTCCACGCAGGGTTCCCGTGAGTCTCTGCGCCGCCGCCGGGATCGAGAAGATCAACGCCAGTCCCAAGACTGCTGCCCAATAAATCAACCTTCTCAGGCTGCTGAACCGGCAGGCACCCGACCCATCACCCATCCGTCCCTCAAAGTTCATTATCTCCCCCTCAATTCGAACTGCTTCGAATTTGTCCCATACTTCTGACGCTTCTATTTCCTGGAACCGTCCATCCGAATGGGAATAGCCAGCATCAGACTTGTCCTTCGAAGTGCAGGTTGTTCGCCAATGCGGACCTGGATTAACACATATTCTTTTCTATAACTTACGAGCCATATTGGCCCGGAGGGAATCTAAACTTCGATACTTCTGGAGGGTTTAGCTGATTTAGATTCAGGTATGCGTAGCGGAGAAGTTGCTGGAATGGCGGGCAATCCCTAGTGGGTCCAAAGAATATACGGGATAAGGAATGCCGGTTTTCTGAAGCGGCGATAGCATCGATCTCTCGCGCATGAGAGGCGAATCAAATTCCGCAAACATCGTGTTGCGCCACGTCCAAGCCAAGTAGCCAGACGGCCGGCGGAATACGCAAACTACTCCGTCCGCACGGCGAGGATTTTCTTTCCCACAACCCTTATTTCGATGCCCAGGGGCGGGCGCAGATCGGAGCCCTGCGCGATGCTTCCACGCACCCACACTCCACTACCGGGAAGATTGCTGGTTTTCAGCGGATCAAAGACTGTGCGGCTGCAGGGGTTACCGACCATGGGATGCTTCGCGGCATGGAAGCCGTAATCATTTTTCAGTTTGTCCAGGCCGGTGAGGTATTCGAGCTTGCAGTTGCCATAAGGGGATTTTTGTTCGAAGGCCCAGTAGCCGCTTGCCTGGGAAGGGGAGCCTGCCGGCAAACGAATGAGAAGCGCAGGGATATTTTCTCCAGTGAGGCGGTTGCGAATAAAAAACTCTTTTGCGGACCACGGTTTGGCCATCTCCGTAGCGTCGGCGATCCCGGGCTCCGCATCGGTCGCGTGAGGAAGCAGCGTGCTTGGATCGGGCGCGGGGGCAGGCACTTCGATCTGCGGTTGCTGTTCGGCGGGCTGCGGTTCCACATGTTTCGCGCGAAGGGCCCAGCGCACTCCCAGGAAAACCACGAGGAGCACGGCAAGAAGTCCGATGACTAATTTCATGGCGGGATTCGACGTGGCGGATGAGCGTGTGCCGGACCCGGAAACGCCGGGAATCTGCGGCATATCCGGCTTGAAGCGATCCGAAGGTGGCTGGTCGGTCATCGGCCTTCGATTCTATACTCAAACGGCCTCGAGGCGAAGGCGAAGCAATGAATTCGTGAGCGCACTTGTACAGAAAAGTAAGCAGTGACCGGTGTCCCGTGTCCTGTGGAACCGAGAGAATCGGTAGCGGGCTACTTGGACATCCCTGCCAAGAGGCCGAGACGTTCCGCCAATTGAGCGAGAAAGTGCATCCCTCCCCCCGTAATGTCGGAGCTAAAGCCCCGAGAGCATTTATGAGAGAGCCACAAGTCCTTACTCCGCGAAACAAACTTGACCGCTGTAGCGAAATACGGTCCCGGCGATCAAATCGGCTTCACCGATGTTTGTTATGTCGCCCGTCGCCCCAGCAAATTTGCCGGTGCCACCGGTAACGTGGACGGGATAAGTGATGACCGCGAAAAGAGTTTGCGAGATTGGAGCGGTTGTCGCAACCGCGGGGTCGAAGGTGAGCATATCTCCCGACTCCGTCACCCAGTGATGCTGGACATGAAACACTACCGTGCCCGAAACCAACTGGGGCGGTCCGAGCAGAGTTCCACTTACAGCGCCTCGCAAGTCTCCTGTGGCAATGCCCATCGTGGTGTTTGCATCGATGGCGCCGAAGTTGGTCATGACCGTTCCGCCCACGGGAAGGCAATGACGTTCGCTGGCCGTTGAACGAGGGGCTGCCTTTGGTGCGGGCGAAGGTCCGCTAAATAGAGCCATCGCAGGTACGAAAACGGCGAGGGCCACCAGCATTACACGAATCAATGCTCCGCCAAAAGTAATCGTGCTTTTCATACAGTTTCCTCCATGTGCCGAAGAGGCTACGCATTGCTCCTTCGGGCGAACTTTGCTACCATCCGGCCAGCTTCACGACTTTCCCCGAAGAGCGACCCGGCCGACTGGCGTCGTTCCCGCAAGCTAGCTTCAGGCCGTCTCAGAAGTCTTTGGGAAAAGTTGAAGAAAACTTAGGGATATTCTGAAGACTCCTAACATGCCGGAAGGAAAGCACTTGTATGAGTTCGGTCCGTTCCGCTTGGACCCTGCCGAGCGCCTGCTGCTGCGTAACGGTCAAACCGTACCCCTGGCGCCGAAGGCGTTTGACACTCTGCTCTTGCTCGTCGAGAACAGCGGGCACCTGCTGACCAAAGACGAATTGATGAAGCACCTTTGGCCGGAGACGTTCGTCGAAGAGGTCAACCTTGCCCAGAATATCTCAGCGATCCGGCGGGCGCTTGACGACAAGAACGGTGGGGCACACTACATAGAAACGGTGGCGAAAGGCGGCTACCGGTTCGTCGGGCAGGTGAGCGTTTTCCCGTCGCCAGGACCCACGGCTCGATCCGCGCGAGAATCCCACGCCACACCGGCGCTGGATGCGCGTCCGGTCATGTCAAAATCACCACGGCGACGTATCGTTTTGGGTGTTGGCGTGGCGACGGCACTTGCCGTGTTGGCCTGGAGTATCGGGCACCGCCGGGTCCGTGCGGGCGATTCGCTCTCCCCGATCCGCTCGATTGCCATTCTGCCGCTGCAAAACCTCTCTAATGATCAGCAGCAGGAATACTTCGTGGACGGCATGACAGACGAGCTCATCACGGACCTGGCAAAGATGGGCAAATTGCGGGTGATTTCCCGCACCTCGGTGATGTCGTACAAAGGAACGCGTAAGTCCCTGGGGACCATTGCGGGCGAACTTAACGTGGATGCAGTGGTGGAGGGAACGGTACTGCGCGCGGGCAACAGAGTGCGCGTCACGGCGCAATTGCTGGGCGCTTCGCCGGAGAGACATCTCTGGGCCGACAGTTATCAGGGAGACTTGACCGACGTATTTTCGTTGCAAGATCGAGTGGCACGGTCAATTGCGCGTGAGATCCGCGTGACACTCACGCCAGAAGAACAAGCGCGGTTGACTAATCTGCGGCCGGCTGACCCGGAAGCTTACGATGCCTATGTGAGAGGCCGCCACTATGCGGCGCAAATTACGCCAGACGGCTTCGAAAAAGCGATCGTGAATTTCGGCAGAGCCATCGAATTGCAGCCGCGATACGCACAGGCTTATGCGGATTTGGCTGAGACGTATTGCTGGGCCGCCGCGATGCAGTCGATTCCCGCGCAGGAAGGACTGCTCAAAGCCCGCCAGGCAGCCATGAAGGCTCTCGAAATGGACGAGAGCCTGAGCCAGGCGCACAGCTCATTGGCATGGGTCAAATATGCTTATGAGTGGAACTTTCCCGAAGCAGAAAGAGAATTTCACCGCTCCCTCGAACTGAATCCCGGTGCTTCCTGGGCGCTCCTTTGGCATGGGATGTATTTGGCGCAGGGGAACCGCATTGAGGAATCGATCGCAGAAATGAAAAAGGTCCGGCAGGTCGACCCGCTGTCTCCGGCGGCCAACGCACTTGCTCTTGTTCCCCTGCTCAACGGGAGGAACTATGACGCTGTCATCGAAGGCGGACGGAAAGTATTGGAAATGGATCACGCGAATGGCCTGGGGCGATGGCTGTTAACGTCAGCATTTGAATGGAAAGGCGATTTCTCCAAAGCCATTGATTTGGAGGAGGAAACTGCTGTGCTCTACGGCGAAAACAAAGAAGTGGTCGCTCCGCGATTCTCACGTCTTCGTCGGGCGTGCCAGACTCTTGGTCCCCAGGGGTATTGGAGTATGAAGCTTGAGCAGCAGCAGTCCCTCTGGAAGACGAATCCAGGCGATCCTTATGACCATGCCGTGCTTTATGCTCGCCTCGGCAAGAATCTGGATGCCTTCAACTGGCTGGAAAAGGCCTATCAAGTCCGCTCGCAAGAAATAATCTTCGGGCTCAGGACTGAACCGGCGTTTGATGGCTTGCGTTCCGATCCGAGATACACAAATCTTGTGCACCGCATCGGGTTCCCCGCACAAACTCAGTAGGCTGCTGAGCCGCGACCTCGACAAGATCGCTTTCAAAAAGATTTGGCGGGTGGAACCCAGACTGGCCTTAGCGCGAGCTAAAAGTTGATCACGAACCAGTCCATGAGTACGCTTGAAAGGGCCATGTGGGAAGGAAGAAACCAACGCGCGAAATCCGGGCCTCACGGCAGATTCCGCCGTTCCTGGCTGCTGTGCTCCGTAGTGTGTATGGGGATTGAATTTTGGTGTCCCTTGGCTGGTGCACGGGAAGAGCCGCGAACCACGGCCGCGGACGGGGGGCCGCAAGACCCGGCGCTAGCTGGAGCGGAGCGCGACGTCTCCTGGCGCACGCTCCCGCACAACGTTCTTCAGGATCAGAAAGACATCTGGTTGTTTCCGGTGCAACTCGGGAAGGGACGGCACTGGCTGCCCACGCTCTTGGTAACGGGAGTGACGGCGGCACTCATCACCGCCGACCCCCACGACACGCCTTACTTCAGGCGCACGGGGCGATTCCAAGGCTTTAACGACCTTTTCTCCGGACGCATCACCGCGGCAGAAACGGCCGTCGTTCCCGCGCTCTTTCTGGTGGTGGGGCGATTCCGCTCCGCGTGCTACTCGCAGAGGACCGCGCTGCTCGCCGGGGAAGCCTACGCCGACAGCGCCATCGTTGACGTAGTGATGAAAGTAGCGACGCGCCGACTGCGTCCTTCCGACATCGCGCCGTTCGGCAATTTCTCCGACACGTTCTTCAGCAGTCCGAAATCTCTCAGCGGTATAAACACAAGCTTTCCTTCCGGCCATGCGACGGCGGCGTTCGCCGTTGCAACCGTTTTCTCCCATCGCTATCGGCAGCATCGCTGGGTGCCCTGGGTGTCCTACGGCGCGGCCGCCGCGATCGGCTTTTCCCGGGTTACGACTCAAGCGCACTTCCCATCGGATCTGTTCTTGGGGGCAGCGCTAGGCTATACGATGACAAAGTTCGTCGTACTGAGGCCGCGATAGACTGGGTGGAAAAGGGAGTCACCCGAAACGACGGTTCGAGCGGGTTGGCACATCTTAACAACGGGTAACGTGGGCTGAGACGGCCAGCCATCGGCCGTTCCTCCGTCCCCACACGTCCGTGTAGCGGCCCGCTCCGGGCCGTCCGTCCGGCATGGTGTAGGTGGTTCGCGCGTGAATGATCGCGACGTCGCCCATGATCCGGACCTTGACGTCGTGGGCTTCGAGATTCGAGATCTTCGCAGGCGCCGCGGTGTGCCTCAAGAATGCTTCCCGGTCCAGGAGCGATCCGTCGGGCTGGGAGCAGAGAAAGTCGTCGGCCAGGATTTCTGCAAAGCGCGAAACATCGGAGGTTTCGACCGCTCGAATGTAATCGCCGTTGAGGTCGAGGAGACAGTCCACAGCGGGCTTCAAAGCAGGCCTGCTCTGCATGGGGTTCTCCTTCTCAACCGACACTGGCGCGTTAAGGTTGGGCCACGCGTCTCGGGCCGATCACCAGTCAATTTTTTCAGGAAAAAACTCTGCCACGAGGTCCTGGTAGTAAGGAAGGATTTCTTGTGTCTTCGGCCGCTCGCGGCCTTTCGAGTATAGATCGTAGGGATTGAACTTCCGGACCCATGCAAACAGGCGCTCGTCGTGTTCGTTCATAAGGTGCCGGTAAGCGCCGTGGCGATGCGCGGGATAAAACGAATGGTACCGGAGCATGTACTGCGCCTCCTCCGGCACATACCTCCGCGTCACCTGATAGACATATTCGTCATGTCCAAACGAGAGGTGCACGCTATCGAGACCGCAGTTCGGTTCGTAGATGCCATACTCGGTTTGGTAATCCGGAATCGCGCTATCAGAGTTGGCGGGGAAGAATTCCGGAAAAACGATCTGATCCGAGTATCTGCAGCCGACGGGGAAGGTATCGCCGACTACGGCCCATTGGGGCTCGCCATAGAGGCAGAGCACTTTTCCAAGATCGTGCAAAAAGCCGGCGAGAATGAACCAGCGCGGATGACCATCCTTGCGAATCGCCTCTGCGGTCTGCAGGAGGTGCTCGGTCTGAGTCAGATCGGTGTCAGGATCGCTGTCGTCCACCAGGGTATTCAGGTACTCGGCCATTTCCCAAATACCCTTCTTGCTCCGGTTCAAGCCACAGTATTCCGCCTTTTTTCTCAAGACAAAATCAAGGGTCTGGCCAGCGTGGTTTTGACGGTAGAACTCGGTCACCGTGGGATTGGCGTCGGCTTTGTAGTTACGGAACTCCTCTTCCGATTTGCCCTGACGATAGCGGGCGGCGACAAAATCGTCCCAATCGTCCAGTTCCTTCAGAGGTGCGTTCTCGGCCGGCTGTTTCATAAGAACAGTCTGATTATGAACTTGCGCGACTCGTCAGACAACAGCGATTTTTTCCCTTCCAACAGGCGGGCAAACCTCGGCGAGGCGACCAGGGGTGGACACGCGTTCCTGGGTGGCGAAGGTTTTAGCTGCGGGTCTAAAGCGCGGGCCCGAAGAATAAGAAAACGGGTCGTAAGACCCGTCACTCTGGGGGCCCAGATGCGGGCTCATCGAGGGGGAGCGTCGTCTCAGCAAGCCACGTTCAAGAGCCGGCCCAGGGGACAATAAGGCTCCCCAATGGGATGAGAATCTGTTATTGAGATGGGTACAGGAGGCGGCGGGAGGCTTGTCTCTGGGCGTAGGTGAATCTACTGTAGAGGGAAGGGTAAGGAGGGGCCAAGTCTAGCGCCGAGAGCTATGATCCAGGAACAACGAGGCGGGGCGCGTGCGTTTGTCCGCAGCCTGAACATTCTGCTGAAGTTCGCACGGCTGTACGAATTCGGGCATGTGCGCACGGCGGCCCAGTTCGAAACAGCGTGGAAAGAACTGCGTGGTGCGCTGGATGACAGCAACGGTGGCGGTGTGCTTCTAGGTGCGTCGGGAAACCAGATTTTGCTGGACGGCGTGCCGCTCGGATCGGCTGCCGGCGAACGAAGCTTCGCGCAGCTACTGATTGCCTCAGGAATCGCGAGCATTCATTTTTCCCCGACTCTTACGCAACCGCAATTCGCGAGGTTTGTGCGTGCCTTCCCTAGCGGAAACGCCAAGCCTTCCTCTCTGGCCGAACAATTGAAAACCGCGCTGGCAGGAGATACCAGCATCAAGGTGAATGAAATCCGCTACGTCGCGGAAGACGCTTCGGTGGCGGGCATCAAGGTTGCGGCGCAACTTACGCAGAAGGTACTCGGCGCGGCGGGAGACAAATTTAGAGACTTCTTCGAAGACCCCAACAAGATGCTGCAAATGATCCTGGCCGCGGAGAGTATGCGTGCTAGCGGCGGTGGTGGCGGGATGGGCGGACCAGGGCACGGCTCCGGCGGCCCAGGGCCTGGATTCGGCCTAGGCAGCGGCGGAGGATCGGGCGGCGGAGGTACTGGGGGAAGCGGAACCGGAGGCAGCGGCAGTGGTAAGCCTGGTGGTTTCAGCTTGTGGGACTCGAGTACCACGGGGGGCGGCGGAGTTGCCGGGGGCATCGGTGGTGCAGGAGCCGGAGGTAGTGCAGGAGCCGGAGGTAGTGCAGGAGCCGGAGGTGGTGCAGGAGCCGGAGGCGGTGCAGGAGCTGGAGGTGGCGCAGGAGCCGGAGGTGGTGCAGGTGCCGGCGGCGGAACAGGCGGCGGTCGTGGCGGCGGGGTAGGCAGTGGCGGAGGGACCGCAACCGGCGCGGGAGCGGCGGGCGGAACGGACGTGGCCACACCTGGAAAATGGTTGACCGCCTCGGCTCTGTTGCGAAGCGGCGCGACTGGAGGAGTCGCCAGTCTGCCGGGAACAGCAACTGGAACAAGCGGCGGATTCACTGTCGAGGAAGAGGACGTTCGCTCCATGCTCGGATTGTTCGCACAATTGGGCAAATCGCGGAAAGATTCTGAGCACCGCATGGACGTGCCGACGTTCCAATCGCGCTTGAGCGCCATGCCGGTGCGGGCGCAGTATACGCTGCAGCAGGCGTTGGCGGGACTCGCGGCGCAGGCGCCAGATGCCAAGCCAGACAAGCCGATGCTGCTCAAACTGGCGGAACACGTGGCCATCCGCTTCGCGTTGGACAGCTACGAAAAAGGCGAACTGCGCGTCAACGCTGTGAAACAACTGCTGGACCGCATGAATACGGAAATTGAAGGGCTGCGGAAGATCCTTTCCACGCAGGAAGAGATGATGGCGCAGGCGGGGCTGTCCGTGCAGTCGTATACCGAGCTGCTGGACCAGGAATTCTGGGAGCAGGTTCCCGAAGAGAATAAGAAAGAAGTGCTTACTTCGGACGAAGCATGGTGCGTGCCGCCGCGCAACGTTCGCGCTTTCCTCGAAGACATGTTGCGGCGCGGTGAACTCAAGACCGTCAACGAAGTCCTGATGAAGTATGCTTCCTGCGTGGGGCTGGAGGCGCCAGAAGCGCGGCGGACTACGGCCATCGGACTCTCGGACTTGGGCGAACTGTACGGCAGCGGAGACGGCAGCGCTTTGATGGAGGCGATTCGCCGCTTGGGCAATCAGTTGGCCATCGAGCGAGAGCCGGAATTGCAGACGCTGGTCAGTGCCGCGTTTGTGAGATTGAGCCAGGAGGCGGCCTCCAAGCGCTGCTATCCGGCGATGCAGCAAGCACTTGCCTCGCTCGAGAGCGTGGAGGCGCAGAGACCGGGGTCGACACAGAGCCTGCGGCCTCGCATCGGCGCGGAAGAACGACTCCCGGAATTCATCGAAGAAGCGATGCGCAGCGGCCAGATCGCAGACGGCATGATGGATATCCTCAACCTGATGCCCAAAGCCACGATCCACTATGTAACCAATCGATTCGGACACTGCGGATTCCGGGACGATTGCGATCTGCTGGCGACGATTATCCGCAACCTGGGAGAGGATGCCACGCAACGGCTTCTTGAGACCTTGCAGACCGCGCCTGCTAACGAGTCCGCAGAAGCCATCGGCCTGGTAAGTCAGCTTTCTCCGGAGAACGTGGAGAAGATTCTACCGGCGCGGCTGTCGCAATGGCCGCGCTCCGCGCATGACCGCGCTGTCCGGCAACTGTCCGCAACGCCAGCGGAGGAGCGGGCGCGGCTGCTAATTGCCATCTACGATTCGCTCGATGTGCTGATTCGTCCACTGGCCATCGACGAAATGGGAATGAGTGGGCAAGCCAGCTGTATTCCGAAACTGATTGAACTGTTGCAGAACGACGAGACGCCTGCCTTCACCAGGGTGAAAGCGGTTGAGGCCCTCGGCCGATTGCGCGCTTCGGGGGCCAGCGCCCTGTTCCAGCATATTTTGGACACCCGGCAGGTATGGCGCTGGGTATATCCAAATGAATTGAGAATCGCTGCGGCGCAGTCATTGCTGCGCGTCGATCCGGCGGTGGGTATGGAAAAGGTTGCCGCCAGCGGAATCGACCGCAAGGAGCTGTCGCTCGAACCATCGGATCCCGACCCCAATGCTTCCGTGATCCGCCAGCGGCGCTACGCGCGCTTGAAGCTTTCGCGCAACCTCATTGCGGTGACAACGAATTTGCGGGAAAACTTCAGACTCTCCATTCCGGAGCTAAACCTGGGAGGCGGAATCGGTTCCGGAGAACGCCATCTGGCTCCGGGCTCGCTTTTGTCGCTGAAATTTTCGCACGGGGTGCGCAACCTCAAGGCGCAGGCCATCGTCCGCGGAGCGCGTCCACAAGCGATGGCTTTCGAATTCGTGGACATGGATCTGGATGAACGCTACCGTTTGCGGAAATTATTGCTGGAGTTGGGTGGACTGCCCATGGTTGCGCAAGTCACCAATCGCACGCGGCGCCGCGGGCGCGTGGCAATCTCGAAGAACTAGATCCGGCGCGATTCGATTTTTCACGACGGGGAGCTCCTCTTCTTACCTGTCCTTGCACTTCGGCCACCCGTCCGCTTGGTCAGGGGCCTGCCCGTCCTCATGGTGGCTTGACCTCCCGGACACATGGGACTGCTGTACCATTGCGGCAGACATTGCCTGACCCTACGGTACTAGTGAGGAAGTTCTATTGAGGTCCCACGCGGCATGCGGATGAAAGCAGACCCCAAAGCAGCGGCCGGACGCGCTTTCGTAAGAAGCCTCAACATACTCTTGAAGTTTGCTCGACTGTACGGTCACGAGCATGCCCGGACCATCGAACAGCTCCAGACCGCCTGGCAGGAGTTGCGCGCCGCCATCCCCATGGGGACGGACTCGGCGTTAGTGCTCGGAGCGACGAATTCGCAGCTCTTGCTGGATGGTGTGCCCCTGGAAGGCTCACCGGCTGAAAAGCAATTTGCGCAGTTGCTTTCGGCCGCCGGGGTGGCCAGCGTACAGTTTTTCGCCTCCCTCACCGAAGAAGAGATTGGCCGATTTGTGCGCGCCTTTCCCACCGGCAAAGCCAAACCGGCCGAGCTGGCCCTGCAATTGAAAGCCGCTCTCGCCGACGCCCAGGGCATCCGCATCAACGAGATTTGCTTCGTGGCTACCGATGCGCGGCTGAAAGACGTGAGCATAGCTGCTCAGATTGCTGCCGCGTCGCTTGGCGGCGACCAAGAGCAATTCAGACAGTGGTTGAACGACCCCCAGAAGCTGCTCGAATTGATTGCCGCGGCCCAGGGTTCGAAAAGCGGCGGAGTTTCTGGACCGGGCCCGGGCGGACCAATACCAGCTGGAGAAGCACCGGGAACGGGAGATTCCGCTGCCGCTGGACCCGCCGGCGGCGGTTCCGGTTATGGAGCAGGGACTGCTGGCGGTGGGACAAGCACCGGGACTGGGCGGGGTACAGGTTTATGGACCGCGGGCGGTAGCGGTGTGGGTTTCGTTTCCGAAATAGAGTGCAGCGCCGCAGTTGGCTCTGTGGGAGTGGCGGGTGCCGGGTTCGGTGCGGGAAAGGGAAGCGCCAGTGGCGGGCACGGCGAGCCGAGCGAAGAAGAAATCTACGGAATTCTCAGCGCGCTGACTAGTTTTGGGACCGTCGGAACGGGGCAGGGTGGCGTGGCTGCGGCGGGCGTGTTTCAGGAGCAGATGTCGCAATTGCCGGGCCGCGCGCAAGACACGCTGAAGCAAGCACTTGCGAGCCTGGCGGCGCAAGCGCCTAACAACAAGCCGGACGAGTCGGTGATCGTAAAGCTGGCCGAACACTTGGCGATCCGCTTTGCGCTGGAGCGGTTTGAACGCGGCGAAGTGAAAGTCAACGCCGTTCGCCAGATGCTCGACCGCATGAACCAGGAAATCGAGAATCTACGAAAGATTCTCGGCTCCCATGAAGACAAGATGAGCGAAGCTGGCATCCTGGCGGAGTCGCATCGTGAAATTCTTGACAAACAGTTTTGGGCTGCCGTGCCGGAGAGTGGTAAACGCGCCGTGCTGCTATCCGGAGATGCCTGGTGCATTCCACCGCGCAACGTGCAGTCCTATGTTGGCGAACTGATCGAGCACGGCAACATCGCCGAGGCCATCAGTATTCTTCAGAATTATGCGGCTTGCGCGGACAGCGAAGATGCCGATGCGCGGAAGAAAACCGCGGTCGGACTATCCGAGATGGCTGAGCTGTATGCCAAGGCCGATCCGAAGCTGCTCAGCGAAGCGCTGCGGCACGTGGGCTTGCGGCTCAGTGTGGAGCAAGACTCGGAACTCCAGGGTTTGGTGAGCGCGGCCTTCGTACGGCTGAGCCAGGAGGCGGCCACTAGCCGTTATTTTCCGGCGATGGAACAGGCACTCGATCTCCTTGCCGGCGTCGAGTCACAGCGGCCGGGAATCGCGCGCAGCCTGCGCGGAAAAATGGGAATCGAAGAACGCGTGCCGGAGTTTGTCGAGGAAGCCCTGAAGGCCCGCCAGGTGGCCGCGGGGCTGACCGATGTTCTTAGACTGCTCCCGCAGACGACCATGGAGCAGCTCTCGGCGCGTTTCAATCGTTGTAGTTTGCGCGATGATTCCGAGCATGTGGCCAATTTGGCGGCCGATATGGGCGAAGAGGCTGTTCAGTATCTCCGGAGTACGGTGCGCGGCGGGCCGATCGCCGAAGCCGTGGAGATGGCCGGGCTGCTGAGCCGGCTCGATCCGGAGTCGGTCATGGTATTTCTGCCCGGCCGGATGAAAGATTTTCCCCGGACCTCGCAAGACCGCATCGTGCGGCAGATTTCCGCCAGTGGAGCGGCCCGCAGGTGCCACATCTTGCTGGAGTTGCTCGATCACGTGGACCCGCTGGTGACGCCGCTGGTGATCGATGAGATCGGGGTTACTGCGGACCGCGAGGCGCTCGGCAAATTGCTGACTATCGCCGACGGTGACTTGCCCTCCGGTGGCGGGTCGTTTCTGCGCGTGAAAGCCATCGAAGCACTGGGAAGAGTTCAAGCGCAAGAATCGGCCAGCACTCTAAAGCGCATCGTCGAAGCGAAGAAAGTGTTTGGTTGGGTACAACCGCTGGAGCTGCGCATTGCCGCGCTGCAGGCGCTCGACAAACTCGATCCGGACTGGGTTCAGAATTATCTGCCCAAGAGCGGAATTGACAAGGAAGATTTCACGCTCGCACCGCTGGAGATTCCCCCCTCGTCAAGATTTGTGCGGCAGCGCCGGCACACGCGCGTGCGACTGCAGAAGCCGGTCAGGGCCGTGAGCATCAACCTGACGGAGAATTGCTCCCTGGAGATCAAGACCGCGAGCCTGAGCGGTGGCGTGGCCACCATCAGCCGGCACCTCCCCCCTGGAACGCAAGTGCAATTGAAGCTGCAGGTCGGCATGCGTAACCTGCAGGCCACCGCGCTCATGCGCGATTACCGCGCCCAGGACATGGCCTTCGAGATCGTGGACATGAACCTGGAGGAACGCAGCAAGTACCGGCGGCTCCTCGCGGGTAGCCTGCAACCTACCGGGCCCGCGGTCGTCGAAAGCGACGTCACTCCCGAACCCGTTGGCGTAGCAGCTTCCAAGTAACCCTCATTCACCCGCGCCGATAGTGATTCTCTTGCCCCGCCAGAGCTTACGCCGTGGTTCTTGGCGCTGGCGCACCCAACCAGTTAGAATAAGATGTTGCAGCGACGAGATCGTACTGCCCAGTCGAAGCGAGCACGCGGAGAACCGTCAGGAGACGGCAACACCCTTCATGGATCTAGCCAAGTTCATTGACAAGATCGTCGCTCGGTTTATCGGCACCAAGCACGAGCGCGACATCAAGAAATTGCGGCCCGTCATCGCGGCCATCAACGAACGCGAAGCCGAAGTGCAATCGCTGAGCGATGAAGGCCTCAAAACGCGTTTTGCGGAGCTGCGAACCCAGGTGCAGGAGCAGTTGAAAGAAGCCGATCCGGCGGAGCCCGCCTACAAAGAGCAGTTGCAGAAGGCGCTAGAGCCCGCGATTGTGCCGGCGTTCGCCTTGGTCCGCGAAGCAGGCCGCCGCTTCCTGAACATGAGGCATTTCGACGTGCAGCTCATCGGCGGCATCGTCCTGCACGAAGGCAAAATCTCGGAAATGAAAACGGGTGAAGGCAAAACGCTTGTCGCCACGCTGCCGGCCGTTCTGAATGCGCTGGCCGGGCGAGGTGTTCACATCGTCACGGTGAACGACTATCTGGCGCGTCGCGACGCGGAATGGATGAGCCCGCTCTACCGTGCGCTAGGATTGAGCGTGGGCGTGATCGTGCACGATCTCGACGACGACCAGCGCCGGGCGGCGTATGGCGCAGACATCACGTACGGCACCAACAACGAATTCGGCTTTGACTACCTGCGCGACAATATGAAGTACGACCTGGCGCAATGCGTGCAGCGGGGACACCAATTCGCCATCGTCGACGAAGTCGACTCCATCCTCATCGACGAGGCGCGCACCCCGCTGATCATTTCCGGGCCGTCGGAAGAGTCCACTGACAAATACGCCAAGATCGACAAGATTATTCCTAAACTGATTCAGGACATCGACTATACGCTTGACGAGAAGCACCGCACCGCGACGCTCACCGAAGAGGGGTTTGCCAAGTGCGAACGCCTCCTCTCCCTCACCAACATGTCCGATCCGGCGAACATCGACATCATGCACCATGTCTATCAGGCGCTGCGCGCCCATACGCTCTACAAGCACGACGTGGATTACGTCGTAAAAGACGGTGAAGTCATCATCGTCGATGAATTCACGGGCCGCCAGATGCCCGGCCGCCGCTGGTCCGACGGCTTGCACCAGGCCGTGGAAGCCAAAGAAGGCGTGAAGATCGAGCGCGAAAATCAGACGCTCGCGACGATTACCTTCCAGAATTATTTCCGCATGTACAAGAAACTCTCGGGCATGACCGGTACAGCGGAAACGGAAGCGGCGGAGTTCGGCAAGATTTACAATCTGGACGTCACGGTCATTCCCACCAACCGCCAGTTGATCCGCATCGAGTCTGCGGACGTCGTGTACCGCACGGAGAAAGAAAAATTTGAGGCCGTCGTCAACGGCATCTTGCAGGAAGACAACTCTCTTGCCAACGGCATCCGCCAATATCACGAACGGGGCCAGCCCGTGCTCGTGGGCACCATCTCCATCGAAAAGTCCGAGGCCATCGCCGAATTGCTGAAGAAAGGTGGCGTCCCGCATCAGGTGTTGAACGCCAAGCAGCATGAGCGCGAATCGCGCGTCGTTGCCCAGGCCGGGCGCAAAGGCGCGGTCACCGTGGCGACCAACATGGCCGGCCGCGGCACGGACATTCTGCTCGGCGGCAATCCCGAGCAGATGACTCGCGACCATTTTCTGAAAAACAAGCTGGCGATGCCTTATGCGGCGGCTCCGGCGGTGATCGGTGCGGATCCTGCCGGCGGCAATGGCGCCGCGCCGGCGGCCCCCATGGTGCTCTTCCAGAACGAAGGCAAGATTTTTCAAGTGCCGGCCGATCAGTGGAAGCCGGTCTACGAGCAGTTCGCCGAACAGTGCAAAGCCGAGCACGACGAAGTCGTCGCGCTCGGTGGGCTGCACATCCTTGGCACGGAACGCCATGAGGCACGGCGCATCGATAACCAGTTGCGAGGCCGCGCCGGACGCCAGGGCGATCCGGGTTCCTCGCGTTTCTACCTCTCGCTCGAGGACGACCTGATGCGCATCTTCGGCGGCGAACGCGTGAAAGCGCTGATGTTCCGTCTGGGCATGACCGAAGGTGTGCCAATCGAATCGGGACTGATCTCTCGGCGCATCGAGAATGCGCAAAAATCAGTCGAAGCGCAGAACTTCGACGCGCGCAAACACCTCCTCGAATACGACGACGTGATGAACAAGCAGCGCGAGACGATCTATGCGATTCGCCGCTCAGCGCTGGAAGGCAAGGACCAGCGCGACTACGTCCTGGGCATCGCGGCAGACGTTGTGCGCGAGCTCGTCGATACCTTCTGCCCGCGCGAGCAGCATCCCGATCAATGGAACGCCACGCAATTCCTCGCCGAGAGCAACGCGCAGTTCGGCATCGACATGAAGGCGGCGGGTGCCGATCCGAGCACGCTGAGCCACGACCAGCTTGCCGACGCCGCGGCCGAAGCCGTCACGAAACGGTACGAAGAAAAAGAAAAACAGTTCGGCGCAGACTTGATGCGCTGGCTCGAGCGCCGCATCATCCTCGACGTGGTCGATTCGCAATGGAAAGACCACCTGCTCTCGCTGGACCACTTGAAAGAGGGCATCGGCCTGCGCGGCTACGCCCAAAAAGATCCGATCGTAGAGTTCAAGAAAGAGGCTTTCACGCTGTTTGAAGACATGATGGCGCGCATCGATAACGAAACGATCCGCTATCTCTTCCACATTCAGGTTCAACAGGGCGAACAGCCGCCTCCGGAGCGCGCGCCGCAACCTTCGTCTCCGCCGCAACCAACGCGTCCTCGCGCCGATGCCGTCGCCGCCAGCGCCGCAGCGCGCGCGGGAGAGCCGCAGCATTTGCCCGCCGTTGCGCGGGAAATCGAGCGCCGCCAGCAGCGCCAGCAAAAAGAGTTGCAGTATCAGACCGGCCCGGCACAGGCCGAAGCCCCGAAGCCTGTGAAGGTTGGCGCGAAGGTGGGCCGCAACGATCCGTGCCCCTGCGGATCAGGAAAAAAATACAAGAAATGCCACGGTGCTAACGTCTGACGCATCCGAGAAAAGAGAACCACATGCCTCCAGCACCGCAACCAACACCGGAACGTCAGCCGATCCCCGGCGTGAAGAATCTCGTTGCGGTTGCCAGCGGCAAAGGCGGCGTCGGCAAGACCACCGTCGCCGTGAATCTGGCACTGGCCTTGGCGAAGCTGGGCCACCGCGTCGGCTTGCTCGACGCGGACGTTTACGGGCCCAACGTACCGATCATGCTGGGCGCGACGCAGCAGCCGGAAGCCACGCAGGATAAGCGCATCATTCCTGTCCAATCGCAGGGGCTGAAGATGATTTCCATGGGCCTGCTGAACCCCGGTGATAAGCCCATGATCTGGCGCGGGCCGATGTTGCACAGCGTGATTACACAATTCCTGCGCAGCGTGGAATGGGGTGAGCTGGATTATCTGATCATTGATCTTCCGCCGGGCACCGGTGACGTGCAGTTGACACTGATCCAGACGGTTGCCGTTACCGGCGCTGTGCTGGTCACCACTCCATCGACGGTGGCGCTCGCCGATGTGCGCAAGGCCATCGAAATGTTCCGCCAGGTAAACGTGGAAGTGCTCGGCGTGGTCGAGAATATGAGCACGTTCTCCTGCCCACACTGCGGCAAGTCATTGGATATTTTTGGCCACGGCGAAGGCTCGAAAACGGCGCTGGCCTATGGTGTGCCGGTCCTTGGCGAAGTTGAAATCGATCCGCGCATTCGTGGACGAAGTGGCTGGCACTTCCGGCGGCCCGGCGGTTCAGATCGATTGAAGGCTCACGCTTCTTTTCCATGGTCGGACTCGAGCGATGCCTCCATCTTGGCACAGAGACAGTTCCGGCACAGGCATCCCTCCTCATCGGCCGGCACCGGGAGGTGCGGCAATTCCGCGCACCAACAGCCACCTTCCGGCCGACAGGTCATCGTCGCGCCGCACTTTGCGCAGTGCGTTTCCACCAGGCGATGATGGCGCAGTTGTGGCGCGCCGTCCAGAGCCGTACCCGCGGTTCCTTGTCAGTCGGGCAACGCGGATGATATCTTGACGTGATCCGGGAAACGCCAAGTCTTCTATAGGGCGGGGCTTTGTCCACCCCTAGGGGCACAATATATCGTGCCCCTACAATGAGATAGCGCCACCGCTCGCGGCTGAGACGAAGGTAGACCGGGGAAAAGGACACGATTGGCACGACCACCCGACATCCGGCCCCATCGCGGCAAGCGGCCGCGAATCGCCGCTTCGGCCTATATCGACCCCGCAGCCGTTATCATCGGCGACGTTGTGATTGGCGAGGACTCCAGCGTGTGGCCGTGCGCCGTGGTTCGCGGCGATGTCCACTACATCCGCATCGGCGCGCGGACCAACATTCAGGACGGCTCGGTGCTACACGTCATGCGCGACGAGCGGCCACTGATCCTCGGCGATGACGTCACCGTCGGCCATTCGGTGACGCTGCATGGCTGCACCATCGAGTCGCGCTGCCTGATCGGCATGGGCGCGGTCATTCTGAACGGCGTGACCATTGGCGCGGGCAGCATCGTCGCGGCGGGTACACTGATCACCGAGAGAACTGCGATTCCTGCCGGCAGCCTGGTCATGGGCTCGCCAGGAAAAGTGAGGCGTGCGCTCACCGAGATCGACAAGGCATCGATCGATTCCTACGCCCAGCGCTACGTCGGCTATAAAAATATCTATCGCGAGGAACCCACCGAGTGAGCGAAGGCGCAGCCAAAAAGGAAGAACGGCGCAAGTTTCAGGCCATCCGCGGCACCCGCGATCTCTTGCCGCCAGAGACGGCGCTCTGGAATCATGTCGAGCAAACCGCCAACCAAGTCTTTGCCACTTTCGGCTTTGGCGCAATCCGTGTCCCCATCTTCGAGCCGACCGAGTTGTTTGCACGCTCCATCGGCCTGGATACCGATGTCGTTTCAAAAGAGATGTACACATTCGAGGACTACGAAGCAACTGAACTTGTTGAGCTTCGAACCGCAGTGGTGACAAATGTTGCTTCCTTGGCCACCGGAGAGGCGCTCATAGATTTCCTGGACCGCGTTGGGAATTTCATTTTGGCCGCGGAAAAGGCATTCGAGGCTGGACGTATCCCAAAAACTCCTGAGAACGAACGCACCTTGCAAATGGCCCGCGAGCTTACCGCCAATCTTCAGGCTTTTGGATACCAAGGTGAGCGCGAAATCCTCCCGAGAGTGGCGGAGTTAAAAGATGCCGTCCGTCAGGTTAGGTTTGGCGATGTTATTTCGTTGCGTCCAGAAGCCACCGCCAGCGTATGTCGCGCGTATATCGAACATGGGATGCAGCAGCTTCCGCAGCCGGTCAAGCTGTATTACATCGGGCCGATGTTCCGGCGCGAGCGCCCGCAGAGAGGACGCTACCGGCAGTTTTATCAGATCGGCGCGGAGGTGCTGGGCGGCAGCGACGCACCGGCCATCGACGCCGAAGTGATTGAAATGGTCATGACGTTTTTCGACCGGCTGGAATTGCATGGCGTGCAGCTGGACATCAATTCAATCGGCTGCCGCGAATGCCGGCCGAAATACGTCGAATTGCTGCGCGCGGAGCTGCTGAAAGTGAAAGACAAGCTCGGGCCAGACAGCCAGCGGAGGATTCGAACGAATCCGCTGCGCGTGCTCGATTCGAAACTCGAAAGCGAGCAGGGCACTATCGCCACGCTGCCGCGTATCACCGATCACCTGTGCGAAGCCTGCGCGACGCACTACGCGGCCGTAAAACGTCAACTTGAAATGCGTGGCGTGTTCTTCCGGGAGAATTGGCGGCTAGTGCGCGGGCTGGATTATTACATGCGCACGACCTTTGAAATCACGGCGCAGGGACTGGGCTCGCAAAATGCCGTCTGCGGCGGCGGCCGCTACGACGGGCTAGTAGAATTGCTTGGCGGGCCGCCAACCAAGGGCATTGGGTTTGCCATCGGCGAAGACCGCCTGATCTTGTCGTTGCAGGAGAGCAGGAAAGCACCTGCGCAGCCGGGCCGCGACGTGTACATTGCTTGGATGGGTGAACGAGCTCACGCGACCGCCATCCGCGCGGCGAAAGATCTGCGCAAAGCGGGCTTCAGTGTTGAGCTGCCGCCGGTAGAACAAAAATTCGGCAAAGCTCTCGGCCAGGCGGACAAGCTCGGCGCGAAACACGCGCTGATCCTTGGCGATAATGAAGTATCCGAAGGCTTGTGGACGTTGAAGACGCTGGCGGACGGCTCGCAGCTAAAATTGCCGGAGCCCGCATTGATCGAGCACTTGCGCAAAAGCAAAGCGGGGTCATCCTGAGGTCATCCGGCCAGGATGGCCGAAGGATCCGAACGTCGGACACGCCCCGCGTGATGATGAGTGGAGATGCTTTGCGGAACTTTACCCTGAGCGCTGTCGAAGGGCTCAGCATGACGATGGTAGAGATTTGAGAGGTCAGGGACCGTGCTGGACTTTCTGGGAAACTTGAAGCGCACACATTACTGCGGCGAGCTCCGCGCGAAGCACGAAGGACAAGAAGCTGTTGTGATGGGCTGGGTGGCGCGGCGCCGCGACCTGGGCAATCTGCTCTTTCTCGACGTGCGCGACCGCACCGGCATCGTCCAAGTAGTCTTCAACAAAGAGACGCAGCCTGCGGCGCACGCCAAAGCCGAGCAGGCACGCGGCGAATTCGTCGTCGCCGTCGAGGGCAAGGTCCTCAAGCGGCAGAAAGCCAATCCGGAATTGTCCAGCGGGGAAGTGGAGCTCGTGGCGGCGAAATTGCACATTCTGAATAACGCCAAGACGCCTCCCTTCCCGATCGAAGACGAAATCAACGCGGCGGAAGAGACGCGCCTGCGCTTCCGCTATCTCGACCTTCGTCGGCCGAAGCCGCACCATAATCTCGCGCTGCGCCACAAGATCATCCTCGAAATTCGCAAGGTGATGGACGAGATGGGCTTCCTCGAAGTGGAAACCCCCATGCTCACGCGCTCGACGCCGGAAGGGGCGCGCGACTTTCTTGTGCCCAGTCGTATTCATCACGGGCAGTTTTACGCGCTGCCGCAGTCGCCACAGATTTTCAAGCAGATTCTGATGATCGCCGGGGTGGACAAATACTTTCAGATCGTGAAGTGCTTCCGAGACGAAGATTTGCGCGCTGACCGCCAGCTCGAATTCACGCAGCTCGACCTGGAAATGTCATTTCCGAGGCAGGAAGACGTCTTCCGCGTGATCGAAAACGTGATGGTGCGTGCTTGTGCTGTCGCAGGCATCAAGGCCGAAGCGCCGTTCCCGCACATGCTCTATAAGGATGCCATTCGAACGTACGGCAGCGACAAACCGGACATGCGCTTTGGAATGGAATTGCATGAAGTGACGCCTTGTTTCCCAGTCTCGGCAAAGGAAAAACTGCAGATCGAAGGCCATGTCTTCGCTTTTGCCGCCCCGGGAGCGGCAGGCTATTCGCGCAAGCAGCTTGACGAGTTGACGGAGAAGGCCAAGTCGCTCCACGCGCGCGGCGCATATTTCGTAAAAGTAGCACCGGAAGGGTTGACCTCGACGGTTGAGAAATTGATCGGCGCGGAGAATGTGAAGAAGCTCGCCGAGGCATGCGGCGCGAAGGCCGGCGATCTGGTTGTCGCTGTTTCCGCGAAAGAACAAATCAAAGGCACCGAAGCAGCCGCGCTGATCGCGGGTCAATTACGTGTTCACCTTGGTGAAGCACTCGGCGTGATCGACAGGTCCCAGTGGAAATTCTTGTGGCTCACAGGCTTTCCGCTGTTCGAATGGAGCGAGTCCGACAAAACCTGGGTGAGCGCGCAGCATCCCTTCACCGGCATCGTCGATGAAGACCTGGAAAAGCTCGAATCGGCGCCCTGGGAAGTGCGTTCGAAAGGCTACGACCTCGTTCTGAATGGCAATGAGCTCGGCTCCGGCAGCATTCGAATTCACCGCCAGGACATTCAGGAGCGCTTGTTCAAAGCGCTGGGCCTATCCGAAGAGCAATTGCGTCGCCGCTTCGGTTTCTTCCTCGACGCGTTGACCTATGGCACTCCTCCGCATGGCGGCATCGCACTCGGGATCGACCGCGTGGTCATGCTCCTCGCCGGTGAAAAGTCCATCCGCGAAGTCATCGCCTTCGCGAAAACGACTGCCGCACAGGATTTGATGGCCGATTCGCCGTCACCAGTGGACCAAGACCAGCTTGACCAGTTGGGCATCGCCCTAGAGACTGACAGGCTCAGCTGATGTCACGGATACGTATATTGCCGGAGGCGGTGGCGAATAAAATCGCCGCGGGCGAGGTTGTCGAGCGGCCGGCGTCGGTGGTGAAAGAGCTCCTGGAGAATGCCATCGACGCAGGTGCGAAGACGATTCGTGTCGAAGTGGAGGTCGGCGGCAAGCGCATGATTCGCGTGATCGATGATGGTCACGGGATGACCCATGACGATGCGCTGTTGGCGTTCGAGCGCCACGCCACGAGCAAGTTGCGCTCGGCAGACGATCTGCTCTCGATTGCCACGCTGGGATTTCGCGGTGAGGCCTTGCCAACGATCGCCGCCGTATCGCGATTGCTGCTCGAAACGCGTGAGGAAGCGGAAGCCGAAGGCACGCGCGTCGAATTCGCGGGGGGCAAGCTGGTTAACGTAAAGTCGGCGGGTTTGCCTGTGGGAACGACCATCAGCGTCGCCGACATTTTTTATTGTGTCCCAGCGCGCAGAAAATTCCTCAAGGCGGACACCACGGAGTTGGGCCACATCGCTTCGCTGGTCACCCACTACGCGCTCGCGAATCCCGGCAAACAATTCATTCTCACGACCCCGACCCAGGAAATCATTAACTGTCCGCCCGCGGAGAAGCTGGCCGACCGCGTCTATCAACTCTTCGGACGGCAAGCACTGGAAGAGCTGGTGGAAATTCTCGCCGTCTCTGCGCCTTTCCGCGCGGCCATCACCGAGCCGGAACTCGAACCGCAAGACGAAAAGTCATCGCTGACGGTGAGTGGGTTTACCTCGCGTCCCGACATACAGCGGATGAATCGCAATGGAATCTACATTTTTGTAAACCGGCGCCTGGTGCGTGACCGGCTGATTCTGCACGCCATTCACGAGGCCTATCGCAACATTCTCCCGCCGGCCGTCTTTCCCGCGACGCTGCTTTTCCTGGAGATGCCCTACGACGAAGTCGACGTCAACGTGCATCCGGCAAAAATCGAAGTGCGCTTCCGGCGTTCCCAATTGGTCCACGATTTTGCGCGCGATGCAATTCGGCAAGCATTGATGGGCGCGCGGCCGATTGCAAGTTTCGCTGCGGCCGCTGCCGCCACGCCGCAAACCGGGGGCTCAGGAAATGGGACGTTTTCCGGTGGCATAACGCCCGCGGCGGTGGAATCGCGCGTGCCGCGCGCGATTATTCCTCCCGTGGAAGAGGTCGGTGTCGGCTCCGACGGTGGATTTGATCCCACCGGCGCGACCCTCGGACCCGTCGAACAGCGGATTCCATTCACTTCCGGGACTGCCTTTGGCGCAGCTGTCGCACCAGCGCAGACTTCTTCTGGAAATTGGGCCGCCAATCTCGCCGCCCCTAGCGCGGACGCTCCCGCGAGTCTCCCGCGCACCGAACACATAGCAGATCTAAAGCCACTGGGTCAGGTGAGCGCAAGCTTCATCGTTGCCGTGAACGGCGAAGGGCTGTGGATCGTAGATCAACATGTGGCGCACGAGCGCGTACTCTTTGAGCAGCATTTGGAAGCGCGGCGCGCCGGAAGAGTAGAATCGCAGCGCATGCTCATGCCGCTGGTGATTGAATTGTCGCCCCGCCAGATCGTCACGTTTGAAAAGATCACCGAAGAACTGTTCGCGAACGGATTTGAAGTCGAGCCCATGGGTCCTAAGAGCGTGGCGATCCAGGCCGTGCCCGCCGGGGTTGGCGCGCCCGATGCTGAAAAACTGCTCACCGAAATTCTCGATGGCATCGAGCGCGAAAACGCGGCGATTTCGATGGAAACACTGCAGGCGAAAATCGCGGCGTCCACCGCGTGCCACGCGGCGATCAAGGTGAACACGCCGCTCGAACAATCGAAAATGGAATGGCTGCTGGACGCGCTGGCCAAGACCGATTGTCCGATGAGCTGCCCGCATGGGCGGCCGGTGGTGCTGCGGTATTCCATGAAAGAAATTGAGAAGGCCTTTCATCGCATTTAGCCATGTCATGCACGCAAAGCATATTGTCATCCTGAGGGAAGCACAGGAACTCAAGGTGATGATTGGCGCGCAATCCGAAGTTGGTCGCAGATGGTTGCGATGAGATCGTTCGGGCCCCGACCGGTGGGGACCTCAGGATGATAAGTGTGGGGAGACGCGGATGACGGAGACGCAGAAAACGGGAGTGATTTTCGGCCTGGCCAACAAGCGCAGCATTGCGTGGGCTATCGCCCAGAAGCTGCACCAAGCCGGCTGGCGGCTGGCTATCACCTATCAGAACGATCGGATGGAGCAGGAAGCCAGAGACTTGATCACCGATCTGCCGGGCGCGGCGGGCTTCATGTGTGATGTCTCGTCGGACGACCAAATCGCAAGACTCTTCGATGAACTAAAAACGCGATATGGCTTGTTGAACGGGATCGTGCACAGCGTGGCGTTTGCTCCTGCGGAAGAATTGAAGGGCGAATTTGTGAACACCACGCGCGAGGGATTTCGTATCGCGCATGACATCAGCGTGTACTCGCTGGTCGCGGTGGCGCGCGCTGCCGCGCCGCTGATGACGGCGGGCGGAGGAATCGTCACGCTGACGTACTACGGCGCGGAAAAAGTCGTGCCGAAGTACAACGTGATGGGTGTCGCTAAGGCCGCACTCGAAGCAAGTGTGCGCTATCTGGCAAACGACCTGGGGCCGAAGAACATCCGAGTGAATGCCATCTCTGCCGGCCCGATCAAAACGCTGGCGGCACGAGGGATCTCTGGGTTGGGAGACATGTTGAAGGCGCATGCCGAGCGCGCCCCGCTCAAGCGCAACGTCGATCCGGGGGAAGTTGGCGGGACCGCTGCGTTCCTGCTCTCCGAGGCCGGTTCCGGTATCACTGGCGAAACGATTTACGTCGATTGCGGCTATAACATCATGGGATTTTGAGAGTGGCACAGGGACTCTTGCCGGTGCCCGGTTGGCGGCCGCCTCAAAGCAAAGGCTCACACCCAAGACCGAGCTGAACCACGAAGATGGCAAAACTTACTATCGCTATCGATGGTCCTGCGGGGTCCGGCAAAAGCAGCGTGGCGCGGCGCGTTGCCGCCATGCTCGGGTATCTGTATCTAGACAGCGGGGCCACCTACCGCGCGCTGGCGCTGAAGGCGCTGAGGCACGGTGCGTCGCTGAATGACGAGGTCGGACTGGAAACACTTGCGAAAGAAACGCACATCGAACTACAGCCCCCTAAACCGGAGCAGGAAGCGGCGGGCGCGACCAATGGTGTATTCCTCGACGGTACAGACGTGACGAGGGAAATTCGTACTCCGGCAGTGGCGCAAGCGGCGTCGCGACTCGCAACGATTGCCGGAGTGCGTCGCGTACTGGTCGCCGAGCAGCAGCGCGCCGGTGGGGGCGGCGGAGTCGTGATGGAAGGGCGGGACATCGGAACCGTCGTTTTCCCAAACGCCGAGCTGAAGATTTTTCTGGATGCATCGCCGGAAGAGCGCGCGGAACGCCGCTGGAAAGAGCACCAGGAAAAAGGCGAGAAGATGACGCTCGCCGAAGTTTTCGACGAAGTGATAGAGCGCGACCGCCGCGATCGCGAACGCAAAGTGTCCCCGCTCGTGCGCGCGGGGGACGCCGTGCTGGTGGACAACACCGCCATGGGCATCGAAGAAACCGCGCGGTTGATCGTCATGCTCGCCGAGGATCGCGCGAAAGAATTGGCGGGGGTTGCGGGAGCAAATCTGTGATTCGAACATCATTGATGCTGGCATTTTCCGCAGGCAGCGCGCTGCTGGTGATGCCCTTGCTGACGATGGCACAAACCAGTTCCAGCTCAGCGGAAGCAAGCCGAAAATTCCGCGCTTATCTCCATGAAGATTGGAAACGCTGGATGCGGGAATATCCCGAAACCGCGACTCTCGTTGGGTTTCCCGGGCAGAACCGCCGGTGGCGCGACGATTCGCGAGAGGGCCTGCAAGCGAGAATCCGCCACCTCCACGAGAGTCTCACGAAGCTCGATTCCATTCCGCGCGATCGACTCCCGGCCGAGGAACAATTCAACTACGACCTTTACCGGGAGCTTCTGGAAACGGCGGAAGAGGGCTTGCAGTACGGCGACGATCCTATCCCATTCCGTGATGTTGTCCCGAGTAACTCTTGGATGCCCATAACGCAGATGGGTGGAATCCAGCAGGGTGCGGCAGAAATAATCGCGGCGATGCCGCGCCAAACGGTCGCGGATTACGAGGATATTCTTGCGCGGCTCGCAGCGCTGCCGGGCAGCATTGAACAGAATCGTTTGTTTCTTCAGGAGGGTTTGAACAAAGGCTATACGCCGCCGAAGTTGATGCTGCGCGATGTTCCGAAACAAATCGCTGGTCTGATTCCCGCCGATCCGCTGGCTAGCCCGCCGCTGGAGCCGTTCAAGGAATTCCCCGCGGGATTTCCCGAAGTGGAGCGCATCCGGCTTACCGATCGCGCCAAGAAGCTTTACGCCAGCGCCGTTGCTCCGGCGTTTCAGAAACTACACGACTACGTGACTTCGACGTACCTGCCGGCCTGCCGTGAATCGATCGCGGCAACGGCGCTGCCCAACGGCGCCGCAGCTTACGCGTTTCATGTGCGCTGGCAGACCACCACGAACTTGACGCCGCAACAGATTCACGAGATCGGACTTTCCGAAGTAAAACGTATCCGCGTGGGGATGGACAAGGTCATTGCCTCGGCGGGATTCCAGGGCAGCTTCCACGATTTCACGGAAGTTCTGCGCACGGATCAGCGCTTCTATTATGACCGGGCGGATGATCTGGTGAACGGTTACCGCATTATCACAAAAAAGATCGACCCAGAACTCGCGCATCTCTTCGGCAAGCTGCCTCGGCTTCCTTACGGCGTATGCGTGATTCCGGAGTTCAAAGCGCCTTCACAGACAACGGCGTATTATCAACCGGGTGCACCGAGTGCCGGGCGGCCAGGCTGCTATTTCGTCAACACCTTCAACCTTCACGCGCGACCAAAGTGGGAAATGGAGGCGCTCTCGCTGCATGAGGCGGTGCCCGGGCATCATCTTCAGCTTTCGCTCGGGCAGGAGATGGAAAACGTACCTGAATTTCGAAAACACCTCGGCTACTCCGCGTTTGTCGAGGGCTGGGCATTGTATTCGGAGAGCCTCGGCGAAGAGCTGGGCATGTACAAAGATGCGTATTCGAAATTCGGGCAGCTGGGCTACGAAATGTGGCGCGCGGTAAGGCTCGTGGTGGATACCGGGATGCATTCCATGGGCTGGACCCGGCAGCAGGCCATTGATTTCTTCCGCGAGCATACCGGAAAGACCGATCAGGACATCACCGTCGAAGTCGATCGCTACATCGTGTGGCCGGGGCAGGCGCTCGCGTACAAGATCGGGCAGATGAAGATTCGCGAGTTGCGCTCGGAAGCCCAGAAGAAACTGGGCGAAAGATTCGAGGTGCGCAAATTTCATGATGCGGTGCTTGAAGAAGGCGCGGTGCCCCTGAGTGTCTTGGAAGCGCGTATCAAGCGCTGGATGGACGAGCAGGTGGGCCATTAGCGGCCTGCCGCCAGGCACTGCAGCCCCACCGGCGTTTCAACTGGCAAAGAATCCGGCACCCCCTGAATTACGATCCGAGCCCTGTAACTCCCGCAGCTCTCCTTCCGTATTCACTTAGAGACGATTCCGATGTGGGGCGCGAGCTTTGAGTGCGCGCCCAAAGGATTTGATAGAGTGAATGGCAGTTCCCTTTAGCCCATGCTCGCTCTCCGTGACAATCTCGGGCAATGCTTGAGTGCCCTGCGCACGCACAAACTGCGCGCCTCGCTCACCATGCTGGGGCTGACGATGGGTGTGGCCACACTCATCACGGTCATGACCATCGTGCAGGGCGCAAACGTCTACGTCGAGCAAAAGATCGCCAACCTGGGCACAAACGTCTTTCAAATCGCGCGCACTCCCTTCGCGGTGACCGATTTCAACATCATTATCAAGGCGCTGAAGTTCAAGAAGATTGAGCTCGAGGACATGCGCGCGGTTGCAGAAGGCTGTCCCGCTTGCCAGGAGGTTGGCGCCACGGCCAGCGGAAGCGCGCACGCAAGATACGCCAACAAAGAGGTGACCGATGTGAATTTCTATGGGCAAACGCCAAACATGGCCGACATTGATACGCGCACTGTGGAATTTGGCCGCTACTTCACGGCCGCAGAAGCCGAGCACCACACTGATGTTTGCTTGATCGGCGACACACTGGTGCAGCAGCTGTTTCTCGGCATGGACCCCATCGGGAAGAACCTTCGTGTCGGTAATGACGAACTCGTGGTAATTGGGGTCATCGAGAAGATCGGCAGTGTTCTGGGGCAGGACCAGGACAATTTCATCATTGTCCCCCTGCCGGTATTTCTGCGCATGCAAGGTGTGCACACCAGCCTCACGATCAACGTCAGGACAAACACCGGTGATTTTGAAAAGGCACAGGATCAGGCCGACCTGGTCCTGCGGGCGCGACGTCACCTCAGTGGCAAGATGGAAGATGATTTCTTCATCGGCACGAAAGAAAGCTACATGGCCTTGTGGCGCAGCATCAGCTCGGCGTTTTTCGGCGTTTTCATTCTGGTGAGCGCGATCTCAGTGGTCATCGGCGGAATCGTCATCATGAACGTGATGCTGGTAAGTGTGAACTTGCGGCGACGGGAAATCGGCGTGCGCCGCGCAGTGGGTGCGACGAAGAGCGACATTCTGCGGCAGTTCATGGCCGAAAGCGTCATGCAATGTATCGCCGGCGGCGCTCTGGGCATCTCTCTCGGATTTCTGGTGGCGCTGGCACTGCGCACGTATACGCCGTTCCCAGCGGCGGTGCAAACGTGGGTCGCGGTGCTAGGAGTACTGCTGAGCTCCGCAGTCGGATTGTTTTTCGGAATATATCCGGCAGTGCGCGCGTCACAGCTGGACCCGATTGTGGCTTTGAGGTCCGACTAATGGCCATTATGACGCTTGCGCAAACGCGGGAGAATCTGTTTGCCGCACTGGAGACGTTGCGCTCGTCCAAGGTGCGCTCCGCCTTGACCGTGCTGGGTATCGTCATCGGTGTATCTTCGGTGATTTCCATGGCGGCCATCATTCAAGGTCTGAACAAGTTTGTGCAGGACCGGGTGGAGCGGCTGGGGTCGCGCACTTATTTTATTTCACGATTCCCGTTCGGCACCGACCCATCCCGCTTGCCAGAACGGATTCGAACGCGCAAGTATCTTGAATACAATTACGCCGAGTTTGTCCGAAATGCTGCACCCGACGTGCATATCGTCACGACGTTTGGCACGCGGGGCTTCTTCTTCGGTGACAGCAATCGCATTATCAGCGGTGACCGCAGTGTCGAGAAGGTTGTCATACGCGGCGCGGAGCCGGAGTACACCGAGGCGATTCCGTTGTTCAGCATCGAGCGCGGCCGTTTCATCAGCGCCTTCGATCAGGAGCATGCGCGGCCCGTCGTTGTGCTGGGCGCGGCCATCAGCGAATCGCTGTTCCCCAACACGGACGCCCTGGGG
Organism: Acidobacteriota bacterium; assembly: GCA_003225295.1. Classification (GTDB taxonomy): domain Bacteria; phylum Acidobacteriota; class Terriglobia; order Acidiferrales; family UBA7541; genus Acidiferrum. Next base: position 139,848 of record QHYZ01000047.1, on the reverse strand, counting down.
AAGACTGTGCGCGTCAATGGCGCCGCTTACGAAGTGATCGGCGTATTCGAGCATGACCAGGGCTTGTTCCTCGGCCCGGGCGTGGACATCTTTGTGGTCATCCCGCTCAGCAACTTCAAGAAACAGTACCCGGAAGCCAAAGAATTGATTATGGCATTCACTGTTCCGGAGAACGTCAACGTCGAAACCGCGCACGGCGAAGTTATTCAGACGTTGCGCCGTCTCCGCCGTATCCCTGCGGGACAGGAAAATGATTTCGAGTTGAGCTCACCGGATTTCCTCAGCAATCTTTGGAACCAGCTCACTGGCGCGCTGGTCATTCTCACTACGGTCATCAGTTCGATCGGGCTGCTCGTGGGCGGCATCGGCGTAATGAATATCATGCTCATCTCCGTGACCGAGCGCACCCAGGAAATTGGCGTGCGCAAAGCCATCGGCGCGCGCCGCGCGGATGTCCGCCTACAATTTTTGCTGGAAGCCGTGGTGCTCACCCTGGTCGGCGGCTCGATCGGCATTCTGATCGGGGCAGGCGTGTCCATTCTGGTGCGTACACTCGTGCCTTCAATTCCCGCGACATTGTCCTATCTGTGGGTCTCCATTGGGTTTGCCATCTCCGTCGGTGTGGGACTGTTCTTCGGATACTATCCGGCGAATCTAGCTGCTAACCTTGACCCCATCGTTTGCCTGCGGTACGAATGAAGACCGCGGCGTGGGTCGGGCGGCCTATAAGTACTTTGAAATTAACAAGCACCGCAAAAATGGGCCAAAAACGCTGCTTTTCAAAAATAGTTCTTGACAGACTTTCCGAATCCGTTTACTTTCGTGATACCTCAGTCGTACGCCTCGGCTTAGCCGAGGTCCTTGCTGAGCGTGAAGAGCAGATTATGAGACACGAAGACAAGAGCCAATGCGGGATAACACCAAGGCGATCAGGTCTCGTGGACTGCTTGTTCGCGCGACTGTAAAACAAGCCGCCTAAGTGGTTTCGATTTAAGATTATCGGCCTCGGGATTTGTGTCCAGGGACGATGAAGTTCACGGCTGGTTCTGGCCTCGGGAGTACGCAGTGCTCTTCAGGCAAGAATGCAGTTTCACCGTGAGGGCTGATCCCTTCCGGATTTCTTTGACGCCGTGGATCCTTGAAGAACGAAACGCCACGCTACGGGTGTGCGCTAGTGAAGGAGTCACGGGGCCGGGTAAACGAGGAGAGAAGCGCTTGGAAAGTTTGAAGAGTTTGCGGCGTGGTGAAGGCCGGGGTTACATCGGGCTCCGACGGCTGCGGGTTCGACTCCTGCCGCTGGCGCGAGCTGCCGTAGCTCAACGGATAGAGCAGCGGAGAAATACCTGGACCGCCGATTCCTGCCGCGAGAGTTTCTGGTGTCGGGAAGGTGAGCGTTACTTCTATCGAGCGCCCCGGCGATGAACTGGGGAGGTCGCGAGTGCAATTCTCGTTTGCTTGGTAAGAAGCAGTGGCTCAGACAAACGCGAACCGCTTGTTCCCACCAGATGAGCTGCCGGGATGGCGCTGCGCAGAGATACTTCGTGGTTAAGCGATGCGGAGCTGCCGCTCCGCAGCTCTGCTCGATTATTCCTCCCGGCTCGAATTTGGCCGGCGCGAACCGCGGAACAGTCGGCGGTTCGCGCCGGGGCTGGGGAAAATCGCCGCCAGCGGTGGTGACGCTAACCAAGAATCGCTTGTGCGGATGCTTTGAGCGCAGACAACAAAGTTGGACGCGGTTCAGGACGGGCTTACTTCGGCTCAAGAGCGGGCGGTTACGGGTTCGATTCCCACCTGGCTGATACGGGCCAGTAGCTCAATGGATAGAGCGGCTAATGTTCCCTGGCTAGGGGTTCCCGTCCGGAGTTTTTTCGGTTACGGTCAAGGAGAAAAGAAATGAAGTGGGGCAAGAATCTTGTGGCGTCAACTCGTCTGTTTTTGAACGGTTCGGAGCAAGACTCCGAGCGGTGAACACATTCCGACTGCCACGGGCAGTCTTTAGAAAGGAAAAAGCAGTGGGCAGTGATTTGAACCGATATTTTTCTCGGATGGGCGTACGCGTGAAGGTTTTCGAGGACGTGCCTGCAGCTGGTCGTGGGAACCTGGCTGGGTCTCGGGAGGAAGCCCCGCGCATGGTTCTCGATATTCGTCGAGACAAAATTGGCGAATTCTTCGAGATCCGAACCGCTCCAGGCGGCTTGCAGGAAGTCGTCGTTCTGAACGTCCAGCCAAGGGAAAAGCATTTGCTGCTGCTCAGCCGCCAGTTCGACGAGCAGGGGCGGTTTTTGGCCAAGCAGAAGTTTCTCTGCGGTCATGACGAAAGGCACTGGTTCGTAGCGGCAATTCCAGAAAATGAACCAGTAACCACCGTCGCGAGCGCAAAGATCGCGCTGAAGCCAGAGGAAGTACGGACACGAGAAGGTCTGCTTGGAATATCGCGGAAAGCGAGCTTCCAGCGGAGGAATTCAGCCTTCATCCGCCAGGGGGAATGGTTTTTCGTCCCCACGGCGGTAAAAGCGGATCCATTGCTCGTTCTCAAGGACGAGCCGCTCTCTCGCGGCAACGGCGGAAAGCCTCACTGGGCTGAAGAGTGTTATCGGTCCGGCGGAGACACCGTTTATGTCTCAGCGAGATATCCGAACGGATTGACCGCTCCGGAATACAAGAAGTTGCCAGCGAGCGAGCGCAATCGGGGCTTCCGCATCATGAAGCGCGATGCAACGGTTTACGTGCGCGGGAAGGTGTCGCATCCCGATCACGAAACCGTGACGCTCATTGGCTGGCACCGTGTACTGATGAACACCGAGAATCGCTCGAGCGCAATGCGTTTTCTAGCGTTTCTCGATTAACGGCCGGGGCCTGTCGCTTGGAGAAGGGGCAAAGCCTTCAGGAAAGGAGGACTAGCAATGGCCAAGAAGAACGTCTGGAAGCCGATGTTCCCGGTGCGGACGCATGAAGGAGCAGTGGCGCAGAAGGTGGACGCGAAAAGCGAGCTACGGCGCACCGTGCTCACATGCCTGCTCTGGGAAGACACCTTCTACGAGAAGGGCAACGACATCGCCAAGCAGATCGCCGCGCTTGCCGCCGAGAACACGCCAGAAGTCGTGGCCGCCCTCGCGCGGGAAGCACGCAGCAAGATGCAGCTTCGTCACGCGCCGCTCTTACTCACGCGTGAACTCGCGCGCCGCAAGGGCACCGGCCGACTCGTGGCCGAAACGCTCGAGGACGTCATCCAGCGGGCCGATGAACTCGGCGAGTTTGTGGCCCTCTACTGGAAGGAAAAGAAGCAGCCACTCTCCGCGGGCGTAAAGCGCGGTCTGGCACGAGCGTTCACGAAGTTCGACGCCTACCAGCTTGCGAAGTACGACCGCGAATCGGCGGTGAAGCTCCGCGACGTGCTGGTCCTCTGCCACGCGAAGCCCAAGGACCAAGCGCAGGCCGCGCTCTGGAAGAAGCTCGTTGAGAACACGCTCGAACCTCCCGATACCTGGGAGGTTGCCTTGTCCACAGGGAAGGACAAGCGCGAGAACTTTGAGAGACTGCTGCGCGAAGGGAAGCTCGGCGGCATGGCCGTCCTGCGAAACCTCCGCTTGATGCTGGCATCGGGCGTCGATCCCAAGCTCGTGCGCGAGCGGCTGGACCAGGGCGTCGCGCGAGCGCTGCCGTTGCACTTCGTGACGGCGGCACGCCACGCACCCAGGCTCGAGGGCGCTCTCGAAAAGGCCATGCTCAAGAGCATCGCCGGAATCGCGAAGCTTGCGGGGTCGACCGGGCTTGTCGTGGACGTGTCCGGCTCGATGAACTACAAGCTGTCGAAAAAGGGCCAGACCACGCGCATGGACGCGGCGGCAGGGCTGGCGATTCTGCTTCGCGAGAAGGCCGAGGAGTTCTCCATCGCGACCTTCTCCGACACTTGCATCGAATTGCCTCCGCAACGGGGCTTCGCGTTGCGCGATGCCATGGTGGGCTCGCAGGCGCACTCGGGAACCTACCTCAAGCGCGCGCTGACGCAGCTCCACGACAAGGCGGCGTGGCGCGAACTCGATCGGCTGATCGTAATTACCGACGAGCAGTCGCACCACGGCATCCTGCAAGCGTGGGCGCCGCGCGCGTACGCGGTGAACGTGGCCCCGTACAAACACGGCATCAGCTACGGCAACGGCTGGACGCACGTTGACGGTTGGTCGGAGCGAATCGTCGATTTCATCGCCGCAGTGGAAGCGCAAGCAGCGGCCTGACAATTCGTCTTGGAACTGAACAATTCAACCAGCGCAGCGGGGAAACTCACTGCGCCTTTTTTTAGGTGGTGACTGAGATGGAGAGATCGCGGAGTGCTCTCAGGTCGGTGCAGACATGGAGCTCAGAAATTCCATGTTGGACTTCGATTTCGACAGTCGGCTGATCAAGAGCTCCATGGCCTCGACCGTCGAGAGCGGGCTCAGTACCTTGCGCAGCACCCAGACGCGGCTCAACTCGTCCGGCGGAAGGAGCAGTTCGTCCTTACGGGTGCCGGAGCGCTGAATGTCGATGGCGGGGAAGACCCGCTTATCGGCGAGGCGCCGGTCAAGATAGATTTCCATGTTGCCGGTGCCCTTGAACTCTTCGAAAATCACGTCGTCCATGCGGCTGCCGGTGTCAATCAGCGCCGTGGCAATGATGGTGAGCGAGCCACCTTCTTCAACGTGGCGCGCGGCGGCGAAGAAGCGGCGGGGGCGTTGCAAGGCGTTGGCATCGATACCGCCGGAGAGCACTTTGCCGGAAGGTGGAGTGACGGCGTTGTAGGCACGGGCGAGCCGGGTGATGGAGTCGAGCAGCACGACCACGTCGCGCTTGTGTTCGACCAGACGCTTGGCCTTTTCGAGGACCATTTCGGCGACTTGGATGTGCCGCTGGGGCGGCTCGTCAAACGTAGAGCTGATCACTTCGCCCTTGACGGTTCGCTGCATGTCGGTCACTTCTTCGGGACGCTCGTCGATGAGCAGCACGATCAGCGCGACCTCGGGATGATTGGTCGCGATGGCATTGGCCATGGACTGCAACATCATGGTCTTTCCAGTTCGCGGCGGGGCATTGACCAAGCCGCGCTGGCCCTTGCCGACCGGACAAAGAAGGTCCAGCACGCGGCCGGTCGAATTCTCCTTAGTCGTTTCCATTTTGAGGCGGCCCTGGGGGTACAGGGGGGTCAAGTTGTCGAAGAAGATTTTGTTGCGTGCAACTTCCGGGTCTTCAAAATTGACCGCTTCGACTTTGATCAGCGCGAAGTAGCGTTCACCATCTTTGGGCGGGCGGACCTGGCCGGAGACCGTGTCGCCCGTGCGAAGATCGAACTTGCGGATCTGCGACGGCGATACGTAGATATCGTCCGGGCCGGGGAGATAGTTGTATTCCGGGGCGCGCAGAAAGCCGAATCCATCAGGAAGGCACTCCAGGACGCCTTCGGAGAAGATCAAACCGTTCTTTTCGGTTTGCGCCCGGAGGATCTGGAAGATCAACTCCTGCTTGCGCATGCCGCTAGCCCCTGGAATGTTCAATTCCTTGGCGATCTTGGCGAGGTCGGTGATGTTCTTTTCCTTCAGCTCGGCAAGGCTGATACTCATCTGATTGTTTCCTTCAATGCTTGTTTCTTTTGGCATATGTCCTTAGCGATGATTGCGAAAATTGACCCTGAGAATCCGGATTGATTTTGAGGTGGTCGACCGCACTGGCGGAGAAGCGAAAACCTGCCAGGATGGGGCAAACCAGACTTTGAGCAACCGGCGGCAGCGCCGGGCCGCGCGAACCTGTGAATTCCTCAAGCATAACTCCGACCAGGTCGGGGTAACTCGCGGGACGGGCGGGACCCAAAACAACGCTGCTTAGTTGGTCAAACTCTTGTCTTTCTCGGCGCCGGCCACGAAAGGTTCCGCTACGGGCGCAACCGCGGCATGCTCGAGCGGCACTGTAGGCCGCTCCAGCGCAAACTGCAGCACTTCATCCATGGTCTCGACAAAATGCGTCGTGAGACTGGAAAGGATCTCCTGCGGGATTTCCGCCAGGTCCTTCTCATTGTCCTTCGGAAGCAGTACCGTACGCAAGCCCATTCGATGGGCGGCCAGGAGTTTCTCCTTGACGCCACCGATGGGGAGCACCTTGCCGCGCAGCGTGATTTCGCCGGTCATGGTGACGTCGCGGCGCACCGGATTCTTCGTGAGCGCGCTGACGATGGAGGTGCAGATGGTAATGCCGGCGGAAGGTCCGTCCTTAGGGATCGCGCCTTCCGGCACATGCACGTGAATGTCGATGGTGCGGTAGAAATCCCTGGGCAAGCCAAGCAGATGGGAGCGCGAACGCACGTAGCTCATGGCCGCTTGCGCGGACTCCTGCATCACGTCACCGAGCTTGCCGGTAAGCGTAAGGCGGCCTTTGCCTTCCATCAGAGTGGCTTCCGTGGACAGCACCGAGCCCCCGACTTCGGTCCACGCCAAGCCGGTGGTCAGGCCTATTTCGTTGTGTTTCTCGAGCCAGAATTCGCGGTACTTCAGCACGCCTAGGAAGTCGTTGGCGTTGGCGGGCGTGATTTCCACATTGGAGCTCGCACCGTCGGTGACCACTTTGCGCGCCATCTTGCGCGCGATGTTGTGAATTTCCCGCTCCAGGCTGCGAACACCCGCTTCGTGGGTGTAGTGCCGGATGATGTGAAGAAGGCCTTCGTCGGTAAGTTTGAGGTTCTTCTCGGTAAGGCCGGTCGCTTCGCGTGCCCGCTTCACCAGGAACCGCTTGGCGATTTCCAGCTTTTCCTGCTCCGTATAGCCGGGGAGGCGCAGAATCTCCATGCGGTCCTGAAGCGGCTGCGGAATCGTATGTAGCACGTTGGCCGTGCACACGAACATCACTTTCGAAAGGTCGTATTCCACGTCCAGGTAATGGTCCGTAAACGAGTGATTCAGTTCCGGATCGAGCACTTCCATCAGCGCCGCTGATGGATCGCCGCGGAAATCGGTGGACATCTTGTCGACTTCGTCGAGCACGAAGATGGGGTTCACCGTGCCGGCCTTTTTCATCATCTGTATGACTTGGCCGGGCAGGGCGCCGATATAGGTACGGCGATGGCCGCGGATTTCGGCTTCATCACGCACGCCGCCGAGCGAAACCCGGACAAACTTGCGTCCAGTGGCATGGCCGATGGACATCGCCAGGGAAGTCTTGCCCACGCCGGGAGGTCCGACGAAGCAGAGAATCGAGCCCTTGGGATTCTTCACCAGCTGGCGCACGGCAAGAAACTCGAGGATGCGCTCTTTTACCTTGTCCAGCCCGTAGTGTTCTTCATTCAAGATCTTTTCCGCGGCTTTGATGTCGCGAATTTCCTTCGATTTCTTTTTCCACGGTACGGCGAGCAGCCAATCGAGATAATTGCGGCTGACCGTGGACTCCGCGGACATCGGCGGCATAAGCTCCAGGCGCTTCAGCTCCTGGATGGCCTTCTCATGGACTTCCTTGGACATCCCGGCGGTGTCGATCTTCTTTTTCAGCTCGTCGATTTCGTTCTTCTCGCCGCGCCCCAGTTCTTTCTGAATGGCCTTAAGCTTTTCGTTCAGGTAGTACTCTTTTTGTGCGCGCTCCATCTGGCGCTTCACGCGCGTATTGATGTTGCGGTCGACATTCAGCTTTTCGAGCTCGATTTCCAGGATGTCGCCGATGCGATTCAGCCGCTCGAGGGGATCAACGGTTTCGAGCAAATCCTGCTTTTCATCCACCGGCAGTTGCAAGTTGGCGGCAATCGTATCCGACAGGCGCGCCGGATCATCCACCCGCGCGGCGGCAATCATGGTGTCGTAATTCAAGCTTTGCGAAAGCTTGATGAACTGTTCGTACAGCGCGGTGATTTTCTGGACGGTCTGCTCGACTTGCGGAGATGGCTCGACACGCGCTCCCAGCAGCCGAACCGTGGCACGGAAGAACCCTTCCTCCGCGGCGATCGACAGGGCCCGCGCCCGCTCCACGCCTTCGACCAGAACCTTGATGTTGCCATCGGGAAGTTTGACGCTCTGCACGATGTTGGCGAGAGTGCCCACGGCGTAGATCTCTTCCGGTTTGGGGTCATCAACCGAAGCGTCGTGCTGCGTGGAAAGAAAGATCTTTTTGTCGCCGGCCAGCGCTTCCTCAAGCGCGCGGACGCTCGCTTCGCGGCCCACGATAAAGGGGGTCATCTGCTGCGGAAAAATGACCATATCGCGCACCGGCATCATGGGCACGCGCTTCATTTCCTGCTTTTCGCGAGTGAACATTCAGTCCCCTGGATTCTCCTCGTGTGGCCAGGTACGGCCGCACATCAAGAGCGAAGCCCGAACGGCTTATCCAGCCTTCTCGAGCAAACTCCAATTGATTTCGCGGGTGCGGACCATGTCCGCTGTGACCACGAAGTCGCGCACCTTCCGCTGCATGGGAAGGTGGTACATCAGTTCCAGCATGAGGTCTTCGAGGATCATACGCAAGCCGCGCGCTCCGACTTTGCGCTGAAGTGCCAACTCCGCGACGGTCTCCAGCGCGTCGTCAGTGAAACGCAGCCGCACATTCTCAAATTCGAATAGACGCTGGTACTGTTTCAGAAGCGCGTTCTTAGGTTCCGTCAGAATCTTAACCAGCGCGCCCTTGTCCAGATCGTTCATTACGCCTGCGACCGGCAGGCGGCCGACGAATTCAGGAATCAGTCCGTAGCGAATCAAATCACCCGGCTGCACCTGTTCGAGCATCTCGGTGTTGCGGCGCTGCGGGGTGGACGGTGCGGCGTCGGTGTGGAATCCCAGTGAATGCCGGCCCGCGCGTCTTTCAATGATTTTCTCTAGGCCCACGAAAGCACCACCGCAAATGAAGAGAATATTAGTGGTGTCCACGGGCGTGAATTCTTGGTGCGGATGCTTGCGTCCGCCCTGCGGAGGCACATTGGCCACCGTGCCTTCGAGAATTTTTAACAGCGCCTGCTGCACACCCTCACCGGACACGTCGCGGGTGATCGAAGGGTTCTCATCCTTCTTGGCAATCTTGTCGATCTCATCGATATAGATGATGCCTTGCTGAGCTTTCTGGACGTCGCCGTCCGCCGCTTGCAATAGCTTCAAAATAATGTTCTCGACGTCTTCGCCCACATAACCCGCTTCGGTGAGCGTGGTGGCATCGACGATGGCAAATGGCACATCCAACATGCGCGAGAGCGTCTGCGCCAGCAATGTCTTGCCCGTGCCAGTGGGGCCGATCAACAGAATATTCGACTTGCTGAGTTCGATGTCGCCCGGCTGCTTGTTCAGGAAAATCCTCTTATAGTGGTTGTAAACCGCGACGGCAAGTTTCTTCTTCGTGCGGTCCTGCCCAATGACGTAGCCATCCAGGAATTGCTTGATCTCCGGCGGGCGGGGAAGCCGCTTCGTCGGCGCCGCCGTTTGTTCGCGCTTCTCGTCTTCCAGAATGGTCTGGCAAACACCCACGCATTCATTGCAGATGTAGGCGCGGGGATAGTCCGAAGGCGAACTGATCAGCTTCTCGACCTGCTCCTGCGTTTTATGGCAAAAGGAGCAGCGCAGCGGCTCGTCTGGGTTGAATTTCTTCACTGGTGTGAAGGCCTCGTCTCCGCTGGGCTTCGACGGAGTCTATACCCTATTGTAGGCCGATTATTCTCCTGGGCAAAACGGAAAGTCGCAAGGCCGCTAACTTTTTGGAACCGCTGGGCATTCCACTTCAAACCGCAAAGCACTCCGTGGCGCGAAAACTAGCGATGCTTATAAATGATCTCGTCGATCATACCGTATTCTTTGGCCTGTTCAGGATTCATGATGTAGTCACGCTCGACGTCTTTCTCGATGCGCTCCGCGGGCTGGCCGCTGTGTTTCGCCAACAACTGATTGATGGTCGAACGCATGCGCAGAATCTCTTTGGCGTGCAGATCGATGTCCGTAGCTTGGCCACCGAGGCCGGACATCCACGGCTGGTGAATCAAGATGCGCGCATTGGGCAAGGCAAAGCGCTTTTTGGGAGCACCCCCGGCCAGCAGCACGGCCGCTATGGAAGCCGCCTGGCCGACGCAGGTGGTCACCACGTCCGGCTTCACGAACTGCATGGTGTCGTAAATGGCAAATCCCGCGGTGATCGAGCCGCCTGGTGAATTGATGTAAAGCTGAATGTCTTTCTCCGGGTCTTCGGCCTGCAGGAAGAGCATCTGAGCCGTGGCCAGATTGGCGACGTGGTCGTCAATCGGCGTCCCGATGAAGATGATGTGCTCCTTCAGGAGCCGGGAATAGATGTCGTAGGCGCGTTCGCCGCGGCTGGTCTGTTCCACCACCATGGGTACGAGCGTTGTGCCGCGATAGTCTGGTTCGTCGAAATTTTTCATGGGGGTAAATGCTACTGGCGCTCAACCGCAGTGTGTCACTTTGAATCCGTCGCCGCGTTCGCTGTTGCAACGGTCTTGATCTTGGCATTCTGCGCAATCCAATCCAGTGTTTTGTCACTGCGCAGCTTAGCCTTCATCCTATCGAGTGCCCCTTGCTTTGTCAAACGCGCGCGAATCGCTTCCGCCGATTCGTCACCATGGCCAGCCAGGCGCTCGAGTTCGTGATTGACCTCCTCGTCCGTCACGTCGATGTTCTCCACCGTCGCGATGCGATCGATGATCAGTTCGGCCTTCACGTCATCCTTGGCGCGGTCTTCTTGGCGGCGCCGCAGCGTCACCCAGTCCAGATTCACGGCGCGCGGGTCAACGCCTTGCGCAGCCAGAGAGCGCACCACGCGCTCAAGTCGCACATCCATTTGATGCTCGACGAGCGCTTCGGGCACAGGAAAGTCGTGGAGCTTCACGATTTCAGCGAGAACCTTTTCGTGCAGCAATTCCTTGTGCTTGTGATCACGCTGATGCTCCAAGCCCTCGCTGACTTTTTTCCTGAGTTCGTCCAGGGTAGCGGCGTCGCTGACATCCTTCGCGAAATCGTCGTTCAGTTCGGGCAACTTTTTCGTCTTGATACCAAGTACCTCGACGGCGTAGCGATACTTTTTGCCGGCCAGCTTGGGGTCCGGATAGTCGGCGGGATAGTCGACGTCAAAGCTCTTGTGATCGCCGGCACTGGCGCCCTTCAAATTAGCGTTGAACTCCTCCATGGTTTCTTCAGCGCCAATGTGGCAAAGAACGCTATCGGCTTGCAGCGGATCGCCGCCGCCTTGCGGTGTGCCGAGAAGCTTCACCTGGGCAAAGTCGCCGTCCGCGATGGCGCGGCCCTCGACAGGCGCAAAGGTTGCGGCACGCTCGCGCAACTCTTCGAGCGTTTTCGCCACGTCCTGGTCCGTAATGTCCATCGTGGGCATCTCGAACTCCAGGCCCTTGTAGTTGCTTAATTCGAATTCCGGCAGCACTTCAAACACCGCGCGAAACTTGAGTGGCTGGCCCTCGTTGAAGTCCAGCTGATCCACCTGCGGCTGCGAGACCGGTGTGAGCTTCTGTTCGGCCACGGCTTTTTCCACCCGTTCCGGCACCAGCGATTGCAGCACTTCTCCCTTGATGTCATCCGCGAACTTGCGGCGAATCAGCGAGACCGGCGCCTTCCCGCGGCGGAATCCCGGAACGTTCGCGAAGCGCGCGAATTCCTTCGCGACACTCTCGATCTTTTTCGATACTTCCTCGGCGGGAATTTCCAATTCCAGCTCGCGGCGGCAGCTTGCTTCGGCCATACAAAGGTCCTTTCCTGGGACGGCAATCGGTTGAGTGGCGAATCTTTCGCTGGTCTCGACGGCATGCGCCCCAATCGGAGCTGACGGACAAGCCAGGCTTGTGGGCCGCACTTGAATTCAGAAGGAGCCAGACAGGTGAGAATTCACCTTGCAACTCGATTTCTCAGTATAGGCGACGCTTCAAGCACCGTCAATTCCACGCGCATCCCAGCCCGCAGCGCGCTCAATCCGCCGCGGCAGGCCGGTTCAGCGCTCGGGTAAGGTCGGCATGCAGCAAACGATGGAACAGATGTTCGCCCGCTTCGCGGCGCACCGACAGCCGCCCGGCGACATAAGCGCGTGAGCCGAGCCCGCGCTGCACCGCATCGCAGATGGCCTCGTCTTCATCCTGCACTTTTTCGCTGACTTTGATGCTCGCTTGATTCTTTTTCAAAGCCTTCTTGCTGACGTTTGCGAAGTAGTAGTCGAATACCACAGCGCATTTGTCCACCCCCATGGGAAGAACCAGATTCGTGTCCATCACTCCTTCGTAGGCGTTGATCATGAAGTTCGGATAGATCCATAGATAAAACGCGCGTCCCTGCCGCGTTGCCGCAACCCCCGATTGAGACTTGGCGTCCGAAGAAAGCGGGCTGGACTGCAGGCAGGCGCGCTCGAAATTCTCAATCGTGTACTTTGTGTATTCGATGACGCTGCTCAATCCTTTGTGCGCGTGCGGGACGTGGTAGCCCCCGTCGAGATAGTTGTCCACGTAGACTTTCCAGTTGCAATGCAACGTGTAAATGCGGCGATCGAAATATTTCAGCTTTTTTGTGAGCTGGAGGGGCGCGACAATTTCCGGAATGGCGCCCAGGAAATCCCGCAGTCGCGCCGCGCGCCCATCCAGGTTTACATAAACAAAAGTCTCCCAGGTGTCCACCATCACTGGCACCAATCCGTTTTTCGCGCGTTCAAAATTGCAGACGCCTTCAAACTCGACCATGCCTTTCAAGGCGCCGTCGATTCCGTAAGTCCAGCCGTGATAGGGGCAGCGGAACTGTTTTGCGCGGCCCTGCGGTTCGGTGACCACCGCGGCGGCATGATGCCGGCAGACGTTGTAGAAAGCGCGTAACTGGCCGTCCTCACCCCGCGCTACGACGATCGGCTCTCCCGCAAGGTCGGCGGTAAAGAAATCTCCGTTTTCTCGCACCTGGTCGGCGCGCCCCACAACCTGCCAAGTTTTCGCGAACACGCTCTGTTGTTCGAGTTCGTGGATGTCCGGATCGAAGTACCACGGTGAAGGAATCGTCCAGGCGTGGTCCAGCGGATCATTCGGATTGTATAAGTTAAGCAGGTCTCCCACGTTTCGTTCCATGAGACGCTCCTCGGTCCCTTGACTGGCGCGCACCGCCTGGGGGAGTGCCGTGCACATTGTCATACCTCGAAACACCTTCGGAGAAAAGAAAAAAGGGAACTGGATGCCCCGCGCCGTAGTCGCGGCGGAAGCCAGCCCAGAGCGTAAGCTTGGTAACGGGTGGACGGCGGAGGAGCCTTCGCGTTTCAGTACACGAAACGGGCTGGTGCAGGCGGGAGTGTAAAATCTTGAGAAGAGAGGGCGCCACAAACCGGGGAGGAAAATTCAAAACCCGCGCCCGATCCGTTCGGGCCATGCGGCAAAACCTCTTCCGCCGACTGGGGGTCGGCCACCGCCTATTCTATTTCGATCACTCTGGCCAAGAATCGCGTCTCGCCCCGCCGTGCCTCCGTGCTCTCCGACATCTGGAGCTTGCTTCTCGGCACGCTTCCGCAAATCGACGCCGACAATGAAGGCGAAATCAGGTAGTCACGCAAGAATTTGAACGTGGCCAACTCAGACTCCGACACCCCCGAGCATCCTAAGACAGACAGGAATTCAGACGCAGACTCACATCCCGATCCCGACTGCACCAATAGTGGGGATCCCTCCATCCCAGAGCCCAGCCTCAAAGAAGAACCTTTGTGACTCACTTCGCCGTTAGTGGCGGAGACAACAGTCCGAAGGCAGTCGCGGATCATACTGCCGGATCGATGCGACCAGACAAGGCTATCCTCTACATCCATGCAGGTACCGCAACGATGAGGAATGATCGGAGAAAGAGCCCGCGAGTCGTCCACCGCAGTGGACTCGCTCCGGGCAAGATTTCGTCGGCGGAAATTCTGGTGCGGAAGGAGGGATTTGAACCCCCACGGCCTTTCGGCCACAAGATCCTAAGTCTTGCGCGTCTGCCAGTTCCGCCACTCCCGCAACTCACTCATTATACAGGCTTCTGGGCATTTTCCTTTCGGGTTTCGACGGGCGTTTCTGCCTCAACTATGAGTTATCTATGAAGCGTTCAGGTTCGCAGTCGGCGCGCGTGGCTTTTTGTCTTGCTCTCACCGCGCCAACCCGTTGACTTGTCTGGCGTTGCTTACGGGACGTTTAGAGCCATTCTCACCTTACTCGCCTAATTACGGATCGTCCGTGGAAGGGGCCGCAGCCAGGATTTCGATTTCACCCACAAGACGATCACTCCCAGATTGTCACCCCGGATCAATCGGGGGCCGATCGTAACGTAACCGATCACGGCCCTCCAGAACTGAGCTTCTGGCCCACGTGCAAGAGTGGGATTCGCAGGTTGGTACGCTTATTCGGCGCGCAGCATCGTGACTGGATCGATCCGCACTGCGCGGATCACGGCAGGCAGCGCAGCCAGTAACGCTCCCCCGAGGATGGTCAGCGCCGGAAGTGCGAGCATTTGGAGGTCAGTGGCCTTCACCTGGTAGAACAGTGACTCGATGAATCGAATGGAAACCATCCCCAGGCCAACGCCCGCGGCCGCACCGAATAGCACCATGGAAAAGACATCCATGGTGACCAGCCGCGCGATGCCTCCTGCCTGTGCGCCTACCGCGATGCGGATGCCGATTTCGCGCCGCCGTTGCAGAACGGAATAGTGCAGCACGCCATAAAGTCCGACGCCGGCGATCAATAGCGCGACAATGGCGAAGAAAAGCGCCAATGTTGCCAGCAAACGCTCGCGCACCGTGTGCGACTCGTTGATTTCCAGTTGCCTGCGGATGCGGCTGACGCGGAACTCGGACCGGGCTTGCGATACCTCTTGACGCAAGGTTGACGCCAGCACAAGCGGGCTGGAAAGCGATGTGCGCACAAGCAGTGTTCCGTTGGTTTTCTTGACGGTTGCCCCCGTGGCGTCAACGGAGTGAAAAGGAACATATAGCTGGGGCAAGATCGGCTCGCGCAGACTCTTATAACGAACATCCCCCACAAGTCCCACGATCTGATATCGGAGGCGCACGCCCTCGTCAAAACTGAGGTCGAACGTCTTGCCCACCGGATCCAGACCGTCAAAGTAGACCTTCGCGAAAGTTTCGTTAACCAGCGCTGCCCCCGGATGTGCATCGCTCGGAAGGAAGTCCCGGCCATCAATCAGGGGAACCTTCATCGTTTCCAGCCAGCCGGGAGAAACGGCCCGCATGTAAGACAGAATCCCGTTGGGTGGCGCTCCGTTGACCGAAATGAAATTGTTCCAACTGCCGCCACCGAGCAGCGGCTCATCCGCCAGCGCGACCTTTTCGACTCCCTGCACGCTTTGCAGCCGCTCGGCCACTTGCTCCCAGAACTCCAGCGATTGAGGCTGCTTTGCCACGGTATCGAGAACCAGTAACCGGTCCGCGGAAAAGCCGGTCGGCTGATTGGACAAGCGCTTAAACGTGGTGACGAAAAGCCCTGCGACGAAAAGCACAAGGAAACAAAACGCCACTTGCACGGCGATCAGCGCATGCATCAATCGCCTCCTGGAGTGTGGGTCCTCTCCTCCTTTAAGCCCGCTAACTGGATTCACGGAAGATGCGCGTAAGGCAGGAGCCAGGCCAAAAAGCAGCGTCACGCCAAGGGCCAGCGCCAATCCAAAACTGAGCACTCGCCAGTCTGCAGGAAGGAGCAAGCGCGCCGGATTGTCGGGAGGATTGATCATGCTGACGACAAACGGTCCGGACCACCAGGCAAACAACCCGCCGAGCACAGCCGCAAGTAAGGCGAGCCAGGCACTTTGCAGAAGGACCAACTGAACAAGGCGCCATCGTCCGCCGCCGATGGACACGCGCACGGCCATCTCCCGCGCCCGTGCCGAGGCCTGCGCCGTCATCAGATTCGCGACGTTGGCACAAGCGATGAGCAACACCAAAGCTACCAGCACTCCGAGAATCTCAAGCGGCCGGCGTGTCTCGGACTGCAGCGACGAAACTCCGGTCGCTGCCGGCAAGAGCAAAAGCGTCTGGTTCAAAAAATGATCGATGTCTTCTTTGCGCATCCCCAGAAAACCTTTGGCTCGCTCTTCCTCGAATGCGCGAGAAGTTGCCTGCAGTTTTTGCCGGATCGATTCGAGGGCTGCTCTGTCATTTTCCAGCGCCCCCGGTTTTGGCATGAACAACGTTCTGTGCCAGGTCCAGTCTTTGCGCGTCACGCCGGGATGCATCATGATGGGCACGAAAATATCGACTATCGTGCCGGGCTCGGTGCCGGTAAAGGGTGCCTCCGCGACGCCGGTGATCTCGTAAATTGTGTTGCCCAGTCGGAAGGTACGGCCTATCACGCCAGGATCCTGGCCAAAGCGGTGCGTCCAGTAATCGTGCGACAGCACGGCATAAGGATGCCCGCCAGGCATGAGATCGTCGTTTTCTGTAAAAACTCTCCCTAAGGCAGGCCGAATACCCAGCGTGGGGAACATCCAACCGGAAACACATTGCAGGTACGCGCTTTCCGTCTCCTCGTCTGACTTGTAAGTCAGATCGATCGGCTCGGCATACGAGACGGCGATCAACTCGGCCTGATTTGCAACCGCAGCCCGCATCAATTGGAAGTCCGGATAAGCCCAGCCATCGAACGTCTGCGGCTTGTTATCGGGACCTATCCCTTGCCGTGACAAATCGTACAGACGCTCAGCGTTCGCCACGGGCAAGGGACGCAGTAGCAGGGCGTCGATCAACCGGAATGCAGATGTACATGCACCGATTGCCAGTGCCAGGGACAAGATTGCCGCGAGAGACGTGACCCTGGTCTTATTAAGCTGCCGCCAGCCGAACACCGCGTCCGCGCGCAACGATTCAAGCCACGCCACTAGCCGGATATCGCGGCTCTCCTCGCGGTGCCGCAGCGCGGAGCCGAACGCTTTTCGGGCTTCAGCGGGGTCGCGGCCGTGCTCGATCGCTTCTTCAATGTGCGACTGAAATTCTTCGTCGATTTCACGATTCAAACGATCGCCGCGAAGAAAATTGGCTAACCGTGACCACAGCGGCATATCAGGCCTCCCGTAGAACGCGATTGATTGCGGAAGTCACCGCTTGCCAGCGCGACTCTTCGGTGCCAAGCTGCTTCCTGCCCGCCGCAGTCAATTCATACATGCGCGCCCGCTTCCCGGAGTCTTTGGTGATCCATTCCGCGCGAATCCAGCCTGCTTCCTCCATGCGGTGAAGCGCCGGGTACAGCGAACCTTCCTCCACGCGCAGCACTTCGCCGGACATGTTCTGAATTGCCGACATGATGGCGTAGCCATGCAGCCGCGCCCGGCGCGAGAGAATCTTTAGCACCAGCAAATCGAGTGAACCCTGGAGTGAGTCAGATTTTGGCATACTCAGTCCTCGTAATACATAGACGTCTGAATATCCAAAAAGTTCCAAAAAAATTTACTGGGCTGCGAAGTTGAGCATAATAGCGATTCGCCAAAGCAATGGTAATTAAGGAGCTTGCGTTGTTCGGAGTCCACAAAGGTGGTGTGGGAATCGAAAGATGAGGTTCTGGACGTGGTGAATCGTCCATTCTGCCCCCAAATCAGGAGCGAGTAGGGACTCTTCTGACAATGGCCATCGAGTTCGCAGCCAGGGGCTCGAGTTCCCTTGAGCGATTGCTCGATGTACTGTCGCAGTCTTGAATATATAATCCCTCCTGACTTGACAGGCTAGGCCATCTCTAAATGTGAGGGCCACGATGAAGAAATTCATCCTGCGCGTTCTTCTTTTAACTCTCCTCTGGCAAATTTCGTCCGCCTCCGCCGCAGACACCCCCGACAACGCCGCAAAAATCGATAAGCTCATGTCCCAGTATGCAGACTGCTGTTCATTCACCGGCACGGTGCTGGTCTCGGACCACGACAAGGTCATTTTCAAAAAAGGTTATGGCCTGGCTAATCGCGAGTGGAACATCCCGAACACGCCGGAGGTGAAGTTTCGCCTCGGCTCCATCACCAAACAATTCACTTCTATGCTGATCATGCAGCAAGTGGCCAAGGGCACTATTGAGCTCGACGGCCACCTCTCCGACTATCTCCCCTACTACCGCCAGGACACCGGTTCGAAAGTCACCATCAGCCAGCTGCTGAGCCATACGTCCGGGATTCCCAGTTATACAGACGCACCGAATTTCTTCGCCGACGTTTCGCGAAACCCTTATGGGGTCGAGGAGTTCGCGAAGAAATTCTGCAGCGGCGATTTGCAGTTCGAGCCAGGGACGAAGTTTCACTACGACAACTCCGGATATTTCCTGCTGGGGGCAATACTCGAGCGCGTGACGGGGAAAACGTACGAGACGCTGCTGAAGGAGAGCATTTTCGTGCCGCTGGGAATGAAGGATTCCGGCTACGACCACCATGCCGACATTTTGGCGAATCGTGCCACGGGGTATCAGCAGGAGTTGGGCGGAGTGGAGAACGCGCCGTATCTGGATATGTCGTTGCCGTATGCGGCGGGTTCGCTTTATTCGACCGTGGAGGATCTCTACAAGTGGGACCAGGCGCTTTACACGCATAAACTCGTTCCGAACGAGCTGAAGCAAAGGCTATTTACGCCGAACCTGGAGCACTATGGATATGGTTGGGATATTCGGACAATTCCGACGGATGAGCCTGGCGCGGGGCAGACGGTGATTTCGCATGGCGGGGGAATCAACGGGTTCAATACGCTGGAACAGCGGCTGGTGGGCGATCACGACCTGATCGTGATTTTCAATAACACGCCGGGGGCGAACTTGGGCGAAATGGCGAAAGGAATTCGCGCGATTCTGTATGAGAAGGAGCCGGCCGCGCCGAAACGCCCGCTGGTCCCTGATCTCGGTGAGACTTTGGTGAATCGTGGCGTCGATGCTGCCGTTGCTCAATACCGCGAACTCAAGCGCACCAATCCCCATGGTTATAATTTCGACGAACATGCCCTCAATCAGCTCGGCTACATGCTCCTGGAAAAGGGCCGGAATGCCGACGCCATCGCCATCTTCAGACTCAATGTCGAGGAATATCCCAAGTCAGGCAACGTCTATCACAGTTTGGCCGAAGCATACGCCAAGGACGGCCAAAAACAACAGGCCATCACCAACTACCGCAAATCCCTCGAGCTCGATCCCAAAAATCAGAATGCAGCGGACAAACTGAAACAACTCGAACAAAAATAGTGGAACACTGCTCTTATCCGATATGCCGAGCTCAATTCGCGAAGTGTGCCCTCGCTGGCCGGAAACATTGTTGCGGGAAACAAAATACGAGTCTCTGGGCGTGTAATAATCGTCAACCCTTACCTAATCTTGTTACGTCAGAGTTGTCTCGTAAGCGGGTACTGGATTTTCTTGAGCGCGAAACGGCGTCAGCTCGATGTTTCGTAGCCGTCGATCGAGCTTCAGGAACTCGCCCGGGCTTGGCGTGCCAGCATTCGAGACCACAAGGCCGATATCCAGATCCTTCGTATGCTCGGCGAGTTTCGAAACGAAGCCCTCTTGCGAGAGGTCCAACGGCGCATCGGCGTCAGCCGGGGACCACCGAAATGAGTAGGTGGCCTCCAGAACCTTTCAGATGTGACTGGTTCGCAACCAACCGCCGCAGCGCAAGTTCCACGCCCGGCGCAAACAGCCCTCGCAAGCCGCCTCAAGAATGAAGCAATGGCAACCGCTTAGTCTATGTATTAACTATGAGAGAAGGGTCTCTAAAGGCCCGGTGAAGTCCGGTGAGTCAACTGGCTTTGTTTTCCTGCAAGTCGTTTGTTTACAATACGCGAGGATTTGTTCCTAAGTCTTGCGCGTCTGCCAGTTCCGCCACTCCCGTAGTGTTGGCTCTATTCTACAAGCATGCGAAGTGCCCCTCCACTGGGATTTTGGGAGGTATTTTGAAAGGAATTGCCAGCCGCGCGAACGTGCTGGATTCGAGGCATAGGTGAAGGCATAATACCATCGTCGATAAGAGAATTACTTGGCCAGTCTACCCGCCGGGCCAATGCGTTTAACTCTGAAGGCGTATGTTTCAAGCGTCGCTGCTAACGAGGGCAGCGCCATGATCATTCAAGAGCACGGTGATCATCTGATCTTGATTCGCCAGACGGACCACGCGGTTCTGTCTGGGTATTTTGCGCGCGAATTGGGCAATGAAGGTTTCGCGAGGCCCGAGCCTTTGGAATCGTTCCAACTCGCTGCCACGGAGCACGACAATGGCTGGAACGAGTGGGAGCTCCAGCCGCGCATCGACCCCGTCAGCTTTTTGCCCTACAGCTTCATGTCCCTGCCCACGCAGGAGCACATTGATCTCTACCACCGGGGAATCGAACGCATTGTAAAAGTGGACCGCTACGCCGGTCTGCTTGTCAGCTTGCACTGCGCGGGCCTGTATGATCGAACACGCGCCACGATGCCGGGATTCTCCGCCAAGTCCGTGAAGGCTCACGAGGCTCCTGTCGTCGGTAATTTCTTGCAAACACTGCGTTTGCAGCAATTGCGGCTGAAAGTGGACCTTCGCGCGGATCCCACGAAGGTAAGTTTTGTCGACGAGAAATGGTTGCAGGCCAACGCGCAGCGTCTCGAGGCGTTAGACCGCCTCTCCCTTTATTTTTGCCTCGGGCCCTTGGAAGGCGCCACGATCGATGCGGTACCGGCCGACTACCAGGGCACCGAAGTGGATTGGGATCTGCAACCCGAAGGGAACAACGGTGCGAGGCTGGAGCCCTATCCCTTTCGTCGCGACCCGTTGGAGATCAGCATTCTGGCGCGGCGAATTCCCAAGCGGCGCTATGCGGATGATCTTGACCTTCAGAAAGTTCTGGCGCAGGCTCCCTATTTCGGGCAGAGATTTACGTTACGTGCCGGAGACACACGACGGATGAACGCGCGGGTCGCCATCGGCGTCTGAGCAAGCCAGCCCTGTGCGTCCCAATCCCGTCTCGCCGTTAGCTTCCGGGATGTGTGGCGTGCTCGATGCCCTCCGCGATACGCAGAATGACCAGCGCTAGCTCAAGCAGGGCGCGCACAACCAGAATGCCCACGAAGAGAGCCACGATCCCTGCGACGAGATTGATCAGGCCTTGGGCCGGCGATTGCTGCATGCCGAGCACGACGCAGGCGACCACCGTGATTCCGCCGGACAGGATGGCGATGGCATACAATAATTTTACAAGGCGGCGAAGCAGCAAATGACTGAAAGAGAAATCAAAAAGCCCCGTAAATAAGTTCTTTTCTTCGGGCATGCGGCCTCCTGGTCACACAAATCGATTGTGAATGCCGGGGTAGTAAAGTTAGTAAGGCTAGTCGGTGCTGAAAGTCAAGCGAAGTAAACCAGTGTAAGTAAACCAGTGTCAAACCAGTGGCACCGTTGCATTAGCGCACGTGCCGAGAGGAATGCCTGAAAATCCCAAGCCAATTGTGGCAAGCCTTTCTGCTTGACAATCCTGCCGCCCACGTACATCTTGGTTGGCTTCGCCGCCCTGTCTGCCGACCAGTCTGGAGGCGAAGCGGCGAACCCGCTCACTTATGACCAAGGTCCGGCTCTGTTTTCACGATCGCTGCTTTGATGGCACTGCTTCCGCTGCTCTCTTCTACCGCTTTTATTGCGAACGCTTTGACCAGGCCGCAGAGTTCAGCTTCACGGGGATGACTCACCGCGCCGCGCAACCCTGGGAAGCCGGCCTGTTCGATGGCGACGAAAACGTCATCGTGGACTTCAAGTTTTCCAATTCGTCGAAAGTGACTTGGTGGTTCGACCATCACCAGAGCGCATTTCTCACGCCGGCCGACGCCGAGCAATTCCGCAAGCGGCCCGGCCCGCGGATGTTTTACGAGCCGGATTACAAGTCGTGCACCAAGCTCATTGCGACGATCGCCAAAGAAAAATTTGGCTTCGATACCAAGCCGCTCGAGGACTTAATTCATTGGGGCGACATCATTGATGGGGCGCAGTATCCGACGCCGCAATCGGCTGTCGAACTAACCGAGCCGGCGACACAGCTAGCTTTGGTGATTGAAGCTGCGCCAGAGAACGGCCTGCCCGCACGAATCATTCCAGATCTGGCCCACCGCCCGCTGAGTGAAATGGTGAGGCTGCCCTTGGTGGCGAAGCATCTTGGGCCGCTTCTTGAAAGGCATCGCAGGTCGATTGAGATTCTGCGCGAACGGATCGACGCGCGTGGCGGCGTCATTTTCTTCGATGTCAGCGACATGGATCTTGAGGGCTACAACAAGTTCATACCCTATCTGCTACATCCGGAGTGTGTTTATTCTGTGAGCGTCAGTGCCTCGGCGGTGCGGGCGAAAATTTCACTGGGCACGAACCCGTGGAATCAGGCGACCGCGAACCAGAACTTGGCTTCACTCGCCGAGAAATTTGGTGGTGGCGGCCATCCGCGGGTCTCTGCCATTTCCTTTGAGCCGGGAGATCTGCACCGAGCGCGTGAAGTTGCCCTCGGTCTAGCCGCCACACTGCGCGGAAATTAAGGCGCCTATCGCGGACGGCAACCGTTTCGGCAGTGATGCATTTTGAATTTCGGCATTATTCAATGAGCGCGGCTAGCTTCTGTAGAGATTCCTTGCAGCCCATTTCATTATCTTCGGATCGAATGGTTTCTGGTATGTCCTCCCAGAGCACGGCGACTTCCGTTCCTCCGTCGACGTCCGCAAAGCTCACAATCATTCTCATCTCAACTGCAAATCGCGGCTCCGGCGACTCGAACACAAGACTTCAACGATCCTTCGTAAGGGATCAATTCGACAAATCTCCTTGGGAGGTGTCCGTGTCTTCGGATGTCTTGCCGCTGAGCGAGTGCGCTTGGACTTGGTACTTGAGCGAGATTCGGAATATGCCACCCTCGCGCGCGTCGAAGACATGCACATGGCCGCTCATATTGTCCGGCGCGAGCCGCGCGGCGCTTTGATAATCTTTGAAACTCGTGTGCTTGACCCATTGGCAGCCCGCAGACGACCCGGTCATGTTTGGTAGTCTTTTTGTGAATGCGGGAACTTACCCTGGAGGGCGCCCTTCAGCTTTGTTTATCACAAGTCAAACCGAGTCCCTATCACCGTTTCCGGGCTGTTCGACAAAATTGTTTCGCCCGTGTAAAATTCTAAACACAAACTGGACCGGTAGCTCAATGGTAGAGCAGCTGACTCTTAATCAGCGGGTTGGAGGTTCGAGTCCTCCCCGGTTCACCAAAATTCACAATAAAAACGCAGTTTTTGAGTAGGGAGGGGAGCACAGCGGGTTAGGGTTTTACGTTTGTTCTACGGCGAACGAGGAAGGAGGGAGTGAAAGTACGGGTAAGCTTGCTGGCAGGAGCGCTTTGATAGTAACCGCCACGGTGGGGATCTTATCTACCGCAGTAAAACCTACCTACTCAGGAGGCTCAGGAGGCCTTATGGTGACAGGCTTCATGAGCTGAAGCCCACCGAATATCTTGCAAAAGTAGAGCACTGCAGCGAGGCATAGCTTCGAAAGCCAGGGGATGTCAGCGGCATTCACGAATTGGAGTATGGTCATGGGCTTGGGTTCGTCACGCGAGCTTAAATCGTAGCGACGCATGGAAGGGAATGGTAGCAGAGGGGAGCCTTGCGCGGCAGAGGCAGGAGAGGGGATTCAGGTGAAGCTAGACGAATCAATAACTTAGCATTGGGAGCGGTGACAGCGGGTTGGAGGTTCGCGTCCTCCTCGGTTCACCACAATTTCCTCCTATTTTTCTTGAACTCGTTTTAGCTGACAAACTGGCCTTAGATGCGAAATTGTGGTTCACTCTTGATTTGCAAAACCCTCAGCTCGTGAATAGAGAGCATGCAGCTTAATGAAAAGTCTTAGAATATTGGTTTATTACTTGATGTTCTTCGCGTTTCTTCGCTCACCCCTTTGTGCGGAACCGGTGCTGTCTCACATTTTCAGCGATCACATGGTGATACAGCGAGAAACAGAAATCCGCATTTGGGGATGGGCCGATCCGGGGGAGAAGATTTCTGTCAGCCTTGGAACTGGCAACGGACAAGCCACTACGGACACCAATGGCAGCTGGCGAGTCATCCTGCCTGCGATGCGAGTGGGCGGTCCCTTCGCATTGATCATCCAAGGCAAGAAGACAATTGTGTTCCGCGATGTGATGCTAGGCGAAGTCTGGGTTGCATCGGGTCAATCGAACATGACCTATGCCCTAAGCGGAGCCACGGGCGGCGACAAGGGAATACTCCAGGCAGACTATCCAGGAATAAGATTCTTCACCGTTCCAAAGAGAATTGCGGTCGCGCCGCAGTCAGACACCTTGCCAGCGGCGTGGGAAGTATGTTCGCCCGAGACGGCGAAAAAGTTTTCGGCAGTGAGCTACTTTCTTGCGCGCCACTTGCACAAGGAGCTCGGTGTGCCGGTCGGAATCATCCTGAGCGTCTGGCCCGGTACTGCCGGCGAGGAACGGACGGACCCGGATTCATTGCGGCGCGATCCTGTCCTTAGGCCGATCGTAGAGCGATGGGAGGCTTCGGCCGCGGAGGTAACTCCTACGCAGCACATCCCATGGAATTCTCAACGGAGTTCGATGATTTTGAACTGTTTCGCGCGGAGAACGATCCCCAAGGCGCATTGAGCCTCAGCAACTTCGACGATGGCGCGGCGCAAATAGCTACGGGGGGCAGTTGGACGTATGACTGGCAAGGCGCGCCGGACAGTGTGTTCGAGATACTTTGGAATCAACGGCTGCGGAGGCTCGCATACCCAAGCTAGCGCGGGCCAGCCGTTGGATTTCGTAACCGGCGCGAATAGCTCTCCGCGAACCGGCCAGTTTGCGCTGCGATTCACGTTCTAGGCCGCAAGCGTCTTGAGGGAGAGGATCTGTTCGCGGTGCAGCGAGCCGCTACGCGACCCCGGCAGGCACCGACCTGGGGAGATCGTGAATCTGCCGGGGCGGGAACGGGAAAATACACGGTTTCTGCATCGTTGGTTCGCGTCGAGGAGGATCGCTCTATCGGTGAATTCTCGAAGAATGAAGAGCCTTCTCGGTTTCGTTCTGTTCGGCACTCTCCTTGGTTCGAACGGTGATGCCAGTGCGGGGAGAAGGCCGGACGGATGTGCTGACGTTCCAAGCAACATCTATTACGTGGATTCACGAGCCGGTGACGATTCGAACGTGGGCACAAGTCCAGCGAGCGCTTGGAAGTCGTTGGAGAAAGTGAATGCGAGAACATTTCTACCTGGTGAGCGCATCCTATTGAAATCCAGCTCCATGTGGAATGGACAATTGTGGCCGAAAGGATCGGGGGTCGAGGGGCGGCCGATCACAGTTGGGATGTATGGCGGCGGAGTGAAGCCGGTGATCAA
This sequence comes from Acidobacteriota bacterium, assembly GCA_003225295.1. GTDB lineage: Bacteria > Acidobacteriota > Terriglobia > Acidiferrales > UBA7541 > Acidiferrum. The sequence goes on along the minus strand of QHYZ01000047.1, from coordinate 114,562 downwards.
CGGCGAAGGTTTGTTCGAGGACGCCGTTCTGCTGAAAAACCAGGAGTATTGGGAAATTGCGGACCTTGAGATTACGAACACCGCTCCACAACGCGCCGAACGACGTGGCGTTCATGTTGCGCTGGAAAACTATGGCGACGCACACCACATCTATATTCGTTCACTGACAATCCACGACGTGAATGGAGTGGACGACGTCAAGCCGAATGGCGGAATTAACTACACCTCGGTGGGCGCCAAGAAACCGAGCCGCTTTGTCGACTTACGCATCGAGAACAACGAGATTTACCGCGTGGACCGCAGCGGAATTTTCGGCTGGGCGGATTCGTGGGTTCGCTCGAGATGGAATCCGAGTCTTGAGGTGCGGCTTCGGGGAAACCACCTGCATGACATCGGCGGCGATGGCATCGTGGTGGTTGCGACAGACGGCGCCATCGTCGAACGCAACGTTGTCGGGCATGCCAATCAAAGGTCGGATGGATACAACGTAGCCATCTGGGCCTGGAGCGCCGACAATACGGTGATTCAGCACAACGAGGCTTATGGAACGAAAGGACAGCGCGACGGGGAGGGCTTTGATTCCGACTGGAATAGCCGCAATACCGTCATCCAGTACAATTACAGCCACGACAACGACGGTGGTTTTCTCCTGATTTGCAACGAAGGCGGGCATAAGCCTGAAGAAAGCGCCGGTAACACGGGTACGGTAGTGCGCTACAACATCAGCCAAAATGACCGCACGCGCGGCATCAATATCGCCGGTCCCGTGAAAGAAAGCCTGATTTACAACAACACTATTTACGTCGGGCCACATCATTCAGTGGACCTGTTGCTTTTTTCGGATTGGCATGGCTGGTCAGACAGCACCTCTTTTTACAACAACATTTTTTACGTGGCTGGAACAGCGCGGTTTTCGTATGGAGTTTCGCGCGCTTCGGACGGCGCTTACCTAACTGCCCATGGTTTTGGAGAGAGCAAAGACAATCTGTTCGATGCCAATGATTATTATGGCGTGGAAGTGGCGGCCAGCGATTCTCACGCGCTGACGGTTGATCCGAAGCTGATTGCGCCTGGCCAAGGCACTGACGGGATACTCTCTTTAACTGGGTATCGTTTGCAGGCGGCTTCTCCCGCAAGAAAAAACGGAAAGCCTATCGAAAAAGGTGGCGAGCATGATCTTTGGGGCCACGCCGTGCCGTCGTGTGGCGCAACCGATCGGGGAGCTTTTCAATCGGACGACTGCAAATAGTGCGAGGAGCGATACAAGGCGCTAATCGGACCTTTGAGTACAGACCTATGAATATCCGCGAGATCGCCAAACGCGCAAGAGTTTCCACCGCCACGGTGTCGCGCCGATGAATCGTCATCCCAGCGTGCAACCCCAATTGGCGAAACGCGTGTGGCGAATCATCGAAGAGCTCGGATATTTCCCAAGCACTCAGGCGCGGGCTCTGGTTTCCGGGCGGAGCCGAATTTTTGGATTGATCGTTTCAGGAATCACGAACCCATTTTTCCCGGAGAGCGTACGTGTTTTCGAAGAGACCGCCCTCCAAAACAACTACGAAATCCTAGTGACTTCCACAGTTCACGATCCCGAGCGCATGAAGACTTCAGCGCGGCGTATGCTGGAACACCGAGTCGAAGGCGTGGCGGTCATGACGTTCGGAATGGAAGAATCGCTGCTCGAGGATCTCAAGCTTCGCAACGTGCCGCTGGTGTTCGTGGACGTCGGACCGCCACGGCCGCGGGTCAGCAATATTGGCATCGATTATCTGAATGGCATCCGGCAGGCGGTGCAACATCTTGCGGCGTTGCGCCATGAGAGGATCGCGTTCATTACAGGTCCGCTGACCTTGAAGTCCGCCATTGCTCGAAAGGATGCATTTGTCCAGTCGATGGACGAGATCGGATTGGCCTGCGATCCGGAGTTAATCGTCGGCGGCAACCATACGCTGGAGGGTGGGGAAGAGGCCTTCGCGAAATTGTTGAATGGGGCGTTGCGTCCGAGCGCAGTGTTGTGTTCGAACGACACGACGGCGATTGGGGTGATGCACAAGTGCTACAGCGAGAAGATCGAGGTTCCGCAGGATCTTTCGGTGATCGGCTTCGACAATATCCACCTGTCGCGATACATTCTCCCGCCGCTGACGACCATCGAGGTGTCGCAGACCGAATTGGGACGCCTCGCGTTTCAGGCGCTGCTGCATGACGTGCAACTTGAGACTCCGAATCCAAAGGGAACCGAATATGTGCTCAAGACGAGTTTTGTTCTGCGGGATTCAACGGCGATGAATCCGGGAAAGGGTAGGTCATGATTCCCTGTGAACGGGATCGCATTGCACTTTCGTGGAGTCTTCGAGCAGGGATTGTTTTCTTTGGCCTGCTTTGCACTGCTCTACCGGGGAAAGCCCAGGCCCGCGAACCTTTCCGGGCTGATCGCATGGATACCGTGCTGTACGGCGTAGCGTATTACCCGGAGTATATGCCCTACGACCGGCTCGAGCAGGATGTGCAGCTCATGCAGAAGGCCGGTATAACCGTCGTCCGTATCGGGGAATTCAGCTGGGGGTTGTGGGAGCCGGAAGATGGCAAGTTTGCATTCGCATGGATGGATCGTGCTGTAGAAAAGCTCCACGCGGCCGGCATCCGCGTCATCATGGGCACGCCGACAGCCTCCATTCCTGCCTGGCTCTATAAAGAACATCCTGAGATTGTCGTGACGCGGCTGGGAGGGCAATATCTCTATTTCGGATATCGGCAAAACTCGGATCTTTCGAACCCAACCTACAGATTCTATTGCGAACGCGTGACCCGAAAGATTCTGGAACATTACAAGAACAATCCGGCGATCATCGGCTACCAGATCGACAATGAAACTTCCTCGGCTGGTGCGGCAAATCACGACGTTCAGGTTGGGTTCGGCGATTACCTGAAATCAAAATTCAAAACGACAGATAATCTCAACAAGATTTGGGGGCTGAACTATTGGGGACAGCGCCTGAACGATTGGTCCGAGCTTCCGCCACGCGACGGCATTATCAACCCTGGATGGAAGCTCGAATGGGAGCGCTACTCGCAGTGGATGACCACCGATTTTCTTGCCTGGCAGGCAGCCATCGTCAATGAGTACAAGCGTCCCGATCAGTTTGTGATGCATGACTTTGCGGGGCCTCCTCGCCCGGAAGTGAACGAGCCTGAAGTGGTCAAGACGCTCGACATCGCGGCAGCGAACCCGTATCACGGAACGCAGGACCAGTTTGACGGTGAAGCATCTTCTTACGTTGGCGACTACGTCCGCTCGCTCAAGCAGACAAATTACCTGATCACGGAAACGAACGCTGAGGCCATCGGATGGGATTCCAAAGAGCAATTTCCACCCTACGATGGTCAGTTACGCTTGGATGTGTATACACACGCCGCTTCAGGCGCCAACATGGTCGAGTATTGGCACTGGCACTCGATTCATTATGGTCAGGAAACCTACTGGAAAGGCGTGTTGGGGCACGACCTGACGCCGGGCCGCGCGTAGGACGAAGTGAGCCTCACGGCGCATGAGTTGAGACGGGTCGGTCCGGAAATCGTCGATCTTCAGCGCCAGAATCAAGTCGCGATTCTTTACAGCGACGATTCCTATTACGGCATCGAGTTTATGAAGTTCAGCGATCGTGTGAACTACCGCACGATACTTCGGCAGATGTACAGTGCGCTGTACCGGTTGAACGTCGGGGTGGATTTCGTTTTTCCCGAAAGTAAAAATCTTTCCGCGTACAAGGTGATTCTCGTTCCGCCGCTTTATGTGGCGAGCGATGAGGTGCTTGGGAGACTTGTGGATTATGTAAAAGGCGGCGGAAACCTCGTCCTCGCATTTAAGAGCGGATTCTGCAATGAATATTCGACAGTTCGCTGGGAAATGGCGCCGGGACCTTTACGCCAGGCCGCAGGCTTGCACTACCAGGAGTTTTCCTCATTGCTCCGGCCCTTGGCGCTAAAGGATGATCCATTTCAAGTCGGTGCGGACAATAGAGTTTCCGAATGGGCGGAGATGCTGATCGCAGATACCGCAAAACCGATCGCCTACTACGATCATCCTTTCTTCGCAAAGTATCCAGCCATTACCCGCAATTCCTTTGGTAAAGGCACCTTGACGTACGAAGGAACCGTACTCAGCGACAAGCTGCAGCAGAGTGTGATCCTGGATGCTCTGGAACAGGCAGGGTTAACGGGTCCTGATCAGGACTTGCCGACGCCGGTTCGCGTCAAGCACGGTGCGAACCGCTCAGGCAAAATGGTGCACTACTACCTAAACTATTCGAACGCTGCCCAATCATTTGCCTATGCCTACCGTCCCGGCGTGGATTTGCTTTCGCAGGCGCCTGTGACCCAGGGCCTGCAATTAACACTGAAGCCGTGGGACGCAGCCATCGTTGAGGAGAAGTAGATTGGATTTATGCGCCGTTTCAACCATCCATCAGGGTTGCGCCTGCACCAGATGATGACCCTGCTGTTCATTCTTCATAGCGTTTCTGGATTTAACAGCGGGTTGGAGGTTCCGGTCCTCCCCGGTTCACCAACACTCAAAGCATTCTCTTGATTGGATGGACAGCTCCGCCTCAATTCGGAGAAGCGGACCTGATCGATGGAGGTCGCAACCTGGCGGGTCGCGCGGAGGAGTCATTTTGAGAGCTAGGTTGGTCGTAGAGCACCGACGAAGTATATCAGTCGCCTACGATCGTTTGTAGATCGGTTCCTACCGACGGCCGCCCCATCTACCGCTAAGCACTTCAGAGCAAGCGCCGTAATCGTCGCAGCGGATTCAGCGCGAAAGGGGACCGGGGAACTTGTCCGGTTTCGTGAGTACACGTCGGACTGGGGCAACATCTCGGGACCGAGTGCACGCGCAATGCCGGCCTTCCGGAAAAACAGTCTTCAAACGTATAATCGCGCAGATGGACGACTCGTCTCTACCCTTTGGGATTGACCGATCCCTTCTGCGCTTGGACAGTCAGGATCCCTATTTCTGCCTGCATTTCATCATGATCTTCGTTCGCGATCAGGAACGAAGCCTGCGATTCTACGTTGACCAGCTTGGCTTCAGGCTAGTGGTGGATCAACGTTTTGAATCTGGCGGCCGGTGGATCGAGATTGCGCCTCCGGACGGCAACGCGAGCCTCTCCCTAGCTCTGGCGACCCCCGACTCCGAGGAATACAAACTCATTGGGCACGATACCCGGATCTACTTTATCACCGAGGATGTCAACGCCAAGTTCAACGAATGGAGCGGTCGTGGAGTTCGCTTTCACTTTCCACCACAGGTACCGGAATGGGGCGGAACCTTCACACGATTTGAGGATGTGGACGGGAATTCGTTCGGCCTTGCTGGTTTCGACGAATTAACGCTTGGAGTGGAATCGCAACGCCGCACCATCGCCCAAAAGCTCGAATCCGAACGGCGCGCCGCGCGCGACCTGGAAATCGCGCGGCAGGTGCAGGCGAGGCCCTTTCCGCAAAGAATGCCAGCGGTTCGCACCCTGGAATATGCTGGAGCTTGTCTTCAGGCGCGGGAGGTGGGGGGAGATTACTACGATTTTCTTGACCTCGGACGAGAACGACTTGTCCTAGTGATCGGCGATATCGCAGGTAAGGGAATCGCGGGCGCTCTGCTGATGGCCAATCTGCAGGCCAACCTGCGCAGCCAGTGCGCGATTGCCGCAGACGAGCCGCGGCGGTTCTTGCGATCAGTGAATCAGCTGTTTTACGAGAATACGGCCGACGGCGACTACGCAACATTTTTCTTCGCGGAATATAACGATAAAACTAAGTGGTTGCGCTTCGCGAATTGCGGACATCTTGCCGCGCTTCTTCTCCGACGCGATGGCACTTTGGAACGGCTCGCCTCCATCGCGACGGTTCTGGGCCTGTTTGAGGATTGGGATTGCATGCTGGAGGAGCGACAGCTATTCCCGGGAGACACACTGGTTCTCTACACGGACGGCATGACCGAATCGTTCAACGATTCCGGAGAGGAATTCGGAGAGCAGCGCCTGATCGAAGCGCTACAGCGGCATCGTGGAGAGTCTTCTCAGGCCTTGGTTTCATCACTTCTCGATGAAGTTCGGCAATTCAATCCTAACGAACAGCAAGACGACATCACGCTCATTGTTGCCAACTGTCGAGAAAGCCTAGAGCCGATCTGATTGGAGATTGAAAGTCAGCCCTGCGCTAAGTGTTCAATGCCTGCTCCGCTAACGGGACGATGCGTCCGAGTGCCACACGATTGGCCCGTGCTACACTGCGGAGTTTGTCGGAGGAGGTTTTCATGCGGTGTGCAATTTTATGTTCAGCTTTCCGCTTGGCAACTTTGATCCTTGCGTGTTCCTGCGCCAGGGCGAATGCGCAGGACCAGCTCCCGGCCGAAATGCAGCACAAGATTGATAAGGTGGCTACCGACGCGCTCGCCAAAACGGGCCTACCAAGCGCCTCCGTCGCGGTGGTAAAGGATGGGCAGATCGCCTATCTGCACGCCTATGGGAATGCGCGGCTCGATACTGCCACACCGGCGAAGCCCGAAATGCGTTTCAGCATTGGCTCCATCAGCAAGCAATTCACGGCTGCGGGCATTTTGCTTCTGCAGGAACAGGGCAAACTTTCGCTCGATGATAAGGTCGGTAAATTTCTTCCCGGACTTACGCGCGCGAACGAAGTAACCATTCGCCAGCTTCTTTCACACACCTCCGGCTATCAAGACTTCTGGCCGCAGGACTACGTGATGCCCAATATGTTGCAGCCAGTCACGGCAGAAAGGATTCTGGACACTTGGGCGCGCAAGCCGCTCGATTTTGAGCCCGGCACGAAGTGGCAGTACAGCAACACGAATTATGTCATCGCCGGACTCATCGTCGAAAAGGCCAGTGGCAAACCGCTGCTGCAATTTCTGCAGGAAAAGATATTTACGCCCCTCAACATGAAAAGCGTCACCGACATTGATAGGGCCAAGCTCTTCGACACAGATCCAATCGGTTACCTGCGTTATGCGCTCGGCCCGCCGCGTCCGGCGCCCAAGATAGGAAGCGGCTGGCTCTTTGCGGCAGGCGAACTGGCCATGCCCGTGGAAGACCTGGCAAAGTGGGACATTTCGATCATCAATCAGAAATTGATGAAACCCTCTTCCTATCACGACTTTGAAACGGAAGTCTTGCTCAAGGATGGCTTGGGAACGGGTTACGGGCTCGGCGTGGGTGTCCGGTCGGAGCTTGGCCATCGTTCGTTGTCTCACGGCGGCGAGGTTTCGGGCTTCACGTCAGAAAATGTCGTCTTCCCGGACGAGCGCGTTGCCGTGGTGGTGCTCACAAACCTGGACGCCACCGACGCTTCGGGCGCGATCGCCAAGGGCATTGCACGGCTGCTGCTCGCCACCGATGACCCGGCTACTCCGGACAAGCTGGTGCAGGCGCGCAAAATCTTCGAAGGGTTGCAGCATGGCACGATTGACCGCTCTCTCTTCACGGACAACGCCAATTTTTATTTCAATGAACAGGCCTTAAAGGATTTCGCCAGCAGCTTGGGCCCGCTGGGAACGCCGGAAGAATTTATCCAGATTCACCAGGAATTGCGTGGGGGTATGAAGCTACGCGTGTACACCATCAAATTTCCAAAAACAGAACTAAGCGCCCCGATCTACGAAATGCCGGACGGCAAGCTGGAACAATACCAAATCGCGCCCCAGAATTAGGGGAATCCTCTAATCCATTTGTTTCTGGGTAGGGGCGGAACGGCATTCCGAGAATGCGTAACGGACAACCGCTAGTGCCGCGGACAGGCCTAGAAAAGCGTAATGCAGGAGCCGACCCGTCCCGGTTCGAGGGAAGGCCGAAGTTGGTGGAATCGTACGAGCGAACAAATTCCATTAAACCTGCCGAGGGTCAGACCTTGGAAGCCATCGAAGAGTACGGGGTGAAGAAGAGGCATTCGATTCCTAAATCGGTCGGCTGCTTCGCGGTAGTCACCGACGCGGAGGCGCAGTTCGCCGGACTCTCCCTGAAGCTTTTCGAGCCTCCATGGGAGACTCAGGTATCACTGCCGAGGCGGGGAAGTGTTGGCGGAGGTGCTCCAGACGATTGGAGGATGACTGGAGAAGCAAAATAGCGATTCTGCGATCCGCCAAGTTTTGTTGGTAGCGGAGGTTTGTGTCCACCGTGACCAAAACATCAAAAGCAGCTTCCGCGAGGCTCAAAAGTTCGCCGTTCTGCTTTCCAGACCAACCGCTTCCTGAACAGTGACACATTCGTGGACGCGATTTGTCAGGTGCCTTTTAAGCGCTTTGGGAGCGCACTCGTCGATCGGAACTTTCACTTGAGTTGTGCCACAAGACTCTGCCGTGCTTCTTCGATGGCAGTAGTGGCAAGTTCGCGGTTCACGCTTGGATACTGCTCCAGAAACTGATCCAAAGTGTCGCCCCCCTCCAAATAGTCAATCAAGACCTTGAACGGGACACGCGTGCCGCGGAAGACGGGCCGGCCTCCGAGGATATTCAGATCTTTGATCATGACGCCAGCCATCTGCATTCACCTCATCATCCAGAGTTTAACAGCCTAAGGTAGGTAGGGGCTGGCTCCGCCAAATCCTGGCTAGGATCGCGTGTTTATCCTCGCACCGACCCGTGTATCAGGTTGGACATCCAGTCACCAGCGCGATTGAAATCTCGCGTTTCTAGGCAGCAATAAACTCTGATTACCGCAGACGTGGAGTCCTAGGCGTAGGACGGTCCGATTTTGCCACTCTAGAGCGCGTTCCCTAGTGCCGAATAAGAGTTGGGCTGTCCAACTCGATCTTGCGACTGTTCCAGATAGTCTCTCACAATAGAACCTATGTCCGTCATCGCTCCGGAAACTCCTACAACTCCCGGTTCGCCGGCCAATTCCACGTCTGACAGATATTTACAAATCTTGCTTTTCATTTGCGGACTTATTCTGCGCTTCGGTTTTGTTCTGTGGAAGAAAACCTACGTCCGCGCTCCCGGATCGATTCTTCCTTTTGGAGCGGAAATTTGCAGCATCGCCGAGCATATCGTGCGCGGGCAGGGTTTCAGTGCGCCTTTTTACCAGGACACCGGGCCCACTGCATGGATCGCTCCTGTTTATCCTTACTTGTGTGCCCTGGTGTTTCGAATCTTCGGAATTTACTCCGAAACCTCGGCACTGGTGCTGATCGGTATCCAGTGCATCATCGCAGCCGCAACGGGAGTTGCCATCTACGGCTTGGGTCGCCGCAGTCTTGGTACGCAAGTCGGATTGTGCGCCGCGTGGATTTGGGCGCTCAGCCCTTTTTTCTTTCGCTGGCCAGTTTCCTGGATTTGGGACTTCACGGCGAGCGCATTTCTGCTTTCCGTTGTGTTCATCGTCACACTGGACGTTGCGGAGAAGAACAGCAGAAGACTTTGGCTAGCGTTCGGCGCAATTTGGGCATTGATTGCGCTAACCAATCCCGCATTGCTCAGCGTGATGCCATTCACGTTTGCCTACGTTGGTTTCGTAAATCATCGCGCACTCCGGAGATGGCTCGCGCCCATGACGCTCGCCGGTGTCCTCTTCGCAGCGCTGGTATCCCCCTGGCTGATTCGCAACGAACTCGTGTTCGGCCGCCCGGTTTTCTTTCGCAGCAATTATTGGTTTGAATTCCACCTGGGCAACTATCATTTCAGCAATGGAATGGGCTATGCGGGCATTCATCCGGGGCTCAATCCAGGGGAGCTTCAGAAATATGCCGCCTGGGGTGAAATGCGCTACATCGATTATTACAAGCAGGACAGCTTGGCCTTCATTCGCAAGTATCCCTCCGAATTTGTCCACCTGACGCTTCACCGAGCACTGTGGTTTTGGGATGGCAGTTTGCTAATTTATTGGACACGGGAATGGTGGAAAGCCTGGGAATTTTGGCCGTTGTCTCTACTTGGGTGGCTGGGCATTCTCTTTGGTTTAACCAGGCGACCACGCGGCTGGCTTCTCTTTTCCGCGGCAATCATTATCTATCCGATTCCGTATTACCTCGCGTATCCGACCGCAAAGTACCGTCACGCCATCGAGCCGGAGCTTATTCTACTTTCCGTCTATCTTGCATTCGTCGTCTGGGGTGAGATTCGCGCGCTCGCGCATCGCAAGGCTTGAGGCGTTCTCTTCCCGGGACCCTGTCCTTGGCTTTATGAGTGCATCAGTTTCCACGTGCGGCCAGCACCCCGGTAGCAACTCCTTGCCTTAGTAGGTGCGTTACCAAAAGGCTACGAACCGGATTTCGAAGTCGTAATGCAATGCATGCCTTCTGAGAAAATACTTGTTGCCTTACCTATAAGCTCCGTCCTGGGACGACCTGAATGAGACTATTGACCAGTTCACGAACTATTTCTGGCAGAAGATTGACGTCTCAGCGAATCGCGAGGCGACTATAGTGAGTGTCTTCTTTCCCAGAGAGGCGTTAAATCCGTTGGACCTTAATGGTTCGAGAGAGGGCGACGCCAGATTTCCAATGAAAGCCTCGACGACACTTTCCATTCTTGTGCCCGTTTACAATGAGGAGCATTTGGTCTGCACTAGTCTCGAACGGCTCAAAATCCTGGGTCAGTCTCCGCTGCTGGACCATATCGAAGTTATTGTGGTGGACGACGGTTCGAGCGACCAGACTGGGACGGCCTTGAGTGAGTTTCAACAGTCGGTGGTTGCAGCACCTCCCCACAAGCTGGAATGGCTATTTCTCCGACACGAGACAAACCAGGGAAAGGCGGCGGCAATCCACACGGCATTGTCGCAGGCCAACGCAGAATTGACCGTTATTCATGATGCGGATCTTGAGTACCATCCTTCCGATCTCCTTAAAATGGTCAAGGTCTTTTTGGAAGAACAAGCCGACGCCGTGTTTGGTTCGCGCTTTCTCGCCAGCGAATACCGGCGTGTTCTCTTCTTCCGCCATGAGCTGGGGAATCGCTTTCTAACTCTTTTGTGCAACCTCGTGTCGGATCTGAATCTCACGGACATGGAAACCTGCTACAAGATGGTCAGAACCGATTTGATGAAAAGCGTGCCACTAGTGGGCCAAGGGTTTGAAATCGAGCCGGAAATCAGCATCAAGCTGGCCAAACGCGGAGCGCGCATATTCGAAGTCCCGATTCGCTATGCAGGCCGCACTTATCAGGAAGGGAAAAAGATCAAATGGAAGGATGGCATCCGGGCCATCGGCGCGATATTGCGGTTTGGCTTTTCCGACCACATCTACGCCGAGGACGTTTATGGAAGCCAGATTCTCGGCCGCCTCAATCGCGCACCACGCTTCACAAAGTGGATGGCGGATGTTATCCGTCCTTACGTGGGCGAGAAAGTATTGGAGATAGGCGCGGGAACAGGCAATCTGACTTTGCAACTGGTTCCACGCAAAGTGTACTGGGCCAGCGACATCAATCCGTTGTATCTTACATACCTCGAAAATATTAGCCGGAATCGGCCATACCTTCATGTTGGTTACACGGATGGACAATCTGGAGAGACGTATCCAAAGGAACAAGAATTTGACACGGTGATTTGCTTGAACGTGGTTGAACATCTGGCCAACGACCTGGGGGCTTTGCGGAATATCCGTGAAGCTCTGGAGCAGGATGGGCGAGCGATCATTCTGGTTCCGTGCGGTCCTTGGCTCATGGGGACACTTGATGATGCTCTGGGCCATCAGCGGCGCTATACGCAAGATCAATTAAGAGTGCTGGCCAGTAGAGCGGGCTTCCACGTGGATACTATGCTGGAATTTAACCGTGTCGGCGTCGTCGCCTGGTGGATTAACGGGAAACTCTTGCGGCGGCGTGCCTTTGGCTTCTTGCAAATTAAACTGCTGAACGTGCTGACTCCTGTGTTCCGCGTGCTGGACAAACTCTTGCCCTTGCCTCCACTTTCACTCATCGCTGTGCTTAGCAAGCCGGGTCTTGAAGCGGCCGGAATGCCAATCCATTCATCTCCAGCCAAAATCGACCTCGCCTAAGTTCTTTCCGCCGTATTTGGATTTTCTCTGAATGCTTATCCTAAGTTAATACCGCATCAAGCGGGCGTGTGGCGTCGCTGCTTTCGTCATGCTAGCCTGCACTTGTCGAACAGTTCGAATCACTGTCAAGGTCGATGAAAACCAACTTCCTCCAGCGTTTTTGGCGCGGGCGGTCGAACTACGAGAAGGCACTCTTCTTCGTATTCCTGCTGAGCCTCCCCTTTCTTCATGCTCAAGTCGGCGGTGACGGGGTCGGATATTATGCTTACCTTCGTTCTCCACTAGTTGATCATAATTTCAGTTTTTCCTCAGACTTCCAGAATCCGAATGAGGAATTGCTGAAAATCTTTTTAGTAGATCATTTTGTTGACAATCCGATAACGAAAACAGGACATCTGCCGAATTTCTATTCGGTCGGTCCCGCCATTCTCTGGAGCCCGTTTCTGATCCCCACACATCTGACGGTTTTTGGATTGGCGCATCTCGGTTGGCATATTGCGCCTGATGGACACTCCTGGCCTTATTTGGCGGCGATGACGGCTTCGACAGCCCTGTACGGCTTCGCAGGCCTCTGTCTTTCGTTTGCGGTGGCCCGAAGGTTTGTGAAGGAGCAGTGGGCATTTTGGGCCACGATCGGAGTTTGGTTTGGGAGCTCAGTTCCGATGTACATTTATCTACTGCCTGCGTGGTCCCACGCGCATTCAGTCTTTGTAGATGCGTTGTTCCTCTGGTATTGGCTGCGAACGCGCGGCACGCGCACGACTAGACAATGGCTGAAGCTGGGGCTGTTGTCGGGCTTGATGATAGATGTTTACCAGCTCAATGTTGTTTTTTTGGTGGCGGTGGCATTTGAAGTCTTTTCCTCTTATGCGGAAATTCTGGCCGCAGGCAGTAGTAGACAGGAGGGGTTTGCTAACACGCTGCGCCTACATGGAATTTTTGGAGGCGGCACTCTCTTCGCTCTACTACCGACTCTCATCACAAGGCAAATCGTATTCGGAAATCCTCTCAGCATGGGGCCATACGCACTTAGCACTTGGAACTGGGCGTCTCCAGCCTTTGAGAGGGTGTTGTTCTCAACAGATCATGGGCTGTTTGTATTTACGCCCATTCTCGTCCTGGCAATTGCGGGACTTTTTTGTCGGTGGATCTTGGACAAGGTTGTTGGAGCGATTTGCTTAACCATAACTCTTGTTTTCTACGGTCTCGTCTCTTGCTATCCGTGGTGGTATGGAAACGTCGGATTTGGCAATCGCTTCTTTATCTCTTTGACACCGATCTTTATTCTCGGACTTGCTTCGCTGTTCGCCTGGGCCGCGCGGCTGTGGCCAGAGAGTCGAGGCGCTTCGGTCCGATTGGTCCCCCTCGTAGTGCTTTTCGTCGTCTGGAATCTGGGCTTGATATACCAGTGGCAAACACACCTACTGCCAAGATACGGCTCAGTGTATTGGGAAGAGTTACTTTACAACCAATTTCGGGTTGTTCCGGCGCAGGCATTGCGCGATTTGAGAGAGAAATTCCGCTTGCCAATTAGTGTTCGCAATTGATTGCCCGCACTTCCACTTTCCGGCGTCGTGGCCAAGCAAGTCAGCTTTTGCGACCGGGCCTGGTTGAGACTCGGGCGGGTCATCGGCTACGTCTATGACGGCAACGGCGAGGTGTTCCCCGCGGTGGTCCAAGCCTTTTCCATCGCTCGGATTGCTCCTTCGACGCGATATCGAATCGGGCCAGTGACCGTAGAAACGGCCCAAGAGTAAGGTAACGCGACTGGCAGAGTAGCGATGCACTGATGCCAAGCGGATTTTGTGATGGTCAGTGGTTCATCACTTTCCCCCGAATTGGCTTATCAGGGTAATCCGAGAATTGGGTACCAAGATTGGTAAGCATCTATTGGATGGGCTTCAGATAGTCTAGCAGACCCTGTGCGTCTCGAAGCGAGCGCGCTGCATCATCTCGGATAGCAGCAAGCATGCTTTCATCCGACTGAACGCGAGCAAGTTGTGGAACCGCCGCTTCGGCTGTAGCGATTGCATCTGCGGTTTTGCCTACTTTCGACAGTGCAACGGCAATTAAAACCTTTGTCTGAGCTTCATTCTTGACCTGAATCATTGCGAACTGATGGGAGTCGCTCAATTTCTCGGCCTTGGCGACAGTTTGCTTCGGGCGAGGCCCCTTAAGTACGTTTAAGAGGTGAGACCTCGTAAAACCCTCATGGCTATTTTCTTGGAATTGCGTTTGGTTGTAAGACGGACAATACAAAGGACTTTCAGAAGAGATTGTGGTCCACATAGTAAGCATATCTTCCCGTTCCTAGCGGGCGAGACGAACCAGGCCGGGAAGAACATCCGGCGCGAGCCGCCGGAAACAGCTTTAGAGCGAAAACCGTGTTTGAGTAGAACGACCAAATGCTTGTAAGTCCAAAGTGAGCAAGACCTTTCGTTGGTACGTCGGTTCCGCGGGAGCCCCGAGAGTGCCTGCTGGAGGCCCTGAGGAGCAATAGAGGCACTGAGTGAAATACAAGCTCATGAGGTCTTTCCTCTACATGCGTTTCAGTTGTTCCTGTTTCCTGGCTCCTGTATTCAGCGGATTACCGAGTCTGACGCTGATTGCTACCCTAGGCTGCCTCTATGGGCCAAGGGATTCGAATTGCTGACGATACTTTGTCAGCCGGGCCACCGCCACCCAGCTATCCAATTTCTATAATTACTACTCTTCAGTTTTTGGAGTGGGGCAATGCAAATGCTGTATACACGTGAGCTGGGCCGCGCCAACGAAGACCGACCTCGAGGTAGACTCCGTCGCGCTTCCGCGACAAACGGAAATGGCCTGTCAAGAGGTCTGCCCGAGGTAAGCGCGAGGGCGAAGGAACTGATACCTCGACCGTCTGAAAGAACAAATTCCCATTCCGCTGGGCTTATATTGCTGGACGCCTTCCTGCGGCCTCTTAACGCAGACGAGGAAGCTGTTTGTATCCTTTCTTATCCGGAAACCCCGCGACGAAACAAAGGCTTTGACAATCTCCTCGTGCGACGGATCGAGTCGCTGCTTCCGAAGCCGAACGGCAATCAGCGCCCAAGATTCTCCAATGTGGTTACATCTGGTAAGAGGCAGTATCAGTTACGCGTGTTCACCTTAAAATCTAACATGGCAAACGGTGCCGGGCCGAGTCTGGCCATTCTGCTGGAAAGGAACCACCGAGCACCGCTTGATCTTGGACTGGTGGCTCAGAAATTTCGCTTGACGCAGCGGGAAACGGAAACGCTCGGACTTCTGATGCAGGGACATGCAACAAAGCAGATCGCCTGCCGAATGGACATCAGTCCCAATACCGCAAAGGCTTTCTTGAGATCCCTTATGTTCAAAACTGGAGCTTGTGACCGGTCCGGCATCCTGGCGAGAATCCTGCAGTTTTCGCAAGGTGCATCAGGGTGAAGCGCCGTTCTTCATCCATCGATACTGGATTACTCTGACTCTATAATAAGGCACGAAAACTAATGGTTATGTTCTCCCTGTGATGAGATGGATTTACAATCGCGTACAAAACGAAGCCATTCCCGCTATCCAGTCGACGGGAAATTTGCGGGTAGCGAATTGTCTTCGTATCAGACGAAGAACAAAACAGTGGCCATCAGCGGGCGGGTAAAGGATATCTCCGACGGCGGGTTCTGCCTTCTTGCGACTCACACCCCCAAGCAATCCGCGCTCCTGCAAGGCCAGCTCAGGCTCCCTCATATGCCTGCACAGATCCCCACGCTTGTTCAAGTCCGTTGGATAGAGCGGGCGTCTCCGAGGCATTACCGTATCGGCCTCCAATACGTTATCTGAAGGATGCGCGCCGAAGCCTCGCCTGGGTAATTCGACAAATCAAAACGAGCTTGCAGTACTAGCCGACGGGGTTAGCCCGCACGGTAATTGACGCGGCCTTCTTGCTCCCGTATGGTGGCCCCGGTTGTAATGAAACGTTCGCAAAGCATTCAAGGCATGTTGACCTGGACCACCGCCCAGCCAGGTCGCTCCGTTTTCAGAGAGAGAAAAAGTGCAAATATTGGTCACGGGTGGTGCAGGGTACATCGGCAGCCATACTGCTAAGTTGTTGGCACGAGCCGGATATGAGCCGATCGCGCTGGATAATCTGAGCACCGGTCATCGCTGGGCCGTGCAGTGGGGACCTTTTGTACAGGGCGATCTGGCAGATTTCAACTTACTCCGAGACATGATAAGGGACTACGACATTCAAGCCATCATCCATTTTGCTGGGAACGCCTACGTTGGCGAATCCATGGGCAACCCTCGCAAATACTTCCACAACAACGTGGTGAATACGCTCAATTTGCTGGATGCCATGGTCGATACGAGGGTGAAGCACATCATCTTCTCTTCTACTTGTGCCACATACGGAGTTCCGCAAGAGGTTCCCATTCCCGAGCATCACCCCCAGTCGCCCGTCAGTCCCTACGGAGAGTCCAAGCTCTTCGTGGAGCGGATGCTCAACTGGTATGCCCAGTCTTACGAGTTGCGATGGATGGCTTTGCGGTATTTCAATGCTGCGGGCGCGGACCCAGCGGGTGAGATTGGAGAGGACCACGATCCTGAACCCCACCTAATACCACGCGCGATCAAGGCCGAGCTGGGTGAAATTCCCTTTGTGGAGATCTACGGCTCAGACTATCCAACACCCGACGGAACCGCAATCCGGGATTACATCCATGTGACGGACTTGGCGGAAGCGCACTACCTCGCGCTCGCCAACATCTTGGACGGAGTCCAGAGCGCTGCCCTCAATCTGGGAACCGGAAAGGGTCACTCCGTGCGTGAAGTCATTGCCGCTGTGGAACGGGCGAGTGGCTGTCATGTTCCCGTTCGCGAGGTGGAGCGCCGTGCCGGCGATCCCCCGTGTCTAGTGGCAGATGGCAGGAAGGCCAAGGAACTTCTCGGATGGCAGCCACGCCACTCTTCGCTGGATGAAATCATGGAAACGGCCTGGCAATGGCACGTTAGTCAATCCCACGTTTCTCCCCGCGTGCGCACAGCCCAAGCAAATCTGGAGGCGCACGGAGGTGCAAGTCCGCGTGCAGCAGCAGACTGACTACCACTACCTCGGCTTAGTCCCTGTTGGCTGGGATGGGCGATCGCTCGTGCCGCCGGACCTACACTCTGGCCGCCGCCACAGAGGTATGTGCCGCCTTTTTTCCTGGGATAGCTGCGCAGTTCTCACCGTCACCTGGCGTCTCGCATTCTGCCTGTTTCTCGTATTTGTGATGTTCCCGGTTCTTCTTCTGGGGCAGGAGAACGGAAGCATGACTGGAAAAGTTGAGGAATCTGGCGGCGGAAAGTTGGCCGGAGTGAAAGTGACTCTGGTCAATCAAGAGACCAACGCAAAACTGGCGGCGGTGACGGCAGAAGATGGCAGATTCAGTCTCACGGATCTGAAACCGGGAACTTACCTCCTTCAGATTGAAGCGAACGGTTTCGAGCCATACAAGGCGAACATTCAAGTGGGGACGGAAAAGCTGGGCCCCTTGAAGATCAAACTGAAACTTCGAACTGTCGAAGAGGAAATTACCGTTCACCCCGACACCGCCGATGATCGGCTGTCCCCGGAAACCAACACGGATTCGATGAAAATCGACGAGACCTTTTTCAGCGGGCTTCCTCTCGCAGTCGATTACCTCATGTCATTCATTGACACATTTACGAATCCCGCAGCACAGGGAGGTGAAGGAACTTCGATTGTTGTCGACAGCATGGATGGCGGAGAGCTCGACATGCCGACCGCGGCCATCAGGACAGTGAAAATCAACCGCGATCCTTATTCGGCAGAGTTTCAGCATCCCGGCAGCGCAAGAGCGGAAATCACCACAAAGCACGGGCACAAGCGTCGGTATTACGGCAGCGCGGCATTTTTCGCCCGGAATTCCGTCTACGACGCGCGAAACGCCTTTGCAACCACGAATCCAGATCTGAGTCGGCGGTTTGTGGAGGTCGGCGTGGGCGGGCCGCTGTTTGGCAAGAGTGGCAACTTTTTTGTCGCGGGTGAGCGTTTGATGGACGATGAAAGCTCAGTTGTGAATGCTTTGAATACCGTCGCCCTGAGCGGGCCCCTCAACCTCAATGTGCCCGCCCCACAGCGACGCGATCATCTTTTCTTGCGTGCGCAGTGGTCACTGACGGAAATGCAAACACTTTCCCTAAACTACACGTTCACCGACCACTCGAATAAAAACAACGGAGTAGGCGCCCTAAGTCTTCCAGAGCAAGGGACCAGCTCCAGTCGGCAAACGCATCGGGCGCAATTGATCGAAAGTGCAGCTTTTTCACCACAATTTCGCAACGAGCTCATTCTGATCTTCAAAGACCAGACGTCACAATCCGGAAATCGTGCCAGCGGGCCGGAAATCGCAGTAAGCGGCGTGTTCATAGGCGGTCCGTCCCAATCCTATGATGGCAAAGAGGGACGTGCGTTTGATGTCCAGGATACCGCGACCTACATCCGCGGAAAACACACCCTTCTTTTCGGCGCCACAATCAGGACAGATTGGTGGAACGTCTTCGACGCATCAAATTTCGGCGGAACTTTTGAATTTAGCAGCCTTGATCAGTACAGAGCTGTGGTCCAGAACCACTTGGGGGCCCCTGATCTGTTTCAAATCAACGAAGGAAACCCAAGAGTTTCCTTCCTCACGCAGCAAACCAGCGGATTTGCGCAGGACACCATGCGCGTCTTCCCAAACCTCAGCCTTACGTTGGGGCTGCGGTACGACTGGCAAAACACACTTGACGACCGCCGAGATCTTGCCCCCCGTCTTGCCCTTGCATTTACCCCCGGCAAGAGGACAGTGCTACGCGCCGGAGCCGGGATGTTCTATGACAACTTGCCGCGCTCAGCCGCACAGGACGCTCTGCTCATGGACGGTGCGCGCGTCCGTGAAATCGACATTTCCCATCCGTCCTATCCGGATCCATTTCTGGGCGGCCAAGTGACATCTCCACCCCCGAGCATCGCACGCGTGGCATCCGCCGCCCATTCTCCGTACCTGATACAAACAAGCGCCGGAGTCGAGCAAGAAATATGGAAAGATACTTGGCTATCACTGGAATACTCGTTTTTGCGCGGGGTGCATCTGTTCCGCCTTCGGGACGCTAACGCTCCGCTGCCTTCGGGGTCTGGACTGCGCCCGGATCCAAACTTTTCAAACATTGCGGAGGTCCAATCGACGGCATTCCTTCGCGGGCATGCTTTGACTCTGACCTTTCGCGGAGGATGGGGAAAGCACTTTAAAGGCTACGGGCAATACGTCTTCTCCAAATACACCAACGATACATCAGGAATATTTTCGTTCCCGGCCGACAACTACAATTTGCGGCCAGAAATAGGGCCGGCCGATTTGGACCGCCGGCATCGCCTGAACTTCGCAGGAACCGTGCAATTGCCTTTTGGTTTCCGAATGGGTTCAATTCTGTCCGTCGCCAGCGGGGCGCCGTTCAATATTACAACCGGATCGGATCCCAGTGGCGACACCATGACGCGTCCTCCCGGAGTAACGCGCAATACGGGTCGCGGTCCGGCAACTGTGCAACTCGACATTCGGCTGTCCAAGGCGTTCAGCCTCCAGCGTGCTTCTGCGGCCGAGCATCGTCGTTCAAGACGCAACATGGAATTCAGTGTGGACGCGTTCAACGCCATCAACCACACAAACGTTACCGGAATTATCGGAGTGGTGAGCTCTCCGCTCTTCGGTCAAGCCGATGCGGCAGGCCCGGGAAGAACGATCCAGCTTTCCGCGAAATACAGTTTTTGAATTTTCACGAGGAGGGATTTCAGAGAAACTCCGGTGCCCGGCTAGCCCCAGCCCTCCCCTATCTCAATGGTTAGCAGGCTTTGCGTGTTTCTCGATTTCCAGCCATGGTGGTGATGGATGACTAGGACAGCTTCTTCGAACAAATCGTGCTTGCATGAGCAACCGTCCCATTCTGGAATTCGGGTTTTCGTGAATGGCAGAGCAGGCTGCGCCGTGAATCACGCAACAAGATTATTCGCGCCTGAGGGCTTGAACCCGGCCAGTGAAGTGCGGTTCAAATTTCAACAGCACATCGAATGCGGGGTTGGAGAACTGTGAACCAGGCCAGTAGGAGCGCGAATATGGCGGTGAGAATTATTCCCATCGGGGCTGCGGCTGAAGCGCCGGCGCCGGCGTCGGAAATTGTTTTGAAACATACTCCCGCCTCAGGAGCGGTTCCCCATGGTTCGCGCGCTACTTTGGGAGGCAAATTTCTTTTGGTCGGCCAGGAGAAGCTCTATGTCCGGGGCGTAACCTATGGAACATTTCGGCCAGGCATAGATGGCGGGGCGTTTCCTTCGCCGAGAGTGGTGGAACAGGATTTTTCTCAGATGTCTGCAAACGGCGTGAACGCCGTTCGAACCTACACCGCCCCGCCACACTGGCTGTTGGAAATTGCTCACAAGTGTAACTTGCGCATCCTAGTCGGGTTGCAAGGAGAGCGTCACTACACATTTCTGCACCAAAAAAAAACTGTTCGCGAGATCAGAAACCAGGTTAGAAGCGGAGCGCGAGTGTGCGCCGGTCACCCCGCAGTTCTGGGCTATCTTGTTGCCAACGAGATCCCCGCATCCATCGTGCGTTGGCATGGGACCAGCGCCGTAGAGAGATTTCTAAAGCAGTTATGGGACGAAGTAAAGGAAGAGGATCCCGAAGCGCTGGTTTCCTACGCAAATTATCCACCGACGGAATATTTGGATTTGTCTTTTCTCGATCTGATCTGTTTCAACGTTTTTCTCGAGTCGCAGGACAGCTATGAAGCCTATCTCGCGCGACTCCAAAACCTCGCCGGCAATCGTCCACTACTGGTAACGGAAATTGGACTCGACAGCCACAGGAATGGAGAGAAGGCGCAGGCTGCTTGCCTGGACTGGCAGATACGGAAGGCCTTCGCTGCAGGGTGTGCGGGGGCATTCGTTTATGCTTGGACCGACGAATGGTACAGAGGGGGTGAGGAGGTCACCGACTGGGATTTTGGTCTGCTGAGCCGGACAAGAGAGCCGAAGCGGGCACTCGGCGTTGTTCGAGAAGCGTTCGAGGAGGTTCCGTTCGCCGCCCAAGATGCATGGCCGAAAATATCAGTCGTGGTATGCACCTTTAACGGGAGCCGTACCATTCGTGATTGTTTGGAAGGAATCGGAAAACTCTGCTATCCCAACTACGAAACCATCGTGATTGATGATGGCTCAACGGATGGCGTTGGTGATATTGCGGCCGAGTATGACGTCCGCTTGATCCGCACAGAAAACCAGGGTCTGAGCGCGGCCCGAAACTTGGGATGGCAATCGGCAACCGGAGAGATCATCGCTTACATTGATGATGATGCCCGCCCCGATCCGCATTGGTTGACATATCTCGCCGCTGCATTCCTCAAGGAAGATTACGCTGGCGTCGGCGGGCCGAACATTCCAGTCCCGGACGACGGAGAGACCGCGAGTTGTGTCGCGGGCTCTCCGGGCGGACCGGCTCATGTGCTTCTTTCTGATTGCGAAGCAGAACATATCCCCGGCTGCAACATGGCATTCCGCAAGAGCTGGCTCGAGGCCATCAATGGATTCGATCCGCAATTCCGGCAAGCCGGCGACGACGTTGATATTTGCTGGAGAACGCGAGGAAGTGGCGGGAAACTTGGGTTCTGTCCGCCGGCCATGGTTTGGCATCACTATCGCCGGACCGTGTGGGCGTACTTGAGGCAGCAGCTCGGCTACGGCACGGCCGAGGCCATGCTCGAGAGGAAGTGGCCGGAAAAATACAATTCGGGTGGCTACGCAACGTGGGCAGGACGCATATATGTGAACGGAATCCTTCGCACGCTCTCCTTGTCTCGTGGACGGATATATCAGGGAACTTGGGGAACAGCAGGTTATGCGCGGCTGTACCAGCCTGCGCCGAATCTTCTGAACTCTCTGCCGCTGATGCACGAATGGCAGCTCACGACTCTTGTCCTGGTGGCACTCTGTGCCGTCGGCATTACGTGGAGACGGCTGCTGAGCGTCTTACCAGTAGCAGTAGCCGCCCTTGTGCTTTCGATGATCCCGGCAATAAGTGCGTCGTTGAAAGTCCGCTTTCCTGCGTCGACAAAAGGCCGCTTTACTCGCTTTCGCCTGCGCGTTCTCACGGGACTGCTTCACCTGATGCAGCCTCTTGCTCGCCTGTGGAGCCGTCTGGTCTACTCCCTCACGGCCTGGAGAATCCGCCGTTTTCCAACTCTCTCCTTCCCATGGCCGCGGATGTTTCAGCTCTGGAGTGAAAAATGGCTCGATAGCAGCGAGGTACTCCTGCCATTGGAATCGGTGCTGCGGTCCAGTGGCGCAGTCGTGCGTCGAGGCGGCGATTACGACAGTTGGGACCTGGAGATACGTGGCGGCTTGTTTGGCGGCGTACGCGTCTCTACGGCCTCGGAAAACTACGGGCGAGGCAAGTACATGGTGCGGCTTCGCTCTCGGCCGTGGTTCTCCATCTCGGGAGCCGGGACGACACTCCTATTGATGATTGGGTGCTTTGGAGCGCTATTGGACCACTCCGTATGCGCTGCCGCCGTCCTCGGCACATTGAGCGCGGTGTTCGGGGCGATAACGTTTAGGAGCGGCGCCGTAGCCGTCGGTGCGATCCATCGCGCCCTCATCAAGCTGGACTTCGAGGGCACATGACGACTACCGGGAAGCCCAGCCCCAACCGCGACCTGGCACTTTACCTCCGTTTGTTTCGGTGGGCCAGGCCCTGTTGGCCGCACCTCGTTGGTCTTTTCCTTCTCAGCTTACTGGCAACTCCCCTGGCTTTGCTGGTCCCTTTGCCGCTGAAGATAGCTCTCGATAGCGGCCTCGGATCCCGGCCCCTTCCTCATTTGCTTCGGCCATTCGTGCCCCCCGGATTCAGCCTCTCCCCATCCTCAGCGTTGCTCTTCGCTGTCGGCTTGCTGATTGCTGTGACCATTCTCACCCAGATTCAGACACTAGCCCTGGGGCTCCTGAAGACGTACACCGGCGAAAAGCTCCTCCTGGAATTTCGATCTGGACTTTTCGGCCAGATGCAGCGCTTGTCGCTTTTTTATCACGACGTTAAGGGAATCGCTGAATCGCTGTACAACGTTCAATACGACGCGGCCGCGGTTCAGACAGTCCTGGCGGAACGCTTCATTCCGCTCATTGGTTCCGCTTTCACGCTGCTCGGAATGCTGTACGTCACCATGAAAATCGATTGGCAACTGGCGCTGGTTGCCTTGGTGATCTCGCCCATTCTTTTTTTGATTTCCAAATTCTACCGGCGCCGCCTGCGCGGCGGGGCGCGCGAGGTGAAGAAGCTAGAAAAATTCGCGCTGGGCGTCGTGCAGGAAGTGCTCGGGGCGCTCCGCGTGGTGAAAGCATTCGGAAAAGAGGAACATGAGAGGCATCGTTTCGTGCGGCGTAGCTTCGAAGGTATGCGTGCGCGGCTGAAGCTAGCGCTGGCGGAGGGAAAGTACAACTTCTTGGTTGGTCTGACCTCCGCGATTGGAACGGCCACGGTGCTATTTGTGGGATTCCGGCAGGTGCAATCAGGCATCATCACCCTTGGTGATCTCATGCTCATGATGGGATATGTGACCCAGCTTTACGATCCCCTAAAAACCATGGGCAAAAACTCGGCGGCCCTGCAGTCCTACTTAGCCCATATCGAGCGGGCCTTCGCTTTGCTCGATGAACTTCCCGAAGTCGAAGAGAAAACCGATCCGCGCTCACTGGTGCGCGCCACGGGCAAGATTGCTTTCCAGAACGTTTCATTTAGTTATGGGCAGAGCAACCGGCCGGCCCTGAGCCAAGTTTCGTTTCAGTTGGATCCGGGAATGCGCGTAGGCATCGTGGGGCCGACGGGCGCAGGCAAAACCACGTTGGTGAATCTCCTGACTCGTTTCTACGATCCTACTGAAGGACAGATCTTGCTCGATGATGTCGACCTGCGCGAATACAAATTAGTCGATTTGCGCAGCCAGTTTGCCATCGTTCTTCAGGATCCGGTGCTCTTTTCCACGAGTATTGCCGAAAACATCGCGTATGCCCGGCCGAACGCGAGTGAAGCCGAGATCGTAGCCGCGGCCAAGGCTGCAAACGCACACGATTTCGTGATCCGCCTTCCTCAGGGTTACGCGACCATGGTGGGTGAACGGGGACTGTGCCTCTCCGGGGGTGAGCGTCAGCGCATTTCCCTCGCTCGAGCTTTCCTCAAAGATGCGTCGGTCTTGATTCTGGACGAGCCAACCAGCGCAGTGGATGTCCGGACAGAGGCGTTCATCTTAGAGGCAACGGAACGGCTTGCCCGAGGGCGGACGACGTTTGTTATCACTCACCGGCTCAGTGCTTTGAAGCTGTGCGATGTCGTCGTGAGAATTGAAGACGGACGGCTTGTGGCGTTTGAGCCAAGCGCCGGGACGGAAATGGTTCCCGTGATGGAGAATAAGCAATGAGAAGAGTGCGTGTGGGATTCCTGCTTCCGCATTATTCGCAAAAAAGTAGAAGCCTTATGCCCGAGGTTGTGCGAGCGCTCGGGGAATGTGGCGCGCTCGTCGACGTCATCCACCCGGTGGACGGGATGGTCGACCTATCGAAAGTCCGGGTCGAGCATGACCTCTATGTGCTGCGCCATACCAGCGGTCTTTCTCTTAGCTTGGCGGGTGCGCTCCATGCGCTGGGCGCCGCTATCGTGAATCCGTATCCGGTGTCTGCCGCGCTGCGCGACAAGATCATCGCCTCCCGAATCCTGCAGGCTGCAGGCATCCGTATTCCCGCGACGTACCTTGCATCGCGCCCCGACGAGTTACTTGCGCTGCTGGATTTGGGGCCGCTGGTCATCAAGCCGTATCAAGGGGCTGGCGGCCACCATGTTCGCATTATCCGGTCCCCTGGCGAACTCGCCGAGGTGAATTGTGGCCGCGACCCCGTGTTTGCCCAGCGCTACCACGCGAACGACGGGTACGATCGAAAGATTTATGCGATCGGAGGTCGTCTCTTTGGGGTCAAGAAAGTCTTTCCACGCCGGACGGAAGAAGAAAAACAGGGGGAACCCTTCACTCTCACGCCGGAGTTGCGTGAGGTTGCCGCCAGCTGTGGTCGTGCCTTTGGTATCGACCTATACGGCGTAGACATCATCGAGAGTGAAGGGACACCGTACGTCGTGGACATGTGCAGCATTCCCGGCTTCAAAGGTATTCCGGACGCCCCGCGGCTGCTGGCAGAATACTTCTTCGCGGCGGCGGAGCAGGCCGCCCAGGGAGAGCCGCCGCAAACAGCCGCGCTGACCGTCGCTGCGAGCCATGCCCATGTCTAAGCAAACGATCCCCGAAATTTTGACCGAAGGTGTGCAGGAGCATCAAGCCGTACAGGCTTGGCTTCAAATCCAATCGGGCTCCTGGGAGCCTGGTAGCCTGGAAGTGCTGCAACAGAGAAGATACAGCACCGTTTACCGGCTCAAGCAGGTCAACGAGGAGGCCACGAGAGTTATCGCCAAGAGGTGCCGGGTAGCGACAGCGCGTATCGAACAGACGATTTACGAGCAATTGCTGCCGCTCACGAGGATGCCGGCGCTGTGTTGCTATGGCCTTCAGGAGGAGTCAGACGGGGAGTTTTGCTGGCTTTTCCTGGAAGATGCTGCCGGTGCTCGTTACTCGCCGCAGCTTCCCCACAATCGCGGGCTTGCCGGCCGTTGGTTGGCGGAAACACAGTTGGCGGCCATGTCTGCCAACCTCAAGTCCTACCTCCCGGACCGCGAACTCGATCATTACCTGCGATTGCTGCGCGCCTGCCGTGGCATGTTACTCGATCACTTGGGCGGCGGCGCATTCTTGGCCGAAGATGCCGCGTTGTTGCGCAATATTGCTGCGCACCTCGACGCTCTCGAATCGCTCTGGGGCAAGGTGGAGAAAATCTGTGAGGTGATGCCGCGAACTCTGGTGCACGGCGATTTCGTCACCAAGAATCTGCGCGTCCGTACCGCCGCCGCAAGCCCCGCGCTGCTGGTCTTCGACTGGGAATTCGCTGGCTGGGGCGTGCCCGCCACGGATCTGGCTCAGTTCATAGATCGCGTCGCCAGTCCAGACCTCAACCTCTACTGTTCGATCTTGAAAGGCGGGCAAGCACACCTGGATTTACGCGATATTCAAGCCGTCGCCGCCTGCGGCAATCTCCTGCGCATGATCGACCAAATTAGCTGGGCCACCGTAGACCAAGAGTTCGTTTTTCCCGCCCAGCTCGTTAAAGCCATAGGGCTGCTGCGATCTTATGAATCCGCGATCCTTGGAGCGCTGCGCGCCTTCGAGCGGAGCTGGGCATGATTGAAGGCTTGAACCAAGTTCTCGAACGTTACGGCCAGCCTGGCTTGAGCGAATTGCGCGGGTTGCTGCAGAACCTGCTGGGCGGACACGAGGTGGAGGGTCGTCTGATGGAGGAGCAGACTCTGCAGCCTCGCGCCTTGCGTGTTTTCCGCCTGCGCTTCGGCATTAACGGCAAAACTCGTCAAGTGATCGTCAAGCGTCTAAAACCCGAAATCGGCCGCCGGAGCGAATTGGTAGCGCACCGCTGGTTGCCTGCAGTGGGCATGAGCGACAACGGTCCGGCTTTGCTGGGTAGCGTCGCCGAGCCCGGCGGCAATTGTGTCTGGCATGTCTATGACGACCTTGGCCCATTCGAACTCCTTACCAACCCACTCGACCCCGACAGCGTCAGCGCGGCGATCAAGCTGGTAGCACAACTTCACATGCAGTTCGCTCGGCATCCGCTGCTCGGAGAAGTTCGGCTGCACGGGTGCGACCTGGGTATCCACTTCTACGCCGCCAGTGTGCGCGACGCTACTTATGCACTGGAAGCGTGCCAGCCATCTCATGAGCAAGCCTCATTGCACGGCCGCCTGCTCGAACGGCTGTCCAAATTGCGCCAAGAATTGCCGCAGCGCTCACACGTGCTGGACGCCTGGGGCGGACCGGAGACATTGCTGCATGGCGATTTATGGCACATCAACATTTTCGTCATCCCCGCCGCCCGGGGGCTCCACGTGCGCTTTATCGATTGGGACCACGCCTCGGTCGGACCGGCAAGCTACGACCTTTCGACTTTCCTCTTGCGCTTGCCGCCTCAAGAGCGGTCCTGGGTTTTACAGACCTACCGTGTGGAGACCTCGCGTGCAGGCTGGCGTCTGCCGACAGGTAGAATGTTGAACGTCCTATTTGAGACCGCCGAGTATGCGCGCTTGGCCAATCGCATTATCTGGCCTGCCATCGCACTGGTGCAGGATCGAGCGCCTTGGGCTTGGGAAGCATTGGCAGAGGTGGACCAGTGGTTTGAAGACCTTGAGCCGGTGCTGCCGTGTGAAAACGAATTGCAGGACGTCCCATCTTGAAAACGCCGGTTTCGCTGCTGCCTGATTCCATGACTCTGAAACTCCGGCTCACGGCTGCCTTGGGCCGAGACGGGTATGAACGGCGGCACGTAAGAATCCTCAGGAGAACCCTTCCGCCATTCATGAGCACGTTCCCGAACGAGATCGTCACCTGCCGATTGCCAGATGGTCGCAAAAGGCGCGTGTTTATCAAATACCAGGCCGGTCAAAGCCACAACTGCTACGGGCACCGCGGTGATGTTCGTTACGAAACCGATGTCTATCGCCGGCTGCTTCACTCCCTGCCAAACTTCCGACCCAAGTGCCTGGGGGCGCACGCTGACCACGACACCGGTAGCATCTCTTTATTCCTCGAATACCTCTATCGCAGCGTGCGCTTGAGCGACATGGTCCGGATGCGTCAAACGCGTCAGCCCCGGGCGATGGCCCAGGCAGCTTGCTGGATCGGGCAATTCCACGCCCGGCACGTGGCGCAGGCCAAGGATCCCGCGCTGGCGTTCCTGAAGCGGTACGATGCCAGTTATTACCGCGGTTGGGCGCAACGGAGTTTTGAATTCTCACGCCCGTTGTACGAGCTTTTCCCCTGGCTCACCAAACTATGCCACACCGATCGGTGGTTCGCCCCGCTGCTGGCTGAGCCGCAGACCGTCATTCACGGCGAGTTTTACGCCAAGACCATCCTAGTTCGCAGCCAAACTGTGTTCATCGTGGACTGGGAATCGGCCGCAATCGCCGCCGGGGAAATCGACTTGGCGGCCCTGACGGAAGGAAAACACTGGCCAGCTGACGTCGTGCGTAGATGCGAGCGCGCTTACGTACGTGCGCGCTGGCCGGACGGTGCTCCTCCCGGCTTCAGGCGTACTCTCGACGCCGCCAGAATCTACCTGCATTTCCGTTGGCTCGGCGAGCGGCCCGATTGGACCGTCCGTGAAAAAAATCTCTCGCGTTACGAATACCTTCATGCATCAGCAAAACGACTGGGGCTGATATAGGTTTGGCATGGCCACCGTGGTTATTTCCGCGTATGACGTTGTGAATTATCCGCAGGGCGGCGGACACTTCTGGGTGTATCTACAATACGTCCTCGGTTTGCGCCTCCTGGGCCACGACGTATATTGGCTGGAAGCTTTTCGCACCAAGGGGCGGGAGGAGCAAGAAGCCGCTGCGGTGGCCACGTTCCAGGCGCGAATGGAACAGTATGGCCTTGGCGGGAGATGTATCCTTTACCGCACGCGGAGCAAAGAGCCCCTGTCCGAGGCGCCGGCGGAGTACGTGAACATGACACGTAAGGAAGCCGAAGCGGTCTTCCGACGAGCGGACCTATTATTGAATTTTCACTATGCTATAAGTCCGGCGTTGCTGTCCTTCTTCCGGCGCACGGCCCTGGTGGACATCGATCCCGGCCTTCTGCAGTTTTGGATCACCAGTGGGCAACTCCGCGTGCCACGCCATGATTTTTACTTCAGTACCGCCGAGGGCGTCGGGCGCCACGGAGGCAAAATTCCCAGTGACAATCCGCATTGGATTCACATTCGTCCGGCGATTTGCCTGGAGCGCTGGCCCTATGCGTTTGACCCTTGTTGCAAGGCATTCACGACGGTCTCCACCTGGGATTCCTCGGACTGGGTTGTCAGCCCCGATGAGACCTACGAGAACACCAAGCGGGTGGCGTTCTTAGAGTTCGCCGGCCTTCCCCAGCTTACCCCTCAACCGTTGGAGTTGGCTCTGTTCCTGCGCACGGAACGGGACATGCGAGAGCGGAAAAACCTCGAGGACTGCGGTTGGAGCATCCGACATGCGTGCGAGGTCGCCGGCACGCCTGAGATGTACCAAGCCTATATTCAGTGCTCGCGCGGAGAGTTCAGTTGCGCCAAACCCTCTTACATCAAGTTGCAAACCTCTTGGATCAGCGACCGCACCATTTGCTACCTGGCCAGTGGCAAACCTGTCGTCGTGCAGCATACTGGTCCTAGTTCATTCCTTCCCAACGGAGAAGGGATGTTTCGTTTCCTGACGCTTCAAGATGCCGCCGATGCCCTTGAAGTTATAAACGCCAGCTACCGGCGGCAAAGCCAAGCCGCCCGGCAAATCGCCGAGACACATTTTGACTCCAAGCAGGTCGTGACAGAAGTCCTCACCCATGCTCTCCCGCTGATGGAAACCTGCGTGCGTGGCCGCCACCGGCCTTAAGGTCCTGGACAAATGGCAGAGAGCAGGTTTTGGCAGTCCTCGGAAAGGCTGCTGCCGGTCTGCGAAACAAGCTGGGTGAATCGCGCGCCTCGGTGCAGAGCTTTAATAAGCCGCTCGAGCAGGCCACTACCTCATCTCTCCATGCTTTGGAAAGCTACACACGGGGAGAGGAACAGCGGCGCACGGGTGAATCCATACTGATTTATGAACGTAACAGATGAATGGGAAGATCTGACCGTCGCCTCAGTGGCTGGCCCCCAGGGCGAACGCAAACAGTGAGTCACCCGCTCCAACAACCACGTACTGTTTGCCGTCGAGTTCGTAGGTGATCGCGCCGTTCGCTTGATTGGCTGCGACGGTAGTGTGCCAAAGCGTTTTTCCGGTCGTTGCATCGATGGCCAGGATATGCCTCGAGAAGTCGCCGGCAAAGAGCAAATTCCCCGCCGTGGTCAGCAGGCCACTACCCATGCCGCCCAGGTCATGTGTCCAACGAATCTCTCCCGTTTTGTAGTCGATGGCCTTAATGGTCCCCGGATAATTCAGAGAATCATCGCGCCCGGCAAATCCTTCGGCTTTTCCCTCTGAGGTCAAGTAAAAGACGCTGTAACTCTGTGACGCCACCACGTAGAAAAGACCGGCCAGCGGATTGAAACTGGGAGCAAACCAATTCGACGCACCATTCGAGCTGGGCGAGACGAGCGTACCATCACGCGCAGGCTCTTTCTTCGGATTGGGAATGGGTTGCCCCTTCGCGTTGATCCCCAGAGTCCAATTGCTGTTAATGAATGGCGCGGTCAGCAGATGCTCGCCGTTGCTTCGGTCCAGCACAAAGAAAAATCCATTTCGGCTCGCCTGTGCCACAAGTTTGCGCTGCTTTCCCTTGAACTCCCCATCAAACAGAATCGGTGTCTGTGTAGCATCCCAGTCATGCGTATCGTGCGGCGAGACCTGATAGCCCCACAGCAGCTTTCCGCTGTCTACTCTTAACGCAACGATCGAGCAGGTCCACAAATTGTCGCCCTTCCGCCCTGCCCCAGAGTGCACTGGATTAGGATTACCGATCCCCCAGTAGATCAAGCGTAGGGCCGGATCGTACGTGCCGGTCATCCACGTCATACCGCCACCATGGCTTCGAGCTTCAGCATCGGGCCAACTCTCGGAACCAGGTTCGCCGGGATTGGGTTCAGTATTCCAATGCCACTGCACCTCGCCAGTTTCAGGGTCGCGTGATTCCAGATATCCGGGATTATCCAGCGAATCGCCGCCTACGCCGGTGATGATGTGGTTGCCCACGACCAAGGGCGACATCGTGCAGAAATACTCGAGCTTTACGTCTGCGATCTGCTTTCGCCAGCGCTCCTTGCCATCCTGGGCGTTCAACGAAACGAGATTGCAGTCCGGTGTTTCGGTGTAAATTGAACTACCCAGCATGGCCACACCACGCTGGCCGATGTGCAGGCCCTCGTTAGGCGGATACTTGTAATGCCAAATTTCCCGCCCGTTGCGCGCATCGATGGCCCACACGTTATCCGGCATGGTGAAGTAAAGCACGCCATTCACTTCAATCGGTGTCGACTTGATGACCGAACCGAACCCGGCCGCCCCGTAATTGCTGGCACGATACATCCAGGCCAACGCCAAAGAAGCCACATTCGACCCGTTGATCTGATCCAACGGACTGTGACGCTGCCCCGAATATTCGCCGTTATACGTGGGCCAACTATCAGTCCCCGGCTTCACGAGCGCCTCTGGAGTCAATTCCTGCCCACAAAGCACGACCGGGGCTAGCGACAGCACGAGAGTGGGGGCCCAGACTCTCATTTTAAAGTTTCCAGATACGCCAAAACATCGTGCATTTCTTGATCGGTGTACTTCGGCAGCAGCCCTTCGTGCGCGGCCCGAGGATCCTGTACATCCACAGTCACGCTTTCACGCGGGAAGGAGCGGTGCCAGCCGGCAGAATCGCGCAGTGACACCGTAAATTCATCCAGATGATCAAGCGTCCCCGAAACCCGCTCACCGGAAAGCAGCTGAACAGTAACTTTGGTGGGCGCAGGAGGCGTCACTGCTCGTCCCAGAAACACATCAATTAGGTTCGGCGCGGGATACAACATCCGCCGCTGCAACTCGACAGGTTCATACTTGGTTGCCACATGCGCGAGATCACCGCTCGCCGAGTGACAGCTCCCGCAATGCCCGTCACCATTGAAGAACGACGCGCCTTTCTGCGCGTCACCCGTGATCAGATCGCCGATCTTGTAAGCAAACCGGTTCGAAACGTCAGCCGCTTGCGAATGCAAAAAGACCGAGATATCGGCAATCTGCTCGGCAGAAAGCGCCGAAAAAGCCGGCATCCCGCGCTCCGGCCGCCCATTTTGGATGACAGGACCGATGACATCACCCTTGTTGTCGTGCAGTACCGAGGCCGACCGCACAAGATCAGGACCGCTCTTTCCATGGGCATCATTGCCGTGACAGAACCCGCACGAAGGCACAAAGATTTTCCGCCCACGTTCCGCCGCTTCTTTGTCGATATGCGCGCCACCCGTCAACGCGGCAAGCGCATCCCCGGCGTCCTCCTTCTGCGGAGCGTCTTTCTGTTGCCGGTTCGCCTTCTGCTTCTCCGCATTGGCCGCCTGGTCGGCCTGCCCCGAACTGATCGACGCAAACAGAAGCAAGGCTGCGACAGCAACGAAGTAATGACTGGACATTCTGTCTCTCCCGGGCCTCACGACTTCAGATTCTTCATGTACTCGTAATCCACTTTGATCGCCTCCAGAGCCGGCATCTCGGTGAAAGGCGGCTCCTGTTCGACAAACAGCGCACGAATCGGCGCCTTCTGAGCCGCAGCGAAAATTCGGCCATAGTCGATCGCGCCCCGCCCCAATTCGGTTGGTACCGGCGCCCCAGGATCTTTGTCCATCAATGTCGTCCGGGGCGTAAATCCCTTTCGGAAGTCTTTAATGTGCAGCAAACTGTAGCGCTCCGGATATTTCGTCAGCAAGGCAACCGGATCCTGGCCCGCAACAGTCGCCCAACCGCAGTCTAACTCTAGTTTGACCAACCGCGAATCGGTCAACCGAAGAAATTCATCGTAACCCGTCACGCCGCCGTACGACTTCCACTCAAAGTTGTGGTTGTGATACGCGAGCTGCAGCCCAGCTTTGTTAATCTGCTCCCCTAGTTTATTGAACCGCTCAGCATTCCACTTCCAGTCGTCGAGCGTAAGCCCCTTGATGATTGCAATAAAAACTCCGATCTGCCCCAACTGCGGATCGGGCTTGAAGCGCGACGGATCGGCAACCCAAGGAACGGTGACAACCATAAACTCCTGCCCAAACTGATGGGCAAAACCAATCTTCTCGTGAAGAGTGCTGATCAAATCGGGAAGTATGTAGTGCCCTGAAGGATTTTTCAGGCCCGCGTCGTCGAGCATTTTCTTCAGATCTTTCGCCGATGTTTTAGTAAGTGGAGAAAGCTCCACTTGTGTGTACCCGGCGGCCGCCACTGCCTGCAACGTTCCAGCCGGATCGGTATCCATTTCTTGGCCGACGGTGTAAAGCTGCAGTCCGATCGGCAGATTCAAAGGACTGGCATTCATAGCTGGGATCTCCAGAAAGGAAGCAGCGAGACCAGAAGCTGCTGCTTTCACAAATGTTCTACGGGAAGTATTCTTGATCATAGGTCGCACCGCGCGTGTCCCATTCCGCCCTGTCGGGCTACTGAGTCCGTGCCAACTATCCTTCACAATCGGGGATGAGTATACGGCGAAAAAGGCCACCGGCTAACGGGATCGTTATCCAATGCACTATGCGCGCCATCCTCCGCGCTCCAAGGCTCCTCCAAGGAGAAGGCGTGACGATCTATAATGACGGTATGGCTAAGAATGTGATCCACACCTCGGAAGCAGAAGCGGCGAGAGACTTCGCGTCACGGATGGCCCGCGTTCGCACGGTGCGGAAGTCGTCATCGAGAATGATGCGCCGCCCGTTGCCGTGGGAAAGCTGCCTCGCGAAATTGTGGGCAAGTGAAAAGCATGGGTTTATGACCTCAATTTCGTCAAGGTTTTTGGGCAGGCTCAGCAGCAAAAGGATTTACTGAAGGACAATTTTCGATTGTATCCCTTCGATTCCCTCCGCCCAGGAGGCTGCCGTTTCCGCTAATTCCCGCAACACCTCAGCGTCGCTCCTTCCTGACCTCTTCAGCCCATGAAACGAATGATCTGCCGTTTCAATGATGTGCAACGTCGCTCGCGACCCTAGTTTCGCACACAGGGGACGCAACAACTTGAGATCGGCAAGCGCATCCCGCGTTCCCTGCAGGAACAGCATCGGCATCGTAACCCTCGCTAGGTGGTCAGCTCGTTTCGTTCCCGGTCGGTTGGGCGGGTGCAGCGGGAAACCAAAGAACACCAATCCTCGCACTCCGTCCAATGGATGCTCTGCCGCAGCTTGCGAAGTCATTCGTCCTCCCATTGACTTGCCTCCCGCCAACAACGGCAAGCCAGGAGCCGCCTCGGCAGCCGCTCGTACCGCGGCCACAACGGCTGCCGTCAGCACGGCTGGCGAGTCAGGAATGCGCCGCCGTTCCTCCATGTAGGGAAACTGGTATCGAAACGTCGCCACGCCCACGCTAGCCAGTTCGCCCGCCAGCATCTCCATAAATGGGTGATGCATTCCCGCCCCCGCTCCATGCGCCAGCACTAGCAGCCGCCGCGCCTTCGCCGGCATCGACAGCAGCGCCGACACCTCAACTCCGCCGTCCACGCCAAATCGTAACTGCTCGCCTGTTGCCATTTCCCCGCGATTCTAACAGAACTCGCCGTTATGCTCTTCCCCCTGTAAAACAGTTGGCAAAAAGGGTCATGTGGCCATCTGGAACACTGCGGCTTAAGATAGCTGATTATGCGGAGCCTTCTCGTTGGGTTTATCTGCTTTTTCACTGTGCCGCTGCACGCTGCGCAACGTGACAACCTTTCAGTCTGGTTCGTAGATTCGCTGGTGAAGGTCTTTCCTGACAGCCCGGCAGTAACATCAAGTTTCGAACTTGTTTTGGTGACCGCTCGCAATGGCCACAGTAGTCTGCAGGTCGCGTTGCGATCCGAATCACACCGACTGGTACGGGTACGCGTCATTGCCCCGCGCTTGGGGAACGCGGCACTTAAGGTCCAGAATTACCGAGTAGGAACTGTGAGGGTGAACTCGCATCCTACTGACACACCCTTGGACGAAGTGGTGCGTTCGGCAGTAGGTCCATATCCCGATCCCTTGTTTCCGCTGGAGAAAGAAATTGTCTTGGAAGCATCCCTCACCGAGGCATTATGGGTTTCCGTATTCGCGCCGAAGGAGACGCGGGCAGGGACTTACCGGGGCATGGTCGAGGTCGATGCAGGGAAGCAGAAGTCAAGGCTGTCCTTTCAAGTAGAAGTCTTCGCCGCAACCGTGCCGAAGGAACAACAACTCTGGGTCACCAACTGGTTCTGGTTCGAGCACGAACTGATGGCCAAGCACTATCCCAAATTGAAGTCCGATTCGGATCGCTATTGGAGAGTGTTGGAGAACATCGGGCGGACGATGGCCGAGTATAAACAAAATGTTGTGTTTGTTCCCGTGCGCACGCTGGCCAAAGCACAACTGGCGGACGGCGCCGTCCAATACGATTTCAGCCTAGTGGACCGCTGGATTGAGACCTTTGACAAAGCCGGTATGGCGCACATGATCGAGGGCGGCCACTTGAGCGGACGGCTCGGCGGTGGATATGACTCGCCCTATGTGATCCCGACGGACCTGGTCGAAAACGGTCAGATGGTGAGGAAGGATCTGGCGGCAGACGATCCGCGTGCTGAACACAATCTCCGGGAGTTCTTGCGGCAGCTCCGTGATCACTTGAAAGAGAAAGGCTGGCTTAGCCGTTACGTCCAGCACGTTCACGATGAGCCGCATGGAACAGAGATGCCTATCTACCGGCGCTTCGTCCATATCGTCAGTGAGGAGCTGCCGGGAGTGCCAACGCTAGACGCCATAAGCCTGCGCGAAGATATTTCCGCACAGGAGGCGACCACCATCTGGGTGCCTAAACTCGGCACATTCGATGAACAGCTTGCTGCAATTGCAGCGCATAAGGCGCGTGGGGGCCAGAGCTGGTACTACATCTGCCTGGATCCGCGCGGCAAATACCTCAATCGGTTTATCGACTTCCCGTTGATCAAGGTGCGGCTGCTGCCGTGGGTAAACTACCGGTATGGGCTTACTGGATACCTACACGGGGAGGGAATTTCTGGACAGATCGACCGTTTGAGAACCTTCAACCAGATTGGGGAGGAGGTTTCGTTCTCCCCGCCGGTGATAACGCCATCGTATACCCCGACCCGGAACACGACGGGGTGTTGGTATCGATGCGTCTAGAAGTGATGCGAGAGGGCATTGAGGATTACGAACTGCTGATGGAATCCGCCCGACACGCGCCAGCAAGTACCGACGCACTAGCCCGAGCGGTGATGCCTACATTCACGGATTACCTACGCAATGTGGCTCAGTTTCGAAAGGCCGAGCGCGAACTGCTTCGACTGGCGACGGAGGCGCACAGGGAATGATGAGGTAACAGATACTCCTGCCCGGACTATTTGACGGGACAGACCCCAGAATCCTCGGTCAGATCAAGGCGGTTGGTGTCTGCTGTTCATCTCTGCCGAGCAGCCTCACTCACTCACTCACTCACTCACTCACTCACTTACTTAGTCAACCAGCTCAGCAGAAGCTTTCTGGCGACGAATGGTGGCATTGTTGATCATCGGTCGTGCCCAAAAGCCAACGCTGAGGACAAACCCAAACGTGACATAGAGAAACGCCAATCCGCTCCGCAGTCCCGCGTAGTCTCCGATGCGCCCAATGATCACCGGCACCACTGCTCCGCCTATGATTCCGGTACCTAAAATGCCCGAGAAAGAGCCGTGGAATTCCGCGACGGAGTTGAGGGCAAGCGACACCACGATAGGCCACATCACCGATGCAAACAGACCCACGGCAGGAAAAGCAATGACGGAAACCATCGCAGGTCCAAACAAGGCTGCAGACAGTGACAACAGAGCCCCCAGGCACGCACCGATAAGCACCTTGCGGCTGTCAAATATCTTCAGCAATAGCATCCCGACCAGGCAACCAGCCGTGAGCAAGCCCCAGAACCAGGAAACCGCCGTCGCACCTGTCGTATGGGGATCCCAACCATGATACTGGCGCAAAAAACTCGACATCCAGTCGGCGGTTCCTTGTTCGCATCCGACATAAGCAAACATCGCCGCAAAGTAAAGCCACACAACCCGTTGCCGCGCCAAGGTTCGGTACATGTCCAGGGAGCCCACACGCTCTTCGGCGGTGTGCTGAACCTTAGGGAATTTGGAAAAGAACAAAACCACCACCATCACCAATGCGGAAAGGGCGAAAATCCAGTAGATGGAGGCCCACGGCAACTCTACTGGCGTCAGCCTTCGCACCATGCGCAAAACGATATTTTGATCGGGCGAAGGATCCTTGAGGTTTAGCACCAGATAAGAGTAAATCCGCGGACTAATAAATGATGCGCTGCCAAACACCAATTGGGCCAAAGTCGAATTGAACGCATAGTGTTCTTCCCCGCCGGCAACACGCAATAAGGGATTGATGGCCACCTGCAGAACGGCCATCCCTGCTCCGATAGTGAAGTAGGAAACAACTGCTACGCGGTATCCAGGGAATAGAGCGAAACTCAGCGAGCCCAGCATGCCAGCCAAGAAGGCCAGCGCCATCACGGGTTTTTCGGTGGATCGTTCCACCAAAAAACCGGCGGGGATGGACATCACTCCGTAAGCGATGAAGAAAGCAAAAGCCAGAAATCCCGCGGCAGTCAAACTCACCTGAAAGCTGCTGATGATATCCGGAACGATGGGACCAAGAATATTGGTTAGCAAGGAGATCACGAAAAAAGTAAGGAAGACCAAGCTGACCGTATAGCGGCTTCTGACCATGACCTGCCTTTTCACCTCCCTGCTTCGTGGAGGTGCGTTCCGCCTTCGTGACGCTCTCGCAACTAATTGCAGCGTGTCCCTGCAACGCCGGGGATTGACTGGATAGGTCTCGCAGAGGGCCGCAGCGGCCGTAAGTCACGAACTCCGGCCGACTCCCTGCCTGAATCGATGGTGCCAGACCCGCGCTGCACCTATGAGATTAGCGTCCTCTCCCAGCGACGCCAGTGCCAGTTCTGTCTTTTCAAACGGAACGAATCGGCAACCTTGGCTAATCACTTTGCGGATGCCGTCAAGGAAAAGGGCCGCACTCTTCATCACGCTGCCGCCTAAGACGATCACGTCCGGCACAAAAAGATTGACCAGATTGGCCAGACCGAGACCCAAGTAGTAGGCTTGGCGCTCAACCGCCCGGCAAGCCAGCTCATCCCCCTGTTGCGCAAGCATGCAGATTTGTTTGGCCGTGAGATCCTCGGGATAGCGGTGGTCCGCAGCTGCATTCATTTTGAGCCATGCAGCCAGGGCTGGACCGGTCGCCAGCGATTCCCAACATCCCCGGAAACCGCAGGAGCAGAGCGGTCCGGATGGGTCGATAACGTGGTGACCAATTTCGGGATGGGCCATGTCTGCGCCGCGGTAAAGCTGTCCATCTATGATGATCCCGCCCCCGATGCCTGTGCCCACCGTCACATAGACAATTCGCGACTTACCTTTACCAGCGCCCCAACCGGCCTCCCCGAGGGCGGAGGCATCCGCGTCGTTTTCCAGGGCCGTGGTCACGCTGAACTCCCGCGCCAGATCTTCCACGGGGTTGTTCCCTTGCCAGTCGGGGAGAAAGTCAACGTCGCCAAAGGCGCCGCTAAATGGGTACACGATACCGGTGGATCCAATGCCGATGCCGCCGATTTCGACGCCGGCTTCACGTGCCGTTTCTCGCAGCATGCCGATAATTCGCTGGAGTCCGTTTGCGTAACCGCCGCGGGCATTCGTCGCGGACTCCAACTTGGACAACACTTTCCCGGCGTCATCCACTATGCCGACCGCTATCTTTGTTCCACCGATGTCAATGGCGCCAATCACGATCTTCCCTTCCGAGCCTGATTTCGCTTTGTTCACTAATCTCCGAGCGCCCGGCACTATTTCTGATCTTTGGGGGCTCCAGCTTCTTCGCCTAGCAAGCCGTACTCGTCTTCGACAATGAAGGAACAAAAACGAAAGGAATCGCAATCGACACCGGAGAGACGCGCCAACTGTTCGGCTGCGAGTTGCGCCGGGATGGAGTCGATCAGAAATTGCCAGTCGGGTGGCACGGCCGGAAGCTGGAAAACAAGGTCCCCGGCATCCTTTGGCAGGTCTCGGCCAATGAGCATGACAGAAGCTCCTAGTCGCCGCAGATCCCGAGCAACGGCAAGATCTTGCCCACGCATACGCTCGCCGTCAATCCACATGCCGAAACGCGCACCCTTGGCAACCATTTCCTGCGGGCCATGCCTGAAGCCGGCAGTGCCCATAGCGGTGGCCGGCGATTTGACGCCTTCCTCCCAAAGGAGTCTGGCCTCTTGGCAACTCCCCAGACCGGAACCACGAGCCAGGAAATAATAGACGGCACCGGGTGCCAGCCAGGGCGTGCCTGCAATCTGTACTTGCCAGTCCGCAATGGCGGCCCCGGTCATTTCCAGGGCGCGTGATAGTGAAGTTGCGAGACTGACACTCCAAGAGCGGACCACGAAACTCGCCAGAATCCCGGCGGTGGCCGCCAAAGTGGAGTAGGTATTGACGGAAATCGCGTAATCCATCTCGATCGGCACCACCATGGAAATCTGCGCCTGTCTTGCGAGTGGCCCGTCCTCGGAATTGGTGATGCCGATAACGGTCACACCGCCGTTGCGAACTTTGACGAGCAAATTGACAATTTCCACGCTCCGGCCGCTGCGCGAAATTACGATAACTACCGAATCCGGCGGAAGAGTGGCGAATTGGAGCAACTCGGCTGTTTCCTGCACATAAACCGGGCAAGCACCAAGGTAGAAAAGTGGCGCGGCACCCAATGCCGCGTGCCAACTACTGCCGATTCCCGTCAAGTAGACGTGGCGAGCACCACGGATGACCTCCGCCGCCGCATTCAAACTGGGACGGCCCACGCCCATGAGAAAATCGATGGTCCGCTGCAACTCCGTCGGCTGGCGAAGAATGTCGCGCAAGAAGTGAGTCATTGGTCGCCCCGTGCGTGTTGATCTTGCTACTGCTTCGCAGGCGTGATGATGATGCTGCGATAGGCTACGAGCCCTTTTTCACTTCCCTGAAGATAGATGGGGCCCGGCAGTTCTTCGTGGCTGTCCAGGGCACCACCCGTAATGCCTGGGATCTCCTGTTTATCGATGATGGTCTGGCCGTTTTGGACGACGGTGATCCATCTCCCGACCAGCGTGATATCGAAGCTCTGCCATTCTCCCGGCTTGCGGGGAAGTTCCGGCGAAGCGGCTAGGAAACCGTAGACGCCACCCATGTGATGACTGGGTGGTTCCTCGAGGGAGTCTGTTTCTACCTGGACTTCGTAGCGGCCGCGCAAATAGATCCCACTATTGGAATTCGCCCCGCAATTGAATTCGACATGCAGCTTGAAATCTTCAAACTTGGCATCATGGATCAGTTCAGGACCGTTTCCAGGACTTAGCAAGTTTCCGTTTTCAACCTTCCAAACCCTCGTGCCCGGTCCTTTCATTCTCCAACCAGCCAGATCTTTTCCGTTGAACAAGGAAATCGGCGTCCCCCACTTCGGGGCACGTTCTCGATTCAGAGCTGGCGCTCTCTGACCGGTCCACTGCCAGGGGGTTCCGTCTGGTCCCGTCGTGGTCCCCGACAGCCTCTTCCCAATGAGCGTTCCTTCAAAGACCATATCATCGGGCCGTTCTTCTTCCTCTTTGGGAGAAACGAAAGTGAGGCGGCCGTTCGAGAGGTCAACTTTGGGAAGCGCCCGTGCGTTTCCCCAACGGCTCACCATCCGAGCCTTCAACTGTCCACTCTCCTGGCGAAGTTCCAACCATGAGGGATACTCCCGGTCTGACGCCTCTAGCGTCAAATCCCAGCGTCCCAGAAAAGCGTTGACGGATTCGGGGGTGTTTTTTGCGGATTTTTCGGTTTGGGAATACACCCTGGCAGACAACGTCAACATGCCCATCACTAGCACGAATGCGATCCTCTGAGGCTTCATAGCACTATGAATCCCTTCTGTCCGGAGCTAAACAGCGGTTTGCGGACCATCATGCTTCCATCTCGCTCCGCCGCGCCAATCAACCGCGTTAGGACTTTATGGTCTGCGAAACCGCATCCCAATACACCGGGCTCTTCCGGTAGTAAGACTCGTTTGCCATGTGACAGCCGAGCGCTGCGTTGTGACCGAACACAACGTCCTGCACGACCGGCTTCCGCGACCTGACGGACTGGAAGAAATTCCAAAGATGCGGCCGCAGATCGTCATAGTCGTTTCCCCGATAGCTTACGCTCTGCGGAGCGGGTTCATCTCCCGGTTTGGGATCATGCTCGTCGTGCCACTGCTTGAAGTAGGCATTTTTCAGACGACTCGGAAGGCCGTAGCAATAATAGCTAGGGGCCAAATCAATCCCGGCCTGGGGGGTGTAGCTCAGACCAAACTCCGTAAGCTCGATGATGCCCTTGGAGCCCATAAAGCGGGTGACTTCGGACGTTTCCGTGCCCAGCGTCAAGCGCATGTACACCGGGACATTTGCGTACTCAAAGAGAACCGGATGCACGTCGGGCGTGTTGCGCCCATCTTTCCAGCGGTAAATGCCGCCAAAAGCCGATGCTCGTTTGGGAGCTTCATTGATTCCGAGAACAAATTGCATGCCGCTGATCAAGTGAACAAGCAAGTCGCCCGCTACACCGGTGCCATATTCCTTCCAGCAACGCCAGCGCGCGAATAGATAGGGGTCAAAAGGTTTCTTGGGCGCGGTGCCGAGCCAGGTATCCCAATCCAGATTCTCGGGAGACAAGTCCGCCGGGGGCGGATATTCCCAGGCTCCGGTGGGATCGTTGCGGCCCAGGCTCCCTTCGACAAGGCTTAGTTC
This sequence comes from Acidobacteriota bacterium, assembly GCA_003225295.1. Lineage (GTDB taxonomy): Bacteria > Acidobacteriota > Terriglobia > Acidiferrales > UBA7541 > Acidiferrum. The sequence goes on along the minus strand of QHYZ01000047.1, from coordinate 72,860 downwards.
ACCGATGGCTCCGCTGGCGTAAAGCTCCTTCGCTTTGGCACACAAGACGGAACTGGTGCGCTGTGCGCCGATCTGGACGATGCGATCCGTCTTCTTGGCGGCTGCGACCATCGCCACGCCGTCGGCCGGGCTGTGCGACATGGGCTTCTCGCAGTACACATCCTTACCTGCGCTCACGGCGTCCACAACGACCTGTTTATGCCAGTGGTCGGGAACTGCAATGATGATGGCGTCTATCTCTTTGTCGTCGAGCAACTCTTTGTATCGTCGCGTAGTGCGCATCGGTTTTCCGACAATTTCCCGTGCCAGCTCGTGACGCCCATCGTAAAGATCGCAGGCGGCCGCGCACTCCACTCCGGGGAGCTGAACGGCAGTGGTCAGCAGTCCCGTTCCCTCCATGCCGACCCCCACAATTCCAAAGCGAACCTTGTCACTGGGGGCATGCAATCGCGGCAAAGCGACCAGAGGTTCGGGCTCAAGTAGAATGGGGCCGCCGATAAGGGAAGCACCCGCTATTCCTGCACTTCTCTGCAAAAACTCACGGCGCGAGTAATCCGCCTTGCTCATATGGCAATCTCCTTTGGCGCTACTTATAGCTTCCGCGTATTCACGCTCCGTCGCGATCATCCCAGTCCATGCATCGAAAATGTGCAATCGGTTTCGGAAACCGGTTGCTTTCGCTCCTCTTTTACGCAGCCTCACATGGCTTGTCAAGGCTCCATTCTTCTGCACAACGCTTCCTTAACTCCAAAGAAGGCAAGCGGCTGGACTAGTATTCGGCATTTTTCCTTTTGTGGCAGATTAATTTGTGGACCGATCTTGCGCCGGATGTGGTTGGGCCCGGCTCTCCACCCTCTGGTATACCGTTTAACACGGCTCTACCGAGCAGTCGTGGTCGACCTGCGAATGACGAGTTCTGTTTCCAAATAGTAGTCCGCACCCTTTCGCCGCTTCAGCTTCAACATCCTATCCAATGCCTCGAAGGCGGTCGCCCCCACCCGCTCGCGGGGAACACGGATGGTGGTCAGCGGCGGGCGTGCCAGGAAAGCAAAGGAGATGTCGTCGATGCCGATAACGGAGATGTCTTCCGGAATCCCCGCACCCGCCTCTTCGAGAGCGCTCATGGCGCCCAAGGCGATAAGGTCGCTGCCGCAGAAGATCGCCGTGGGCTTGTCCGGCGTTGAAAGAATGGCACGTACCGCTGAGGCTCCAGCATCGATGCGGTAGTTACTGCTGATCACTGGTAATGGGTGGAGGTCTCTCTTTTTCAATCCGGCAACCAGCGCGTCCTTGATGGTAATGGCCGTCCGGTTGTCGTCCGGTCCAGCAATGACCGCGGCGCAGCGGTGACCGAGTCCTACGATATGCTCGATGGCCTGCTCGATACCCCGCTGATAGTCTATCGAAATGGTGCTCAGCAGCTTCTCGGCCGGGCTCACGTTGCAGAACACCACGCCAATTCCCGCTTCGATGAGTTCCGAAGCCATGCTCCTGTCGATCGAAGAGGTCATCACCGCGACTCCGCGGACGTCACTTTCGATCAGCTTCCGCAGGATGGATTTAGTTCGGGCTTGGTCGTATTGGGTGTTGCAAAGAAGGACGTCGAACCCGCGATCCCAAGCGGCGGCCTGGAATCCGTGAATCATTTCGGGGAAATACGGGTTGGCAATCTCCGAAATCACCAGCCCGAACAAATCGCTGCGACCCGTGGCCAGCCGCCGGGCGTGGACATTCTTGAAGTATTTCATTTGCCCGACGACTTCTAAAACGCGCCTCTCGGTCTCCACAGAAATGTAGTGGGTCTTGTTGAGGACGCGGGAGACCGTAGCGGGCGAGACTCCGGCGCGTTTGGCCACTTCCCTCATTGTGTGGCCCATGCGTTTTCCTCCGCGAAAAGCGAGTCTGCTGCCGCTGTGACTCTGCTGTAGCGATCCTTCCCGGGCGATGGACGGTGCTGGGAAAGCGCTTTCCGCCAGCAGATTGCCAATGCGCGCCCAACCTATCACGATTTCGGGGCCAAGGACTACGGCTATCAAGAGGCCAGATAAAGAAGAGAAAAAGGACTTGACAATGTTCAGCCAGCACTGATAAAGGGGTGGCAGGTAACCGGTTTCTGAAACCGATTGCATGAACGACCGCATCGGCGTTTTTGCCGGTGATGTGACCGACGACAGGAATTTCAATGGTTCGCTCGGAAGGCGAACCGCTGTTTGAGATTCGGTCGCCGGCGAAGTAGCGGGTTTGTTTGGTGGTCGGTGCCTTTTTTGGGGGGGGGGATGCGATTCAATCTGTCCTTGCTGAGGTTTCTTTCCTTTAGTCTTTTCCTTACAATCTCCGGAATAACGGCTCGAGCTCAGTCGGATCGTGGCACCATTGCGGGCACCGTTCTCGATAGCTCGGGCGGGGTCGTTGCCAACGTCACCGTCACCGCCACAAGCACGGAAACCGGTGCAAATTATGGCGCCACGACCGGCCCTACGGGGGGCTTCCGTATTCAGGACGTCCGCGTCGGTACGTATGACGTAAGCGTCTCCGCTCCCGGTTTTAAGATCGAGAAGAAGACTGGAGTGGTGGTGCAGGTCAACTCGACCGCTACTGTCGAATTCTCATTGCAGGCCGGCGATGTGAAGGAAACATTGACCGTGCTGGCTGATGCGCCAGCTATCCAGACAGAAACTTCGGACATCGGCACGGTCGTCAGCACAAAGCAAATCGAGGAACTGCCACTGGCGCTCAACGGCACAGGTCAAAGTCATTTGCGGTCAGTGGAGTCGTTTGTATTCTTAACTCCCGGCACGGTAGGCCCAGGGACGTTCAGCGACTCTCCCTCTTCGGGCATTTTTGAGTCCAAGATTTCCGGCGGCCAGAATTTGGGTACCGAAGTCGTCCTCGATGGCGCCAGCATTGCTCACGCCGAGCTTGGCCCAACTTTTGACGAAAACGCTCCTTCGGTGGAAGCCATTAGCGAGTTCAAGATCACCACTTCGACCATGCCCGCTGAATTCGGACGTACTTCCGGTGGCATCGAGTCTTTTACCACCAAGTCCGGCACAAATTCGTACCATGGTGCCGCGTTTGACCTGCTTCACAACGACAAGTTGAACGCCGTCCCCTGGAACAATATTTCCAACGGGTCGAATGTTAAGCCGCGCGACCATCAAAACGATTACGGCGGGAGCTTGGGTGGTCCGGTGCGGATTCCCAAGCTTTACAACGGCCATGATAAGACCTTCTTTTTCTTTTCCTGGGAGCAGTACCGCAATAATCAGGGCGGCGTGCTGCCCATCACCTTGCCCACGGACGCGGAGCGCCAGGGCGACTTTTCTGCCCTGCAGGGCACGCCCAAGCCTACTGGTCTAATCAATCCTTGCGACAATTCTCCGGTACTGAGGGGACAGATCTTTGATCCCACGACTGCCTCTTGTCCCACTGGCTTCGTCGGAGGCCGCCTCGCATTCCCCGGAAACAAGATCAATATTCCTCTCAGTCCTGTTGCTCAAAAGGTGCTTTCCTACCTTACCGTTCATGCGGACGCCACAAAGGGGCTGACTAATAATTTCATCTTTATCTCCAATAACCCCATTCTGGACACCACCATGAGTTTCCGGATTGACGAGAACTGGGGCAATAGCAATAAATTCTTCTTCTCCTATAGCAGTCGCGACCAGGAACAGTTTAACGGAACCCAAGCCCTCCCTGCGCCCCTCGACTCGAACTTTTTCAAGTCGCGATTCTCCCACTACCTCCGTTTTGGATGGGACAAAACCATCAGTTCTTCCTTGCTCAATCATTTCAATGTCGGTTTCAACCGGCTGTACGACCCTAGCAAGGCCGATAGTTTCACCGGGCAGGATTGGCCAAAAACACTCGGAATTCCCGGCGCCAACGGCGTTCTTTTTCCGGTGTTTAGCTTTGACGCAAACGCTCTTGCTATCGGGTACCAAGGGTTTAGCGCGGGGAACTTTGATATCGCCATCCCCAATGGGTTGATCGTGGCAGACAGCGTTACTTGGATTAAGTCCCGCCATGCATTCCGCATTGGGTTTGAGTGGCGGGCCTCCCAGTTTTCTAGGTTCAATAACACCAACACTTCACCGAACTACGAATTTAGCAATTTCCAGACGGCCTTCGCGGCAGGCGACCCCCAAACAGGCGACTCGTTCGCCAGTTTCCTGCTGGGTCTCCCGCAGAAGGAGAGTGCCCGTTTTTCCTCGGCCATTCCCCGGTGGAACCAGCACTATTACGCCGCTTACATCCAGGATGATTTTAAGTTCCGCAAAAATCTGACGTTGAATTTGGGCTTCCGCTACGACGTGGATACTCCTCGACATGAAGCGCACGGCGCCCAGTCGGTTTTGGACCTCAACACTCCAAACCCAGGCGCGGGTGGAACACTGGGGGCGCTCATCTACGGCTACAACGCCACGGGTGCCAGGACCTACTACAAGAACCTCGGCCCGCGCATCGGATTTGCCTATGCGCCGGAGAAACTGTTCGGTCGGTTCAGCCAGACAGTGATCCGCGGTGGATATGGTGTCTATCATGCCGCCCTCTTCTACACCGACTTCGGTGATGCGCTTGGCAGTGGGTCCACCATCAACCCAGCTTTTTCGTCCACGGACAGCTTTTCGCCCGTGCTCGTGCAGGGGAAAGGATCACTGGACGCAGGGTTTCCGGTCGTCACGTTCCCTACCAATGCTCAAGACCCTGCCCTGCTCAATGGAGATTTTCAAGGCAGCCCAAGCTATGCGGGGCCGAGCAACGGCCGATCTGGCATGGTACAAAACTGGAGCCTTGAAATTCAGCATCAACTCGCTCCCGATCTCATCTTCAGCGTCGGTTACGTCGGGAATCATGCCACGCACCTGAATTCGAATCTTCAGCAGCTCAATGCCATCGATCCCAAATTTCTCTCTTTGGGGACAAAGCTGCTGGATCCGGTCACCAGCGCGGCGGGCCAGGCTACGCTGGCAAGCCTGGGCGTTACGGTACCCTCTTGGTTCGAGCCGTTGTATGGGCCGGCCGGGCCGGCCGGGCCGCCGGGAATCGATTTTGTTGGCCAGTTACTGTTGCCTTTCCCCCAATACCAGTCTGGCGGCCCGCAAACCAATGGCGGCATCAATACCAATTGCTGCTTGGAGAACCTGGGCCAATCCACATACAACGCGCTGCAAGCAAAACTTGAGCGGCGCTTCCGGAATGGATTGAACGTCTTGGCGTCTTACACCTATTCCAAAACGCTTACCGACGCGGACAGTGCGTATGCAGGACTCACGGCGTTCAGCAGCTCGGACACCTTTACTGCTCAGAATCCGCGCGACCTAAAGTCGGAAAAGGCCTTGAGCTACCAGGACGTCCCGCACGCATTCGTGCTCAGTTATCTTTACGAGTTGCCCGTCGGTAAAGGAAAGAAGTTCCTGGACAAGGGCGGGGTTGTGAACAAGGTGCTGGGCGGCTGGCAGGTGGGCGGTGTGCAACGCTACCAGAGCGGTGCGCCTTTCATCCCGTTTGCCAGTGACGCGCACAATTCCCGGTTCGGCACGGCAAACACGCGGTTGAGCCTTATTCCTGGCCAACCGTTACGCAGTCCCAATGCAGCGTCCTACAATCCCTTTTTGGATCCCGGTTCGTTCGGCAGCGGATGCAATGAACAGCCAGACGGCACATTCCTACCTATGTCAACGAACAGCTTCTTCAACTGCGCAGCGTTCCTCGATCCCAATGCTGCCAGCCTGGTAGCCCAGCGTGGCTACCAGTTCGGCAATCTTGCTAAGGTCTTCGGTAACATCCGCAGCCCTATTTATATGAATGAGGATTTCTCACTGATCAAGCGCCTCGCGCTTTACGAAGCGCACGTGCTGTCCTTTAAAGTAGATTTTGTGAACCTCTTTAACCGGCACGTCCTCGCCCGCGGCGATGGCTGCATAACTTGCAGTACCTTGGGCCGACCCGGCGCTCAATTCGGGGGTTCTCCAGGAAGCGTCAATGGACAAAAAATAATCCAACTAACGTTCCGCTACCAATTCTAAGGCGGGACACAACCTGGAAATAACCGGGAACCTCCTGCGCCAAACCAGGCACAAGAGGCTTTTCCATTTAGAAGAAACGTCGCCGCCCCAGCTAACGGGTATAAACTCTGGTGGTGAACATTCCTTCAACAAAGCGCCCGGGCAAGCCAACTACCAAGTTCGTGTTCGCGTGTGTGGTGATGCTGTTCTGTCTGGCCAGCCCTCTCCGCTCGCAAGTGGAGTCAGCGGCCTCCGAGATTTTCCGGCACGCGTCGGAGGCGATGCAGCGCGGCAACTTGAACGTGGCTGGTGACGGGTTCGAGGCCGCCGCAAGAGCTGCCCCGGCTTTCGCTGAAGCGCATTTCAACCTTGGTCTCGTCCGCGAAGAGCAGGGCCGGTTCGACGAGGCCATCGCCAGCTTCCAGAAGGCCGTGGCGCTAAAACCGCGACTGCATGGGGCAAACCTCTTTCTGGGCATCGCTTATTTTCGCCTTAACCGACTGGATAAAGCCTTGGCCGCAATTCAAAAGGAATGCGCCTCCTATTCGAAAGACGCTCCCGCCTGGATGTGGCTCGGCGTTGTGCGGCTAGCGCAGGGAAAGCCTGAGGAGGCCGCCGAGGCGCTAGACAAAGCTGCCAAGCTCGCGCCAGATGACATGGACATTCTTTACCATCGCGGCCGCGCGCACTTACAGGTATCCAAGAACAGCTATGGCAGGATGTTCAAAGTCGATTCACATTCCTGGCGCGTCCATCAGGTTCTTGCCCAGGCGAATGCCGAAGCCGACCGCCACACGGATGCTGTTGCCGAATACCTAGCCGCCATCAAGCTCGCTCCCTCCCAACCCGGCCTGCACGAAGAATTAGGTTCGGAGTACCGTAGCCTCGGAAAAGTTCAGGAAGCTGAAGAATCTTTCCTCCGCGAACTTGAAATTGCCCCCCACAACGTCCTGGCCAAGTACGAATTGGGAGTTCTAGCCGTCGAACAAAGCGATGGCGCGAAGGGGAAGGAACTCATCGAAGCCGCCCTGAAGGAACAGCCGGGTCTTCTTCATTCTGATTACCACCTTGGCCGTGCGGAAATGCTGCTTGGCAATGATGCCGCCGCCGCCCGGCACTTGGAGCGCGCCACGACTGCGGCCGGCTCGAACCCCGAGGTCGTCGAGCAGTCCTGGTATCAGCTCGGAATCGTCTACCGGCGGCTCCATCGAATGGAGGAAGCGCAAAAAGCACTGGCCACGTTCCAGAAGCTCAAGGACCTGGATGCGGAGAGCTCGCAGAAGGCGCTAAAGCGGTACCAGGTACAGCAGAATTCGAATTCCGCGCCATCGCCTCCCGCTTCGCAAAATCCTTAATCGCTCAGGAATAGAAAGAATGTCCCGGTTCGCAGAAATCCCGAGCGTCGTTTTGCGCCGCACAACAGCGTTGAGCGCGATGGTGGTTTTTGTTGCGCTTGGGCAGCAAGCAAAGACTGGGCATGAAACTCCTCGCGCCGTTAGACAGAGGACCGTGCGTATCGATGTCGTCGAATCCTCGGAGGACTTGCATGAGTCGCTTCTCGAAAAGCCGCCGCTGCAATTTGGTTCCTCGCGCATCCCGGCTCTCACCATCGAAATCGACGACTCCGTCAAATACCAGCAAGTCGACGGATTCGGCGCCTCTCTCACCGACTCTTCCGCCTGGCTTCTCTCACAGAAGCTCACGCCAGCCCAGCGAAGGACGCTTCTCAAGCAGCTTTTTGACACAAAGCAGGGGATCGGCCTTGCCATTCTCCGCCAGCCCATGGGTTCCAGCGATTTCTCTCTCGCAGACTACAGCTATGATGATGCGCCGCCCGGGGGATCCGATCCTAAACTGAAGCGTTTCACCATCGATCGAGATCGCCAATATATTCTTCCCGTTCTTCGCGAAGCACTGGCCGTCAATCCCAACCTCAAAATCATCGCCAGCCCCTGGAGTCCTCCCGGATGGATGAAAACTTCCGGTTCCATGATTGGTGGCACGCTGCTGCCGTCGTCCTTCACCCCGCTTGCGTGCTACTTCGTGCGCTTCGTGCAAGCTTACCAAGCCGCGGGCGTACCCCTCTTTGCCATTACTCCCCAGAACGAGCCGCGCAACATTCCTGCTGATTATCCTGGCATGGGGATGACCGCCGAGCAACAAACCGTCTTCATCCGCGAACATTTGGGTCCTGCGTTTCGAGACGCTCATCTCAAGACAAAGATCATGGCCTTCGATCACAACTGGGACTTGATCGACTTTCCCGAGGAGATCTTGAGCGATCCCCGCGCCGCGGAATTCTCCGCAGGCACTGCCACACATTGCTACGGGGGCGGGCCGGAAGCTCAGACCAAACTCCACGATCATTTCCCCACGAAAGGCATCTGGCTGACTGAGTGTTCGGGCGGCGAATGGCAAAAAGGCAATTTGCTGGTGGCTCAAGCGGATCTCATTATCGAAACTACGCGGAACTGGGGGCAGAGTGTCGTTCTCTGGAACCTTGCTCTCGATCAAAATCACGGGCCGCATTTAGGGGGCTGCACAGACTGCCGCGGCGTAGTCACGATCGACCACTCCAAATCACCAGCGACGGTCACCCCCACGGTGGACTTCACCGCTCTGGCCCACGCCAGTAATTTCGTTGCCCCAGGTGCTCTTCGCATCGATTCCATCGCCTCTGAGGAATCGCCGCTCAAACACGTTGCCTTCCGTAATTCAGATGGCTCGATTGTGTTGCTAGCACTCAATCCCACCGGGAGTGCCATAGCCTTTAGCATCGCCTGGAAAAGCCAATATGCCACCTACACGCTTCAGCCCGGTGCTGTAGTTACGTTCCACTGGCCGCCAAAATCGCGGGGCGCGGTATGAGTCCAGCCCGATCGAATCAGGAACCGAAAGCAGCAATAGAGAAATACAATTGCAAGCCTGGAATGAAGGTCGCGATAACGGCAATGTTGAGCATCGGCTTTCGGCCAGCGTGTCACGGCGCGACGATTCCTTTGCCTTCCTTCACGGTAAAGATGCGGTCGACGGCAGGAATCGTGATTTCTTCCTTTGCCCCACTTGGCCAGTGAATCTCCACCTTGTCGACTTTCACTGCTGTTCCGAGGCCGAAGTGCAGGCGTTGATCGGAACTCGATGCATAGCTTCCCCCGCTGAAGACGTCCCCGCGTTGCCGCACGCCTCCCGTCCTGACAAATACCTTAGCTCCAATCGCATCGCGGGGGCTCTTGGGGCCTCCCAAAGGCCTTAGTGTTATCCAGTGATTCGAATTCTTGACCACGTTTCGCAACAAAGTGGGCGTCGAATCGATGTTGTTGAGAACGACGTCGATATGACCGTCGTTGAATAGGTCGCCGAACGCCGCGCCTCGTGCCGACACAAGAACTGCCAGGCCGCTGCTCGTTGCCGCCGGAACCTCCTGGAATTTCGATCCGTCCAGATTGCGCAGCAGCAGCGGCCGCTGCGCCCAGGTTGTGCCCCAGTCTTGTGCATCAACACCCGGATAGACGTGCCCATTGGCAACGAATATGTCGAGCAACCCGTCGTTATCGTAGTCGAGAAAGCCCGTGCCCCAGCCCAGAAACGGTATCGTCAGTGTCGCAATTTCGGCGCGAAAGCTGACGTCAGAGAAGGCCGCGTCGCCTTCATTCCGGTAGAGTGTGTTGTAATCGTCTGAAAAATTTGTGATGTAGAAGTCGACTTTGCCGTCACGGTTGTAATCCCCGACGGCCATGCCCATGGCGGCTTGCTCACGCCCATCGTCGTTCAAAGCAAATCCCGAAAGATAGCTGATGTCTTCAAACGTGCCGTCGTGCTTATTCCGGTAGAGATACTTCGGCACGGAATCGTTCGCGACCGAGAGATCGACCCACCCGTCGTCATCCACGTCCACAAACACAGATGAAAATCCATAGTATCTTTTCGCGTCGGCGACTCCCGCTTTCACGCTCACGTCCGTAAAGGTGCCGTCGCCATTGTTGTGAAACAGGTGATCGCTTTCTCCCGGCAGGCCTCGAGGACCGCACATGACTTCGATCCCGCGAAACTGGCAAAACCCTGCCGGTAGGTCGCCTTTGCCGGCCATCGGAGGGTTATCGGGGTCGACCTTCGCATAGCCCGGAACAAATAGATCAAGGTAACCATCGCGATCGTAGTCTCCCCACGTCGCGCCGGTCGACCACCCGCCGAGCGTCACGCCAGCGGTTTTCGCGACGTCGGTAAACGTGCCGTCGTGATTGTTATGATAAAGACGATTCTTGCCGAAGTTCGATACGTATATGTCCGGCCAGCCGTCGTTATCGAAGTCCCCGACCGCCACGCCGAAGCCCCATCGTTCATTCCTTACGCCGGCCTGATCTGTGACGTCGGTGAATGTTCCGTCATGGTTGTTGTGCAGCAGCATCGCGCGCGGCGGAGCTTCTTTGCCCTTCAGCGCGGGAAATGTTGAGCCGTTTAGCAGATAAATATCAAGCCAGCCGTCATTGTCATAATCGAGCAACGCCACACCGGAGCCGGGCGTCTCGACAATCGTCCTTTTCTCGGGCCTTCCTGAGCGATGATGGAAAATGTCGAGGCCAGCCGTGTGCGTCATATCGACAAAAATGACCGGTGCGCCGTCAACAAAGCCGCCGGCCGTTATCGGTCGCGAAAGTGCGTCCTTCACCGGAGCGTGCGCGCCGCCCGTGCTCGTGCCGCTCTGCTGTCCTCGGACGGGTTCCTTTTCCGCGGGGTTTTGTTGGGCCAACCCGGAGTTCAGAAGCAGCGTCACACAGATGGCTTGTACTGCAGTCGCGCGGAGAAGGCCCGCGGATTGGCTGGATCGAGAGAATGGCATCAGGCCCCGAGTGGATCGTTTGACCCCAAAAGGCATCTTCGCACAAAGTCGGCGAGCAGGCCTAATTCCTGCAGAAATAAGGTTGTGAGTCATTTTGCGTAAGCTAGCGGTTGAGTTTAGGCCGGGTCGGCCGGTCTCCGCGCGCCGCCAACGTCTGGAGATTCTTAGTCCTCCCCGGTTCACCGAACTTTTAGTTTCAAAACATCAAGCGGCGGCTAAGCTTGAATTGGTAACATCGCATATCTACTCAGTCGCCAATAAGGCCGAATGCTTATCTCCAAGTAGATATGGTTCACGATGGGCCCAGTTCGATCAGCAAGATGAAAAAATGGAGGGAGCAGAGACATGATGAGGATAAGTTCTAAGCGAACCTTTGTCGGGCTATTCTTTCTGTTTGTCTGTCCATTCTCTGTCTTGGCGCAGACTGCCGCCACCAACGGAAATGTAATCCTTCGGCGTGATCCCTGGAAGGGAAGTGTAGCTCTGGCGCATCTCCCTAAGGGCGCAAGATTAACTCTTGTGGATGCGACGCCAGATAACGGCTTCTATCACGTTAGGACGGAGGACGAACAAGTCGGTTGGGTCTCGTCGAAGTTCGTGATCGTTTCACCGTCTTCAACACCACCGACTCCTACGCCCCCAACCTCTCCGACACCGGAAACGCCGTGTGATGCGAGCTTGTGGAACCACGTTTACCATCCGCTGCGCCTTATCGTGAAACAACCATGCATCACTGTCGCTGGAACAATCGTGGATGCTACTGCCGGCAAGAAGCCTGATGGCGTTCGCCATGAAGCTGATGGAGACACGCACGGATGGCTGAAGGTAGACCCGGAATTCGAGAATCTATTGAACGCTGGGAACCTAAGCGATGAGCAAGGCAATTTGGTTTTTGAGATCGTTTGCAGATTTCACGTCAGCCAACAGGACGCCAAGGCGGCATGTGCCAACTACACCGATCAAGTCTCGTTGCCACCGGTGGGCTCTCACGTTCAAATTGTTGGAACTTTAGTCCAAGACACTTTCCATGCGAAGTGGATGGAAATACATCCGGTCACGAATATTACCGTAGTACCTTAGAGACGGGGCGCGCTTTGCCACAAGCACATGCAGTTTACCGATGGAGCGTCCATGCTCAGCCAGTTCATCGGATGGAACGGCACTTCAAATTCCTCAAGATCGCGTGGTTCCACTTGTTGGGCGGAGTTGATGTCTACCTTTCTTGCCTGATCGTTCTCTGCCTCTAACAGCGTCGCTCGGTGGTCATGCTCATCTCGTTTTTAGCAGCAAAGAACTGCGCCACATTCTTTGCGACGCCCGGCGAGCGGCGCAGCAAGGCGCTCGGCCCAAGAACCCACCGAAAAGACCTCGCAAAACCAGCGAGACGCCGCAGGAATTCTCTCCGTTCGGGGGGAGGAGGATGTCAAAGGGCTGATGAAACCGACGTGCCGGCGGCGGCGAAGACCCGGGACATTTCTGATTCCGCGAAGGACAGGAAGGACTTGACGACAGTAGGGTCGAACTGAGTGCCACTTGCCTCGTTGAGCCGGCGCACAGCTTCTTGGTATGGCAGGCCTTTTCGATAAGGACGAGATGAAACCATCGCATCAAAGGCATCGATGACGCAGACAATCCGCGAAACTACGGGAATCTCAGTGTTCTTTAGTCCCGCCGGGTATCCCTTTCCGTTGAAAGATTCGTGATGATGGAGAATATCAAGAGCGGCGCGCTCGAAGCCTGGAAGCATGCGCAGGACAGCCCAGCCGTACTCGGAGTGTTTTCTCATGAGTGCGTATTCTTCCGCGTCCAGACTCTCAGGCTTGAGGAGGACGGAATCCGGGATGCCAACTTTACCAATGTCGTGCAGGAGCGCGGCAACTTCGAGATTCTGAAGCTCGGCTTCTTCCAGGCCCAGTTCTCGTCCGACACGCATGCCCCATTCCGCCAGCCGCGTACTGTGCACGCCGGTATTTAGGTCTTTTAAATCCAGAAGCTGGTTGAAAGCGCAGATGACCGACTTACGAAGCGCGGAAGTCTGTTCTTCGAGCTGCTTGATGCGAAGCAAGTCCGGCGCACGCGAGGATGAAGAACTCATGGTGGGCGGCGGAATTTCGTTGTTCGACACGGCAGTTACCAGCAGAACAAGGAGCACGAACCGGAATTTGAGCTGGAGTTATTCAGCCACGCAGCGATGGCCTGGTACACATCGAGGCGGCCATGATTGAGGTCAGGCGTGAGCCGTACCGCATGTGACAAAGCGCTGGCGGCCTGCTTTTGGTTTAGCGACGGTTTTGCACTGATGAGCAGCGGGGCCGTGCCCGCGACCAGCGGAGAGCTGAACGAGGTGCCAGAAGCGCTAGGATGGGTTCCGCCAGGAAAGGTGCTGATGACGTAGTCGCCGGGGGCGGCGATCCAGGCGTCCGTGGTGCCGTAGTTGGAAAAGGAAGAAGGGGTGTCCCAATCCGTCGTCGAGGCGATACCCATGACGGAGCCATTGAAGGCCGCGGCCTTGGTACCTTCGTGCCAGGGCTGCGATGTGCGGCAAGGGCATGAATCGGTTGCCATCAGTCGTTCCCAGACAGACTACCAAGCGCATCCCGGAGCGAAATCACGATTGGCCGGCTGCTGGGGTTTGCGAACGTCATCTGCAGGTCTCCGCTGTTCTCAATCTCTCCACTAAACTCGCCAAACTGATTGGTCATGGCATTCACAACTTTTCCGCGCATGTTGGAAAGAGCGATTTTCGTGCCTTGGTCAAGGATTCCAGGATTGCTCAAGTTCAGGAGCTGCCCGGTAACCACGATGCGGTTCCGGCCAGCCGCGGCCTCCACCTGAATATCAATCTGAAATGGGTCCGCGCGATAAAGCATCTGCCTTGTGCCAGCGCCTGCCGATCGAGCTCCTTCGAAAGCCGGCTGAAGAAAGCTGTCGAAGAGAAGTTTGATGCGGCTGCCCGCTCCCTTTCTTTGACCCGCCAACCCGGCTTCCGCAAAGGCGGCCCTGGCGAGCCTCACGGCGTGCTCGGGAGGCTGGTAGTTCGCTTCCGAAGCCGCTGATTGCCGAACTTTCTGCCACAGCGAAACTGTCTTTCTACACCGTTTGCAGCCTTGCTGGAGGTGGCGCTCCATCAACTGCTTCTCGTTGGTGTCCACTGCCTGATTCACGAAATCGATCCACTTCTCGGTCGCAAAGTGTTCCATACTCTTCCCCCAAATTTCTTTCCGCGTCCCGAGCGATCCCCGGTGAATGGGACGGTCTGGCATCCTCATGGCATAAGGGCAGGCAGAGGGCCAAGAAATATATGAGTCTTAGCGATTAGGTAAGCCTTGTAGAATCAGAGAGTTTGCCGACCAGGACGAAGGGTGCCCAGAAGTAGGGATGGGGATTCTCGCGCCGAAGTTCTTGCATGGCGTGCTGGAGTGCGCCTGCCATGTTGCCGGTGCGCAAGAAATCCCGATAGAAAAATTGCATTAATTGCGAAGTGCTTTGATCGTGTACGTCCCACAACGATAGCAGCAGTGTTGTCGCTCCGGCACAGAAAAGGCCTCGCTGAAGTCCGAGCAATTCGTCGCCGGCTGCGACGAAGTTCATGCCTGTGGCGCAGCCGCTCAGAGTCACCAACCGGGCGTCCAAACGCATCTGGTAGAGGTCATACAGATTCAGGTACCCATCGCCTAGCCGGATGCCCGAAAACATCGGGTTGTCCTGCCGGTAGATGCCGTGAGTAGCGAGATGAAGAAGGCCGCTCTGCGGACCTTCTTCGCGAAGCACCGAGGACGTTGCACGGTCTCCAACGTGGAGCGAAGATTTTGGCAGGAGCGCCGCCACGGACTGGGCTTCCTCGAGGATCTGCGGCGCTCGCTCGTCGGCGATTCCAAAAACGAGCGAACTCAGGTTTGCGCTTGCCGGTTTCTCCTGACACCAGGAGAAAACCGTCGCACTGGGAGCGTAGGAAACCGTGAAGGCATCGCAAAGATACTGTTCTCCATTTCTCAGAGCATGGAATGGCAAAAAATGGAGGAGCCCGTGGGGCACCACAATGAGGTGCCTTCCCTCGAAAAATGGTCTCAGGGGTGCGATGAGTTCGCTGTAGAGAGTTTCCAGATGGCTATGGGTGGCACTCAAAAGCGGTTCTGCAAATCGCCGGACATATTCGTTGCCCATGCGAAACTTGGAGAGTTGAAATCGCAGCAATTGCAGAAAATGAGCAACCCGGGACAGTACGGTCACGGGCAGAATCTGGATATCCTTGCGGGTAATGACCGCGGCTACGAGGCGTTCGCCAGCCGAAAAGTATTCGACCAGGGTGGTGTCCTGCGGAAGATGGGCTTGAAGCTTTGCGAGGGAAAAGTCCGCGGGAGCTTCCAGCGTGGCGTTCTCCCGCTCGTGCGCCGGGAGCTCGCGCAGCGTTCGCATCAGTTCTTTCTCCTGCAATTGAGCCTTTTCCCGCAAACTCCCGAGTCTTTGGTGGGATTTTTCTTCGGGACGAAGCTGCTCGAGTTCGATACGGTGGTAGTACCAGTTGAGTTCCTCGCGCAGGTCTCTTATTCTGCGGACGAGGTCGCTCTGGCCCGCTTCACCCAGCGGAAGACTCTGTCCGCTTTGAAATATCATTTCGATCATGCTGCGCGATTTCGCAGCTTCCATGCAGGCGAGCGCTTCTTCGGTGGAGGTCTCCGTTCCATCTCCCGCAATGTACAAATCCACCAGCGCTTCGTAGACCTGCATTCTATTCTTGACAAAAGAGATCTTCAGTTCTTCGCCTTGCAATCGGCTGCGCAGGGCTTCCAGCGCTTTCCTTGCTTCCAGGTAGGCCTGGTGCGCCGCCGCGCGGTCGTCGCGAGCTTGCGCGATCTGTCCTTCGAGTAAGTGCGCTTGATAGGCAAGCACTGGAGTCTGAAGGCCAGTCAGCCGCGCGAGCGATTCGTTTGTCTCCTTTTGTGCTTCCGCCGAGTCCCCCACCTGCAGAGCAATGCGCGCGAGCAGCAGGTGCACGAGTACGGCTTTCCCGGAGAGCGCCGATTGATCGAAAAAAGCAGCGGCGGCAACACACAGCCGCCGGGCTTCAAAGTAACGTCCTTCGTGGAAGAGCAGCAAGCCTTGGTACAAATCGATGAGCCAGGGCCAAACGAGATTTTTCTCCCGTCCAAACATGTCTCGCGCTTTTGCAAAGCGCTCCAGAGCTTGGACCGTCTTCCCTTGTTGGCCATAGGCCGTGGCTTCGTTCGCCAGCGTCTTGGCGGCCTCATAGCCCATCCCGAGCTTCTCGAACCGGAGGAATCCTTCATGCGCTATTTCCCGGGCTTCTTCGCTAAGGTTCAGCTCGAGATAGATGTCGGAAAGATCCAAATGGCATAACGCGAAGTGATAGGCATCGCCAGTGGCTTCGCAGGCGCGCCGCGCAGCATAGAGCGCCTCGATGGCGCGGCTGTACTCGCCGCGCAGGTAATAGAGATACGCAATGTTGTAATCGGCCTGGGCCACCAGCAGGGGCATGTTGTTCTGCTGGCAGAAGGAACGAGCCCCCTGATAGGTTGCCAGGGCCCGCTGGAAATCGTTGAGGCTGATCAGACAAACGGCCATATTGCTAAGGACCACGGCGATCCCTTCGGCGTCTTTGTATGGCATCAGGTCGGCATAAGCACGCTCGTAGTGTGCAATCGATTCTTCGAACCGGTCTTGACGGTGATAGATGTTGCCGACGTTGATTTCCAACCGCGCCAAGCGCCACGGATCGTTCAGGCGGGTAAAGATTTCTCGCGCACGCTCCGCGGCCTGAAACGCCTTGTCGTACTCTCCCAGCAGGATCATCGGCTGGATGGAGGTGCTCAACGTGCGTGCCGCTTCTTTCCAATGCCCCTGCGATTCGTAAAGCCGGAAAGCTTGTTCGTGATATTCGACCGCGGCACGATTGTCCCCGGAGGAATACAGGGCGTTGGCCTTCTGGCGCAAGGCCAGCGCCAGGAACTCTTTGCGCTTCAGTTTTTTCGCGATGAGCACGGCTGCTTCGGCAAGGTGGAGCGCCTCGCGCGTGCTCACGCGGACCCTCTCGAGGACCAACTGCGCGAGCTGTTCGACAACCTCTTTGCGAATCAGCGTCTTGTGTCGGGCAAAAAATCCGCGGCGGGCCGCATCGCCGGAGAGTTGCCCCAATTTTGCGATGAGGGAATCCCGCGAATTTTTCCTGAGGGTTGCCGGCATCAGTTAAAACCCAGTTCGTCGAGTTGCACCCGCAACCGTTCGAGGCATTTCTGGCGGGTGAATCCAATGGAGCCCACAGCCAGACCAAGTTCCGCCGCGACTTCCGTGTAAGGCCGCGACGGCGTTTCAAAGAACAGCAACTCCACGAGCCGGCGACATTGCGGCGTCAACACGGTCATGGCCTCTCGCAGCATCTGCTCTTCCTGCGTCTGCTGAAAGAGGCTCTCGGCGATGGCCGGTGTTGTCGGTTCCGGTAAATCCCTCTCCGCATCGCGGCTCACTGTGCGCTGGCTTTGCCGCTTCCACCGGTAACTTTCGTGGTGCGCTACCTGCATCAACCATTTGGGCAGCGCGCGTGGTTCGCGCAGTTCGGGCAGCCGCACGAGAAGCTCCGTGCAGGTCGCTTGAAAGACGTCGGCGGCTTCCTGACGCGACAAACCGTACTTCACGGGAATGGAATAGATCAGCGCCTTGTACTTATCAATGAGCAATGACCACGCTTCTTCATCGCCGGAGAGACATGCTTTGACGAGCCGCGTGTCGCTCCAGGCGGCCGGCGGTTTCTTCCGGGTTTTTGTCACCACCGGGCTCATCGGGTGGCATTCTCCATCCCGTTCTTGAGATAGAGCTGCTCCACATTCCAGAGTACGTAGGGTTCCAGAACGGCGGGATGGAAATTGCCGATGGAGTTTTTGGCGCCGGCAAGAATATTCGGGCTCGCGAGAAAAATCATGGGCTGATTCTCGGCAAGAATTTCTTGCGCGCGATCATACAGTTTCTTCCGTTGTTCGAAAGTACGCGCAGACATTTGTTCTTCGATCAACCGATCAATTTCCGCTTCCCATGATGTGGCGGGATGCGCCTGCGAGGGACTCCACAAGTGTAATCCGCCGCTCGATAGCCAGACACTGATATCGGAATTCGCGTCCGCATCGTAGCTGGCTATCCCCATGATACAGGCATCGTAGTCCCTGCTCTGGGTGACCCGATCGAGGAGAGAACGAGACTCGAGCGGCACTACCTGGACGCGCATCCCGAGTTGCTTCAAGTCGTCCTGGATGAGCGCCGCCATCTTTGCGCGGTCTGCGTTCGTAGAACTCGTGAGGATGGAGAACTCGACGGATTTTCCATCGGAATCCAGGAGCGTTGATCCTCCGTCAGGACCATTGCTCCAGGAAAAACCAGCCTCCTTGAGCAGTGTTCGTGCGCGATCAAGCGACCGCGCGGGATGGGGGAGTTTCTCATTTCCCCATCGGCGATTGCCCGGTGCGACCAAGCCCCACAGGGCGGCACCGCGTCCCTGGTAAACGAGCCGAACGATGGCTTCGCGGTCCACCGCAGCGGAAACTGCCTGCCGGAAGTTCACCTCGCGGAACCATTTTTGCTTCCGCTGGATATCCGGCGATGTTTTTTCGATGGAGTCATTCAGATTGAAGAAAAGAAAGTTGTACTCGAGGCCGGGTCCGGCATCCACCATCGTATAACCATGCTGCTGCTTCGATAACACGGAGAAATTCTCCGCCCCCACCTGGCTGATCATATCGGTTTCGCCCGATTGGAACTTTAAGACCTGGGCATCCGCGTTTGGCACGAATAGAAACACGAGTTCATCCAGATAAGGCAGGCGACCGCCCTGGGCATCCGATTTCCAATAGTAAGGATTCCGCTCCAGGACCAATCGTTGCCCCGCGACGTACTCCTTCAACCGGAACGGGCCGAGTCCCGCCCATTGATCCGCGGCCGTGGCCAAGGATCCGATCTGCCCCAGCTTCCCCTCCTCGTAGCGTTTTTCCAGGAGATGCCGGGGGAGAATCGCCAAGCCATCGAACAGCCTTTCGCCCACACCGTAAGTCTTCGCCAATTGAAAAACGACGGTATGTTCGTCTACCTTGCGCACGGTGATCGGTTTCCCGCCAACCATCAACAGATCTCGTTGCGGGGCATGCACATTTTCATCGAGATAGACCCGAAAAGTGAAGAGCACATCATCCGCATCGAGCGGCTGCCCGTCCGAAAATTTCAATCCCCGCCGGAGCACGATTGTGTACGACAGGCCGTCTGGCGAGATCTTCCAGGACTTGGCCAGTGCAGGTTCCGTTTGTTGCGTCGCGCGGTTAATATGGACGAGGTCGGCCTGCATTACGCCAATCACTTCGCGGGATCGCGCATCAGCGGCGATCAAGGGATTCAAAGTCTTCGGTTCGCCGCGGAGCGATACGACCAGGCGCCCTCCTGCCCGGCCCACTTCTCCCGGGAGCACCAGTAATTCTTCTTTTCCAATTTTCTCTTGAGGAAAGGCAATCGCCTGGTGGCCGACAAACACGAAAAGCAGCAGGAGCACGATCGAGCGCATCCCACAGCATTTGCAATTTGCTGTCGTTTTTTTCACGTTACATTCCCCAGATTCTCGATTCTATCTTGTAGACCGCTCCTCGCTCCTCGAACGAGCTCGCCAGGCCCAAGTATCCTAGGAAGAACGGAACCATTGCCAGCGCGGGCAAATACATCCACCAATAAGAGACCAGCACGCTGTATTGCTGCAAGCCGGAGAGAAGATTTCCCCAGCTTGGCACCGGCTCGGGGACGCCCAGACCAAGAAACGAAAGGGTCATCTCCGCCAGGACATATTGCGGTATCAGAATCGCTGCTTGTGTCAAAAGCACACTGGAAGTTTCCGGCAGAATATGGCGCCGGAGCAAGTATCCATTTGATGCTCCGAAGCCTCGGGCGGCGCGAACGAAGTCGCGCTCTTTGGCACTAAGTACGACGCCACGAACGAGTCGCGCCGGACGGGCCCAGCCTACTGCTCCCAGGACCGCGGTGATGAGAAAGAAGGCTTCCAGCGGGCTGACCGCCAGGGGCAGGAAAGCGCGGAGGGCGAAGAGCAGATACAACCAAGGCAGGGCGAGAAACAGCTCGGCGACTCGCATGAGCAGGCTATCTCTCCAACCGCCGTAGTAACCCGCCACCGCACCGATCGACCAGCCGATGAATAACGTAACTCCCGCTCCCAGCAGGCCAGCGAACAGCGACACCTGGCCACCAAAGAGGAGTCTCGAAAACTGGTCGCGGCCATAAGCATCGGTACCGAGAAGATAGATGCGCGTGTTCTCGCCGCCGAAAAAGTGCATGCGGAGCGGCAGGAATCCCAACAATCGGTAACGAGCCCCACGCAGGAAGAACTTCACGGGATGAGGCTCCGTGGTGTCTTCCTCAAATTGGTCGAACGAACTTTCGCGCAATCTCAGCGCATACACAAAGGGCCGCACGTGGAGATGACCGTGTGCATCTAGGAGATGAAGCCGCATGGGCGGTAGATACGGGCTTTGGCGGTCCTGCTCGACCGGATCGTAGGGTGCGAAAAAACCCGCACAGACCACCATCCCATGCAGCACGCCAAGGACCACCAGCCATTTCGCGAACGTGCGCCGCACTCTCATCTTGCGCCACTCTCGGTCCGGATCCGCGGATCAGCCCAGTAAAGAAGCAAGTCGGCCAATAAATTTCCTCCGACCAAGAAAAGCGTCGAACCCAGGATTCCACCGACGACTACGTAGAGATCACGCGCCAGGACGGCCTCCAGTAACAGCGGGCCGAGTCCCGGCCAGCTCATCACCACTTCGATGAGCAGCGATCCGCTCAACAATACACCGATGCTGAAACCAAAGAGGGAGATCAAAGGATTCGCCGCCGCCGGAAGTGCATATCGATATAGAAGTGTGCGTTTGCGGATGCCATGCCCCACGGCAGCCAACAGAAACGGAGCGTTGAGCACGTCCGCCACGGCTGCGCGCACATGACGGACGAGCAGAGGCAGAGATGATAACACGAGTGCCGTCACTGGCAGAATCATGTGCAGCGCCAAATCGCGCAGCTTGTTGAAGGGTGAAAGCGTTTCAAAATCGACGGAAGCCATCCCTCCTGTCGGAAACCATCCACTTCTCACTGCAAGCACTAAGAGTCCCAGAGCAACCGCCAGGTCAGGAATAACCAGCAGCCCTGCGGTTGCCCACGATAGCAAACGGTCCGGCAGGCGCCCGAGCCGGTCCGCGCTCCATACACCGAGTGGTAGGGCAATCCCCCAGGCAAGCAGCGTGGCGGTAATTGTCAGGAGCAGGGTGTTCCGTGCGCGTACCAGCAGAAGCGGCGCTACCGGACCGTTATAGGCAAACGAGAATCCCATCTCGCCGTGAATTACTGAACGGAGCCAGGATGCATAACGGACCGGCAGCGGCTTGTCGAAACCGTATTGGGCACGCAGCGCCGTTACCGTCTCCGGCGCAATCTGCGGATTCAAGCGCATTTCGTCGAAGTACGTTCCCGGGGCCAACGCCGTGAAGAGGAAGGCGAGAATGGACACTCCGGCCAGTAAAAACAAAGCGTGACTTAGCCGGCGCAGCAGGTAGCGCATCATTGCTCCGGCGCTGGCAGCGCGCGCGTCATTCGGGGCAAAGCCCTGAGCAGCTGGCGAGTAGTTTCATGCTGGGGCTGGTCCAATATTTGCTCTGCCGAGCCCAACTCCACGATTCGGCCGCGACTCATCACGGCGATCTCGTCGGCAAGATAGACAGCCATGGCCAGGTCATGCGTGATGAACAAATACGTCATCCCCAGAGAGCTTTGCAGCTCCCTCAGGAGATTGGCGATTTGCGCCTGCACCGAACAATCGAGAGCCGAAAGCGCTTCATCCAGAATCAAGAGCTTCGGCTGGAGTGCCAATGCTCGAGCAATGGCCAGTCTTTGGCGTTGACCGCCGCTCAACTCGGTTGGAGGCCGCTCCACAAAGTCTGGCGAAAGACCAACTCGTTCGAGCAGAGAACTGGCGCACTGCTTCATTTCTTCGCGAGTGAATTTGCGCCGCAAAATCAGCGGCTCAAGGAGGATCTCGAGCACGCTCCATCTGGGATTCAAGGAGCTTGCGGGATCTTGAAATATGAGCTGGATTTGCGGGCGAAGTTGCCGACGCACGCGTTCCTCGACCTTGACGATGTCTTTTCCTTCAAACCAAATGTTTCCCGCCGTAGGAGATTCCAGACAGGCGAGGCACGACGCCAGCGTACTCTTGCCGGATCCCGATTCTCCGACGACCGCCAGCGTGGTTCCCGGGAAAACCGTGAACGATACTCCATTCAAAGCCAGCAACTCTTCCCCCCTGCCAACGAGACTCCGCCGGGCATAGCACTTCACGAGATTTTCGACCTTCAAGAGTGGCGGCATGTTTTGGCTGCCAGCTGATGCTTCAACTTTCATACTTGAAACACGAAACCTCATGAGACGCGCTCAAGTTCACCAATGAGGGCTCACGCTCTCTGCACACGCTCATTCTTTCCGTGCACCTCGGTTCGAAGGGACAACCACCGCGGGGCAGGGACGAGCGCGCTGAATCGCCAAGGATTACCGGCAGTTTCGTCTTACGACCGCTCCCACGCTCCTCGAATATCGCCGGAATGGACTGGAACAAAGCCTTGGTGTAGGGATGCCGGGGCGACGCGAGCACGGTTGCAGCCGGTCCACATTCGACAACCTGGCCGCCATAGAGGACCAGCACACGGTCGGCAAAGCCGGAGAGCAGGGCTGGGTTATGAGTGATGAAGATCATTGCCAGACCCATTCTTTCCCGGAGCGTTCGAAACACGGCGAGGAGTTCCATTTGTGTCGCGGAGTCGAGCGATGCGGTAGGTTCATCAGCAATCACAACGGATGGACCGCAGGCAATCGCTTGCGCGATGAGCACGCGTTGCCGTTGTCCTCCGCTCAGCTGGTGTGGATAGGAGCGCGAAATGCGGTCCGCGTCTTCAGGAAAGAGTTGTGCGAAAACTTGACGCGTCCGCTCGTTCAGCGCGCTTTTTCCCGGAGCGCTGTGCGCCGCCAGCACCTGACGAACCTGTTCACCCGCGCGCAGGGTTGGATGGAGCGCCAGAGAGGGCTCCTGGAAAATCAGCGAAATGCACCGGCCACGGATTTGCTGCAGTTCATCCGGTGTGGCCCGGAGAAGATCTTGCCCCTCAAAGTGGACAGCCCCGCGAATGATCTCCCCATTCCGGGGAAGCAGCCGCACCAGCGATACGGCGAGCGTGCTCTTGCCTGATCCGGATTCGCCGAGGACGCCGATGATCTCGCCGGGCATGAGATCAAAACTGACGCCGGCTAACGCCGACGACAAGATACCCTCGCGTGACCGATATGAGACCTGAAGATTCTGTATTTCAAGAACGGATGCCATGCGCCGGGCCTGCTTTGGCCCATCCCCCGCGATTCATGTTGCGGCAGGATCATGGGGCGGAACAAGTCAAACGTGATCGCTCGCGCACCAAGGGTAAAACCCTCAAGTGCACCGTCAACTTCGGGGGAAGGGGTGGTGGAGTGCGGAGGTCCCCGGGATTGGGCAAACAAGGCAAATCTGAATGCCAGAGCCCAAGCCAAGTGGGGGGATTCAAGGGAGTTGGGGATGGGGAATCCTTGCAATCCCGCACTTGTGCCGAACTCGGCTAGTACATCGGGGACTCCAGCTATGGGCGATTCGCGCTTGGCCTTCGGCGGCTAGCGAACTTCTCCCCGCTGCAACGGTTTCCGTGCCACGGCGACATCCGATCGAGGAGTCATCGAAAGAACAAAATATTCGCGTTCCTTACCGTCGGTTTCGGGAACTCGAAGCACTAGCTTGTCCTTGTGAATCCGGAATTGAGCGGTTTCGCCCACCGGCAGAAGCACCGGATGTTTGTCGTCTTTCGGCCTGATCCGATAGCTGACCCGCTCCGCCTGCAATATGTATTCCTGGCACATGACTACCTTGGTGTTCTTGTGCTGGCCGTCGGTTCCAAAGATTTCGCCGGCAATGGTCTTGCCATCTTTTTCGGCGTAACCACAAGATGAAGAATCCATCTGAAGCAGCACGCCTTTTTCGTATGCCGGCGCATCTTTGGCCTGCATGCCCATCGTCGTTGCGAAAGTGAGAATTGCAACCATCCCAATTTTCATCATTGCCCTCCGAGAAAGCGCTTGTTACTTCCGGCAGACCGCAAAATGAATGCGTCATGCGCTCGGACCAGCAGACTGGGTACAGGAACGCCCGCTCTTCCGCAGGCCGTTTCCAGCCCATGGTATAAGGGATGCCCACGAACAGAAAAATATAAGGATCTTTGGGGCTCGTTGTTCGCTCGGGATGCGAAATCTTCGGCCGTTTCTCTTTTTGCTTCTTTCGCGGCCATGATGGTGGTGCAAATTTCTCTCAAATTACTGTGCGTTTGTCCGCAGATCAAGGGGGGCGCGCCTTGAGAAGGCAAAACACGGTCTGGGAATTGCATTACCAATTCCTGCCCGTTTACTTGAAGATCGTTGGTTGAGTATCAGACGCGGTGCGCTCTCATCTGCTGCCTGATGTACTCCGCCTGTCGCAGCGCCAGCGCCACAATGGTTAAGGTGGGATTCGCTGCGCCAGGACTGCTTAAGACACTACCGTCGGAAATAAACAGATTCTTGATATCGTGTGTCTGGCCCCAGGCGTTCGTGACGCCGTCGCGCGGCGCGACGCTCATGCGCGCGGTGCAGAGATTATGGGTGGCAGGAGGAGTCGGGCCGAGGACGATGCGCTTGGCCCCGACGGCATCGTACAGCTTACTCATTTGTCCTTGCGCATGTTTGCGCATGGCCTGGTCGTTCACATGCTCGTCGACATGGACATTGGCCACCGGCAAACCATGGTCGTCCTTCACTGCGAAATTCAACGTGACGCGGTTGTCGGAGCGGGGCAGATCCTCGCCATTGATGAACATGCCGGCCAGATTCCTGTAGCTTTCCATGATGGAGGCGAAATCCCGGCCCCATCCGTAGGGCAAGCCCACCAGGGGAAACGTCGGAAGATCCAGGGTGAGGAGTTCAAGGCGGTATCCGCCGACAAAACCGCGGCGCGGATCGTTGCGCACTTCGTCTTCGACCACTCCTGCCAGCGTGGCTCCACGCCAAGAATAGACGGGCTTGTCAAAGATCCCCCAGACAAAGCCAGTGATATGGTGACAATAGTTGCGGCCCACCTGGCCGGAAGTGTTGCCGAGACCTTGCGGAAATTTCGAAGAAGCAGAAAGCAGCAGCAGACGAGCCGTCTCGATGGCGTTGCCCGCCACGCAGACCAGGCGGGCCTGTTGTCGCTGTTCTTTGCCATGATTATCCCGGTACACGACGGCGTTGACGCGGCCGTCGGCGCCATGTTCAATTTTTGTGGCCATGGATTCGATCCGCAGGTCTAGATTCCCGGTCGCTTCGGCTCGCGGGATTTCCGTGTAAAGCGTGCTCCACTTCGCGCCCATCTTGCAGCCCTGCACGCAAAAACCTTGTTGGATGCAGTAGCCCCGCCCGTCGAAGGCGCGCGAATTGATGGCCATGTGGCCGGTGTGCACCTGCTGGTAGCCGAGCTTCTTCGCTCCCGCGTACATGACCTTGAAATTGTTCGAGGCAGGCAGGCCGGGAACGCCATTGCGGCGTGTCACGCCGAGACGGTTTTCCGCGATTTCATAATACTTCTCGAGTTCTTCGTAGGAGATCGGCCAGTCGATCAGCGAAGCGCCGCCAATATTTCCATAAGTCGTTCTTGCACGAAGTTCCCAGGGCTGAAGCCGCGGCGCAGACGCGGTCCAGTGAACCGTGGTGCCGCCCACGGTCTTGCAGTGCCACACTGGCAGAGCCGGGAAGTCCCGCGCGACGCCCCAATTGCCGCTCTGCGTGCGTCGATCGAGCCAGGTCAATTGAGCAAAGGCTTCTCCGGGCACCTGTGAAAACGTCTCCGTAGATTGCCGCCTGCCGGCCTCCAGTAAAACGACTCTGATGCCGCGGCGGGTCAGTTCATGCGCCAGCGTGCCGCCTCCAGCACCGGAGCCGATGATGACCACAGCGCCGGAGTCATGAAGATCGATGTGACTCATGTCGGAGTTCTCCACTACCTATGAGCTGACCGGCAGCGGCCCGCCGTCCTCGACAGGCACTTCCGGCAACCAGCGCAGATCGTTGAATCCGCGCTGGAGATACCCGCCTTTGGAGAATGCCTCGCCCTCGTAACCAAAGTAGACATAGGCCATGGGCGTGGCATAGAGAACCTGCACCGTCTTCAGCCGCATCGCTTGAAAAAATGCGGAGAATTCCATTTTCTTCAGAGCCGCAACGCGGTCGCTCTCCGAGCTGGCTGCGAATTCCGGGCCGAGTGCAGCGAGACCCTCTTTGAGCATCTTGCGATTGCTCTCGTCTTTCCCTGCATCGCTGTCGATGGCCTTGATAACCATCGCATAGGCCGCATCATCCAGCTTGTCGTGCGGCACAATCGTGCGTGCCACGGCCATAAGTTTGGTGCCCTCGGTGCTCGTCAGGGCCGTCAGATCGACGGCCCAGGCACGCCCCCGCGCGACCAAGGCCAAGGGGCTTCCCGCGACAACCAAGCCGGTCAGCAGCCCGGTAGTAGTTTTGAGGAGTTCCCGGCGGTTCAGATTTACGAGATCATCCATGAATGTTCCGTCTTACGGCAGACTGCCTAACGGGCTGAAATGGCTGGCCCGCCCTCAGGCGTAGTTTGGCGGATTTACGGACTGATCCATCCCCATGCAAGTCTGTCCGCCTCTTGCAACATTGACGCTGATCAATCGCGGTCCGGGCGACTCGAACGCCTCTCTCAGAGCGATCTCGAGGTCTTCCGGTCGGTCGACTTCCTGCGCCGTCATGCCGTAACCCTGAGCGAGCTTCACCATGTTGATGCCAGGCAAGTCCATGCCAGGAACATTTCGTCCGACATTTGTGAAATCGCAGAACCCTTTCAAGGCGGAATAGTCGGCATTACGGAGCACGACAAAAATCACCCCGGCGTTGTATTGCACGGCGCTCCAAAGCGCTTGAATCGAGTACTGGATGGAGCCGTCACCGACCGGGCAAACCACTCTCCTCTCCGGATGCGCAAGTTGCAGACCAACGGAGGCAGGCACACCGAAGCCGAGAATTCCTGTGCGCACAGAGTAGAACGAGCCCGGCTGATCCAGGCGAACATACCGGTCGAGATCCCCTTTTGACGACGGACATTCTTCACAGATGACCGCATCGCTCGGCATGACGCGGTTCAGGACGCTGAAAAGAAAGCCAGGAGTAATGGGATATTCGGGTGGGGGTTCGGGCGGCGGAGACTGGGGCGAAATCGGATTACTTTTTCTTTTCTTGGTACGACTGCGAATGTACTTCATCGCGCAAGCCAGATTGCCGACCATGCTGGTTCCGGCGAGTGCGGCAGAAGCGTCGAGCGGGGAATTGGTGATCTGGAAAAGTTTCGTTCCCGGCTGAATCGGATTTCCGGGCACGTAGGCGTAATAAAGAAAAATGGGCGCACCCAGAACCACAATCGTGTCATAAGTGGCCAGCTGATCTGCCAGCGGCTGCTGCGCGGGCAAGAGATTTCCCCGAAAGAGCGGATGCCTCCGCGGGAACGTCACCCTCGGCGCAATAGGTTCCTGATAAACATCCGCGTTGAGATGTTCCGCGAGCTCGATAACCTCCTTCCAACCCTGGTCTTCTTCAATCTGCGAGCCGGCGACGATGGCGGGATTGCTGCTGGAATCGAGCGCGCGAACAACGGCATCGAGCGCCGCAGGATCGGCCAAGACAGTTCCGTGCACTTGGCGGGGATCCATGGACCGGCATTCGTGCGTCCAGTCGTCCATGGGAATGGAAATAAATACCGGCCCCCTGGGCGGCTGCATGGCGAGGTGATGTCCACGCACAATGGCGGCAGGTACGTCTTCCGCCCGCAGCGGTTCGCAGGCCCATTTCACGTAAGGCTTGACGACATCCACGGCCCGGCTCACAAGAAACGGTTCCGCCAATACCTGGCGGCGATCCTGCTGCCCCGTGGTTACCACTAGCGGTGCGTGGCTGTAGGCAGAATCGATGATGGCAGAGAGCCCATTGCCCGCACTGGCGACGGAGTGCAGGTTGGCGAAAGCGGCTTTTCCCCGCGCCAAGGCGTATCCAACCGCCATGCCGGCCGCAGATCGCTCGTGGAGTCCCAGGACATATCGAAAATCAGAGGGCATGTCGCGGAGAAAGGGCAGTTCCGTCGAGCCGGGATTCCCGAAGATCACCGTCATCCCTAAATTGCGCAGAACTTCGTAGGTAACTTCTCTGACCGTGCTCAACGCCGGCTCCGGAATTCTTCAACCTCAAATTCTGAGAAGTTATACCACTTTGAATGCGCTAGGAGCGAGCCCGCGAAAGACCGGCCGTTAGGGTCAGGATGACCCCGCGAGTGGCGCAAGCCAGGGCTTCGGGCCGGGGTAAGCCACAGCTATAGAGTGTCGCAACGTATTGCTTGATTGGGTCGAGTGGTGCGCCGCCACAGCATGCCGCGAAATAAGAAGGCGATGGCCAGTTTGTGACCTAAATTCTTGCCGAGCGCTGGTACAATCTTTAGGGTTGCGCATAAGTCGAAACGCTTGGCTATAGTCGTGCGTCAAAACAAAAGGACGGGGGATCGGCAGTCACTGTGCGTCAGAAAATATACCGAAAACGGGATTTTCGGCGAGGGCACGACTGCCTCGTCCCGTTCGTTCTGCTGGCCACGGTGTTCGGCGCAGGGTGTTCCAAGACGCAAACGGCCAGCGTGTTGGGAGACGCGGCTCACCCCACGCCGGTGCACTTCTACACCGTTGCCGAGGAAACCGCCCGGCGGCGCATCCAGACGGTGGGCTCCCTCTATGCGTTTGAAGAAAGCATTTTGAGTTCACAGGTGGATGGCCGAGTGGCCGAAGTGCTTGCCGACGTCGGCGACAATGTCAAAGAAGGTCAGGCGCTCATCACCATCGATCCGCAGGAGCTGCAATTCGAAGTGGACCGCCAGCGCGGCCTGGTGACGCAGGTGCGTGCGCAGCTGGGGATCGGACCGAACGATCCGCCGCCGTCCGATCCAAAAAGACTTGCCTCCGTGCAGCGCGCGGAAGCCGATCTCTTTGACGCGGATCACAAGTACGGCCGCGCGCAGCAAATGTTCAAGGACAACCTGATTTCGCAGCAGCAACTCGACGAAGCGGCAAGCCGCTTCCAGAGCACGAAAGCGACTTACAATGTTGCGCTGCAGGAAGTGGATCGACTGAAGGCGCTGCTGATTTCCAGCGAAGCCAGCGAGAACCTGGCCGAAAAAAAGCTCGCTGACGCGGCCATTCGCGCGCCATTTCCGGGCGCCATCAAGACGCGAAACGTGCATCCCGGCGAATACCTGCGCGTCCAAAGTCCGGTAATGGTGCTGGTTCGCACGGACCGCTTGCGCGCGCGACTGGCGGTGCCGGAGCGCTGGGCCGGATGGGTGAAAGACGGAGCCACGGTCGATTTGCACGTGGAGGCTTTTCCCGGCGAAACCTTTCAAGGAAAAATCTCCCGCATCAATCCGGTGGTGGCACAGGATTCGCGTACCTTTGAAGCGGAAGCACTCCTTGTGAATCTCGATGGGCGCCTGAAACCCGGCTTCTTTCTCGAAGCCTCTATCCCCAGTGAGAAAGAAGAGAAAACCATCTTTGTGCCGGAGAGAGCCGTAAACTATCGCTACGGCGTCTACAAAGTCTTTCTGCTGAACGGTAATCGCGTCTCGGAGCGGCAGATTCGCCCCGCCGGCCAGACGGAAGATGAGCGGGGGCGGCGTTTTGAAGTGGCCGAGGGGTTGAAGCCGGGTGACCGGGTTGCCGTGGCCATTTCCGGCGATTTGCACGAGGGCTCCGTCGTGCGAGAACAGGCTGAAGGGACCACGCCGGCAGCGAAGTAATCCGGGTGTGAAGCTCACGCGCGTCCGTGGTTGAAGCGATAAAGCGATGAAGCTCGCCGAAACCTGCGTAAAGTATCCCGTCTTCACGGTGATGCTGATTGCGTTTCTCGTGACGCTGGGTGTGTTTTCCTACCGCGGGCTGGCCGTCGACCTTTTTCCCAAAGCGGACCCCGCCACGGTAAACGTGGAAGTACGGCTGCCCGGGGCAACTCCCGAAGAAGTTGTCACCGGAGTCGTCTTGCCACTCGAGGATGCCATCTCCTCGGTCAGTGGCATCGATGAGATCAGCGTTTATTCCTTCGAAGGTTTTGCCTATATCACCTGTACATTTGTGCTCGAGCGCGACATCGAAGGTGCCGCTCAGGACATCCGAGAAAAAGTTGCGGGAGCCATTGATCGGCTGCCACGCGACACTCTTCCGCCAATCATCACAAAGCAGGACCCGCAGTCTGATCCCATCATGACACTCCTCGTGAGCGGCCCCATGAGCCGCCGCGAGCTGACGGAGATCGCCGACAAGCAAGTGCGCCGCGTCGTTCAAACGGTGGACGGAGTCGGCAGTGTCGAGCTTAACGGAGGGCAAGAGCGGCAAATTCGCGTCCTCCTGGACGCGCAAAAGCTCACCGCTCACAACTTCACGGTCCTGGACGTGCGCGAGGCGCTGCAGCGCGAAAACATTGAAGCGCCGGGCGGGCGCATGATCACCGGCCCTCAGGAACTGGGGCTGCGCACTCTGGGGCGGGTGACTTCCGCGGAGCAATTCGGCGAGATCGTGCTCGGGACGCGCGGAGGCACGCCCGTGCGCATCCGCGATGTGGCGCGAGTCGAGGATGGCGCCCAGGAACTGCGCACTTGGTCGGCACTCTTTCGGAAGGGCACGGCGGCACAAGACGTCGTGGCCATTCAGGTTCTCCGCCAATCCGGCGCCAACACCGTACGCGTTGCGGACGACGTGAGGAGCAAGCTTGATGATTTGCGCGCGCAGATGCCTCCTGGCATTCAACTCCAAGTAGTCCACGACATTTCCGATTTCATCAAAGCTTCCGTGCATTCGCTGATCGAGCACCTGATTCTGGGCAGCGTTCTCGCGAGCATGGTCGTTTGGCTCTTCATTCGCAACTGGCGTGCGGTGCTGATCGCTGCGGTGGCCATCCCCGCTTCCATCATTGCTACTTTCACTTTGATGCGGGGCATGGACTTCTCTCTCAACAATATAACGCTCCTGGCGCTGACCCTCGCTGTAGGAATCGTCATCGACGATGCCATCATTGTCCTCGAAAACATTTTTAGATTCATGGACGAAAAGGGAAGAGACCGCGTTCTTGCCGCGGTCGAGGCCACCAAGGAAATTGGGCTGGCGGTGATGGCCACCACACTCTCCTTGGTGATCATCTTCCTGCCCATCGCGTTCATGACCGGATACGCCCGCAAGTACGTCAATTCTTTCGGATGGACCATGGCCATGGCCATTCTCGTCTCACTGTTGGTGGCCTTCACGCTGACGCCGATGTTGAGTTCGCGTTTCCTCAAGTTGGGGGGCGCAGAAAAGAAAGCGCACACTCAGGGTTTCCTGCACTCGGTCGAAGTGCGTTATCTGAGGATGTTAGATTGGTCCCTGTCGCACCGGCGCGTGATTATCCTGATTTGTGTGGCGACTTTTTTTTCCACATTCGGTTTCTATCATCTGGTGGGACGCGACTGGATTCCCGCCGACGACCAATCCGAATTGATCAGTTCCTACACGCTTCCCGAAGGCACCTCGCTCGACAAAACCACCAAGCTCGCCGAGGACATGGCCGAGCGCATCATTGCCCTGCCGGAGGTGGCCCTGGTCCAATCGTTTACGCACGGGCCGACCAATCACGCCCACTTTTTCATCGTGCTGGTGCCGCGCAGCGAGCGAAACCGCACGCACGCGCAGATGGCCACCGCCGTTCGTGGAATTCTTTCGAGCTACCGAAACATGACCTACAACGTACGCCTGCCTTCCGTTCTGGGCGGTGAAATTTATTTTCCCATTGCCGCGGTAATTCGCGGTCCGGAGCTCGTGCAACTGGCGGAGCTCAGCAAGCAAGCCGCCAGCCGGATGATGAAGTATCCCGACCTGGTGGACGTCAACCCCAGCCTCAACCTGAATACTCCGGAGTTGCAGGTGAAGGTGGATCGGCAGCGCGCTGCGGATATCGGCGTGCGCATGACCGACGTCAGCGATGCCGTTAGACTGTTCTATTCCGGCGAGGACGAGATTACCCGGTTTAAAGAGGGCTCGGAACAGTATCCGGTCACCATGCAATTGTTGCCCGAGCAGCGGGACAATCCCGATGTTCTCGCTCGCATGATGGTTCCCTCAACGAAACTTGGGCAGGTGCGTCTGGAAAATGTCGCCACCATCGGGCGCGGCGCCGGCCCTGCGTCCCTCCAGCGTTACAATCGCGAATTTCAAGTCAGCGTCTACGCTAACGTAGCTACCGGCTATCCGCTGGACCTGGCTGCCGCGCACACCGTGCAGTCCATCAAGGAAGTCGGTTTGCCCGCCGGGTACTCCTACTTATTTTCCGGACAGGTGAAAGTCCTGGAGGAGACCACCTGGAATCTCCTGCTAGCGATGTTGCTGGCCTCTATCTTCATGTACATGGTGCTGGCGGCACAGTTCGAGAGTTTCACCTATCCCTTCATCATCATGCTGACGCTTCCGCTGAGCGTGCCGTTCGCGCTCTTCTCGTTGTGGATCACCGGACGCGCCCTGAGCCTGTGGAGCGCCTTGGGAATGTTCCTGCTGCTCGGTATCGTGAAAAAGAACGGCATCTTACAAGTGGATTACACCAATCGACTGCGGACCCAAGGGATGCCGGTGCGCGAGGCGATCATGGAGGCGAATCGCGTGCGCCTGCGGCCCATCCTGATGACTACGCTTTCCATCATCGCGGGGCTGATTCCGGTGGCCATCGGCATCGGGGCAGGTTCGGAGCAGCGCGCCTCGATCGCGGTAACGATTATCGGCGGACAGACACTTTGTTTGCTGCTCACCTTGTTGGTGGTACCGGTGGCGTATTCCTACCTGGCAGAGTTCGAAGCCGCGCCTTGGGCTGAATGGGCAGCTCGACTGCTTGGCCGCGCCCGCAGCTCCGTGCGCCCGTCCGACAACGATTAATGGCGCACCCTTTGCCGTTCGGACGGCACACCGCCGAGAAAAAGGTAAATGGAAATCGGAGAATTGCGAAACTCAGAAACTCTGAGAAGCCGCGCGGACCGCAAGCTGCCCTTCACAGGAAGCTAGCGATTGGGCGAGTGTTAGGCATGGGGCTCGCAACAAGAGGAACAGTTCACCTGCCCAGAGCAAAATATCCAGCAAACGTCCGCGCTCAAGATTGTTCAAGTTCTTAGATTGCAGGCTGACGTCGAGCGCCTTGCGCGAGCATTCCTCAACGAAAGCGCGCATGGAGACCACGTCGACGGGTTCAGCGCTGAACTTGCGGCCCCGCGGATCAAGGCCCTCAAGCCTTTCATAACAACACAGCAGGAAGTGTTTCAGGCAAAGAGCCTGGTGATCCAATGCAGTAATCGCGGAGCCACCACAAGAACCCATCCGGCAGTTTCGTTTCGCAAGCATCGTATCCATTCCACCCCGGCCCGTTGATTTAACTCCACGATCGATCTCATTCTTCTCCGAATCTTTCTTTAACCATAAGAACTACGCCACACAAACGGTTTCATCTTCGCAAAGAAGGTCCTCTATCACCGAGCACTCACGGGCCGCAATTGTTTCCGGCCGAATCGCTGGCAACAACGGCACGTGCGCGACCATGGTTTGCACCCGCAGGCAGCGATCCAGATACGGCGCCAACAGCGCGCGCACCCAGGGGACGTTTTCGCCGCATCGTTGCACCCGATCATCCCCGCACCAGAGCGTGACCACGGTTACCAGCCGGGCTTCCTGATCTGCAATCATTACCAGGCATCCGGCGAATCCGGTTACATCCTTCAGCGCCCCGGCAATGGCGGCCGGAATCGCCCCTTGCACTCGGTGAGCTTCCTGGGGCTTGGCGACAAATTCCACACTCAGGGCAGTCACCGGGGGAACACCCGATCTCCCGGTGGTCGCCGGCGGCTGCGATCTTAGCTCGGTAGGTTGGGGGAAGTGATGAGCGGCATTTTTTGTACTGCCTACGTAACTCGCCGGACTTGTCAAAGTTCCTCCCATCAATTGGCCCACCCTTCGGAGAGGGGAGGCGCATCCTCGCCCGTTCAGGGCGGGCCAGAATGCGCCCACTGGGGCACATGGGGACCGGGGAGGGTTCCCCACGGATAAGGACTCCCGAGCCTACGGGGGTTCCTACAAACGAGTAGTGCATCTGTCCGCGAATCCGTTTCAGCGGAATGTTGATGAATCATAAGTCTCATTGCCCCAACAGGGGGTGCGACGCTATACTCCTCCGCCAAGAATCCGAGGCCAGCGTGGAGTTCTTCACTTTTAGCCAAGCGTATGTGGAACGGCTGCGGGAGGGGGACCCGTCGACCGAGCAACACTTTGTCGCTTATTTTGAGCAACTCCTGCGTATCAAGCTCCGGTCCAGGAGAATTCCCCCAGACAAAGTAGAAGACTTGCAGCAGGAGACTTTTATTCGAGTCATTGGCGTCGTGCGCAAAGACGGCGGTGTGCGCCAGCCGGAGCGCTTCGGAGCTTTCGTTAACTCCATTTGTAACAACATCTTACTGGAGTACTACAGATCTTCCGCTAAGAGCCAGCCGATGGAGGACGCGCACCAGGATATACCGGACAAAACATTGGATCTGGAGGGCATGCTGGTCACCAAACAATCCGGGGAGCATGTGCGGCGGATCCTCGACGGAATGCCAAAACGGGACCGCGCGCTTCTTCGCGCTATCTTCTTAGAAGATAAGGAGAAGGACATGATATGCCGGGAACTGGGGGTCGATCGCGAGTACCTGAGGGTGCTAGTCCACCGCGCCAAGGATAAGTTCAAGGCCCTCTATGAGAAAGGCCAGAGGGGGATGGCCAAACAGGCGGCTGGCCTGGGAAAACAGTGAAACGTTCTAGTGCCCCCCTGCACTACCCTTCGGATGGCAAATATGGATCACAACGAGGCAATACAACTGCAAGCGGCAGTAAAGTATGTGCTCGGCGAACTCTCCCAGATCCAGCGGGAGGAATACGAAGAACATTATTTCGAATGCGCGGAATGTGCCATCGATCTGAAGGCGCTGGCTACGTTTGCCGACACGACGCGCCAAGTCTGGCGGCAAGAGAAGGCCAACCAGCTCGCGTCAGATTCCGTTCCGGCGCTTGGCGGATGGCTGCGCTGGTTCCAGCCCAATACGGCGATACCGGCGCTCGCGGCTCTGCTGCTGATCATCGCTTATCAGAATACGGTCACCATTCCTCAAGCGAGGGAAGAAGCCGCTTCCGGTGCGGCGCAGCTATTTGTTTCCTCTCATGCGCCAAAAATGGCAGTCACACGCGGCAGCGAAGAAATAAAGCTTTCTGTTCGCCCAAACGAGAGCCTTCCGCTCAAATTCGACTTCACCCCTAAGACATCTTTTGACGCCTACCTTTGCCGGCTTCAGGATCGGTCTGGCCGGTCCGTGCTGCAGGTCCGGGTCCCGGGATCGTTCACCAACAAGGAACTGAATTTGGTGGTTCCAGCAAGTCTGGTCAAGCCCGGGCAATACACGCTGGTCTTCACCGGCGAGCCGGGGTCCAAGGGACAGCCTGCCCAGGACGAAGTCCTGCGTCTCAGCTTTGCTATTGAGTTTCTCCCGTAGATGAAAGATTATTAGCCTCCGAATTAGATAATCGAGGTGACGTCCATGCCCGCGAAGCGCTCCAAGAAGACCACTAAGACCACGAAAACGGCGAGTGCGAACGAATCGAAGCAGCGCATCCCGTTCCACTTTCATGCTGAGGCGCACGCCTTCAGCGGCACTTTTCATCGGCCGGTTCTTTACCCGATTGCGGCGCAGGCGTCTGTGTCGCTGCCGACGATCGGAGGCCACGCCCACTCGCGCGTGGAAAACTTCCGCGTCGATGGTCTCGTGCGCTTCACTGCCGCCTCTAGCCACGTCTCCGGCAGTTGGCAGAACGATGAGATCGTCACCACGCACGCCACCGCCGTCATTGAGGGCCTCAATATTCTGGACTTCATAACCGCCGACCGCATCGTTGCGCGACTGACCTCGGAGCATCACGTTGGGGAGCGGGAGGGCCACTTCATCGCCCTCGGAAGCACGTTCGAAGGCCTGAAGATTGCCGGTCACGCCGTGACGGTTACTCTGCGCCACGACTTGATGGTCGAATGCAGGACTTTCGCTACCCTGCGCGATAGGCTTGCAAAAGACAAGAAACCAGACAAAATATCCGTCACCACTGACGGGGTCGCCTTGTGCTCGCTTGCGGAAGATATCAACGTCCAGTTTCCTGGCCTTCACAAGGAGGGCCACATCCTGAAGATCGATCATTTTGGAGAAATCTCTTTCGCGGAGGTCTTCGCCGCCTTTGGTACGCGCACGCTGACGATGCTGCGCCTCAAGCTGGGGTCCCCTCAGGCAGCCAACGGCACCGTCGTCGAGTGCACCACCAACGGCCAGCCCATGCCGCCCACACCCAGCGGAACCTAATTTTACTTTGCCAGTTCTTATCCTGCTTCTATATTTGGGCCTGCCATTCCGTTGCAGGGCCGCAAGCCGTTTATGACCATATTGTCCAAGAGATTCGACATGGCGAACTGGACGCTGCCAGGGCCGACATAGATCGGGCATCCGAAGAATACGGGTCCAAGA
Source organism: Acidobacteriota bacterium (assembly GCA_003225295.1). Taxonomy (GTDB): domain Bacteria; phylum Acidobacteriota; class Terriglobia; order Acidiferrales; family UBA7541; genus Acidiferrum. The sequence goes on along the minus strand of QHYZ01000047.1, from coordinate 36,241 downwards.
ATGAAGAATGGGCTTGGCGCTTTCGTGTCCTGAAGGCACAATTTCTTGTTTTCCGCAGGGAATACAAAGAAGCCTTAGTAGTCCTCAATGAAGATCTCCCTCCTGTATTGGCCTCGACGGGCATAGCGGCGCGCAAGGCTATGGTCGAAGGTGTGGCTTACAGGTACGCTCAACAGTTTGAAGACTCAGAGAAAAAATTCATAGAAGCAGAACGGCTGGCTTCCTCCTATCAACCACGAATCATGGGAGAGATCCTGAATAATCGAGGCGCGCTTGAAGTGGAAGAAGTAAGATATCCGGCTGCCCAAGAAACCTTTCACCGTGGGCTTCTACTCGCCCGAAGAGAAAAGGATCAGGTCCAGGAAGCGAACGCTCTGGGAAATCTGGGCCTTGTCGCGACGAAACAGGGACATTTCGACGAAGCCGTCGACTGGAACCAGTCGGCGTTGAAACTCTCTCGCTCGCTGGGAATGAAAGACACGGTGGGGGTGATCCTTGGAAACATGGGTTGGAACTATTTCGACTTAGGGGATTTCGAAAATGCCATGTCTCTCTACAAGGAAGCAGCGGAGGATTCGGCGCTACGCAAAATCCCAGCGACTCAGGCCTACTGGCTCGCCGGGGTGGCCAATTCTCACTACTCAATGCACGATTACGAATCTGCGCGGGCAATTCTTGAGCAAGCCCTGAAAATTGCCGGGGGTCTGGACGAGAAGAGCATACTCACCAAGTGTCTTAATGATCTGTCCGCCGTCGAAATGCAATTAGGCCGCGTGGACCTTGCCGAACGATACACAAATGAAGCTTTGGAGATTGAAAGGAATGGCTCTGACAAGTCCGGCACGCTGAACTCACAGCTTCTGCAGGCTCGGATTCGAGCGTTCCGGGGCCATTTCCTTGATGCTGAGCGGCTTTTTCGCGTAGTCATCCAAAGCCCAAAGGCAGATAAGCCTCTTGTCTGGGAGGCGCAAGCGCGATTGGCTAAGACGTCCGACAAAGCGGGGAAGTCGGTTCAAGCGCAGAGAGAATACCGGGAAGCGATTGGCACGGTCGAAGCGGTGAGACAGTCTCTGAATCGCGATGAATTTCGCCTGACGTTTCTTTCGAGCGCAATCGAATTCTACGACGATTATGTTGATTTCCTGGTTGCCCACGGCCGATCGAACGACGCGTTAAACATTGCTGAATTGAGCCGTGCGAGAACTCTAACGGAAGGTTTGGCATCCACGGCGGCCGACGACCTAAGCGCGCCCAGCAAGTTTGATCCGCAGCAGACTGCGCGGAAACTAAATGCCTCGCTGCTCTTCTATTGGGTCGGACACGAACAATCCTATCTTTGGGTTATCACTCCCGCGAAGATGAGCTATTTCAAACTGCCCTCGGCTTCGGTGATTGAGCCTGTGGTTTCAGAGTATCGCAAAGCGCTTCTGAGGATGCGCGACGTGCAAGACGACGGCAGCACCGAAGGGAAAAGGCTATACGCCATGCTGGTCGAGCCGGCCAAGAAGCTGATTCCTCCCGGCTCACGAGTCATTGTCTTGCCGTCGGAGGGTCTCTACGGGTTGAACTTTGAAACCTTGGTCGTGCCCGATCCGCAGCCGCACTTCTGGATCGAGGATGTTACTTTGACGACGGGTAGTTCGCTCACCATGCTGGCCGCGTCCGCCAATCGGCCTACGCCCAGTGACAAGACTCTTTTCCTCGTCGGCGATACCAAGCCTCCCAACCCTCCCTTTGCCCCGCTCCCGCAAGCCGCCGAGGAAATGAAGCAGGTCAGAAAATATTTCCCCGGAGCGCAAACGAGAGTCCTGGAAGGAAGCAGCGCCACTCCCACGGCATTCCTCAAAAGCAATCCCGAGCAGTATTCCTATCTCCACTTTGTTACCCATGGAACCGCCAGCCACATCCGTCCCCTCGAGTCCGCCGTGATTCTCAGCCTGGAAGGTGACTCGTACAAGCTTTACGCTCGCGATATCGTCCAGCACCGCTTGAACGCCAGTCTCGTGACCATCTCTGCCTGCAACGGTGCCGGAACACGCGCCTATTCCGGCGAGGGTCTGGTGGGTCTCTCCTGGGCCTTCCTCCGCGCCGGTGCCCACAACGTCATTGGCGCGCTCTGGGAAGTGAGCGATGCCTCCACTCCGCAGTTAATGGATGCGTTTTACCGCGAACTATTTCAGGGCAAGGACCCCGCCGCGGCCCTGCGCGAAGCCAAACTCGGGCTCCTGCGTTCCGCCGACCCTGACTCCGTCTTCAGGAAGCCCTTCTACTGGGCCCCCTTCCAGTTGTACGCCGGCTCGTAGTCGATGCGCGGGAAACTCTGGAACGGGGTGGGACTGCTCGAGGGCTGTTGAGGCGGTCATTCTTGGTGAAACGATTTCGCACACAAGATCACCACTTGTGAGGGAACCGCTTCCCCGGAGAGTCAGGCATCCATGAATTTGAGCGACAAGACAACGAAGCCATCAGGAAACAATTTTGCATCTCAGCGGGATCTTCCCGAAGAAATTGATTCGCGCATGCGCGTCGAACCGTGCGAATTCGAAAGCCTTCTTCAGCGCGCCGTGGAGATCCTGAGCGCGAGGGCACAAAGCGCGACCACATCCAGCTCTTGAGGTGAAGGCAAGCCACGGGCAGAACCGCTGCGGCTTTTTCCCGAACATTGCACCGGCGAGACGGCCCTTTGGCCGCGTTTTCTAGACACATGACCAAACAGAGTGATACGATTTTCGCCTAAGCCTCACCAATCTTACAAAGCTAGCCCATTTCCGCAACGCCATTGGGGGTGTATATGCCACCAGCCGGACTAGATAACCTCAAACACATCGTCGTCCTCATGATGGAGAACCGCTCCTTCGACCACATGCTGGGCGGCTTGATGAAGAAATATCCGAAAATCAATGGCTTGACGGGCAATGAATCCAATCCCGACATGAACGGCACCATGGTTCCCGTGCAGCCGAATGCGAAATTTCAGGGCCAGCTGGATCATGACCCCGATCACCACTTTCCCGGCGTCGACCTCCAGATATTCGGCGGCACGCCTCCGAGGCCCGGCCGCGTCGCAAATATGCAGGGGTTCATCAAGAGCTACGCCACGCAGGGCACCGGCATCAATGCTTCCCACGCCATCATGTCGTATTTTCCTCCGGAGAGGCTGCCGGTGCTCACTAGGCTCGCGACGGAGTATGCCGTCTTCAACGGCTGGTTTTCCTCGATACCCGGACCGACCATCTGCAATCGTGCGTTCGCGCATTACGGCACTTCCTTCGGCAACGTGGATATGAACCTGTTCTACATTCAGGACCCGATTCAGAGTATTTACGAGCGCATGGTGCAGGCTGGCCACACGGCCAAGATTTACTACTACGACCAGCAGAGCTCGACGATGGAGATTGTGAACCTCCTGAAAAACCAGCCGCGGATCTTTGGCAGCTACAGCCAATTCATCGGCGATTGCAAGGGCAACACTCTCCCCGAATACAGCTTTATCGAGCCATGTTACAACGATCATCCGGGGCCGGGCGGCGGCCAGATTCTTGCTTCAGACCAGCACCCCGATCACAACGTGCAAGAGGGCGAAAGATTCATCGCCAACACTTACAACGCCATCCGCACAAAACAAGAGCTTTGGGAAACGACCGCGATGCTGGTCGTCTATGACGAGCACGGCGGAATCTACGACCACGTCGTGCCCCCGGCTTGTGAAGCGGACGGTAAGAGTGCCCCGGCAGATAAAACGGGAACAGCAGCGCCGTTCAACTTTGACCGTCTTGGCGTGCGCGTGCCGGCCATTCTTGTCTCGCCCTATATTCCCCGGGGCACCGTGGTGCCGGGTACGGAAGATCCGAACGGTCGCATTTTCGAACACGCTTGCATTCCCGGCACGGTCACGAACTTCTTCTTGAAGAATTACGATCAGCGCACGTCCCGCGAGAAGAATTCCAACAATTTTCTCGCGCCACTGACCGACATCTTGCGGCCGGATGATGATTGCTGGGTTTTTGACGTGTGAGGAAAAATATGGAAAAAAAATATAAGTTGGTTGCCAAGGTCCCCAAAACGCCAAAGAGCGCCTACGATCATGGCCGATTCATCTCCAGCCTGATCGAACATCAAATCAAGCATTTCCACGAAATCGAGAAGTTACTCTTGAAGCCCGGACAAGAACTTACTGACATCACCAAGATCAAAACCGAGCTTCAGGCCAGCGAATACTTGAAAAAGATGACGGCCCTCTTGCATCCACAGGGCGCTGAAAAGCCACGAAGAGTCGCTCCGCCCAGGAAAACCAGGAAACGCGCGAAAGCCGCGAAGAGCAAGGGCAAGGGTAAGACAAAGAGTAGGCGGGGTAAGCGGAAAAGTCGGTGAAGGAGGCTTTGTGCGTCGCATAGTGTTGACCGTTCTTTTGTTGGCAGCCGGATCAGCTCGAGCTCAGGAGAATCTCCCTCAGCGGCCTCCCGCCCCGCCCAAGATTGACCCTTCCGGCGAAGTCGACAGGCTGAAAGAGAGTTGCGGGGCTTTCAAAATTGCTCCGTGTGCCGAGGAACTCTTCACCGGACAGCCCGTGCATATCGCCGTCGCCAGCTTCGCTCCACAGAACGGCTTTGGTGCGGGTCTCGCCTACCTGGGTCACAAGACCACGGAAAACTGGCGTGTTACCTGGAACTCGGACGCCGTCGCGTCGATCAACGGATCGTGGCGCGCGGGCTTCTACCTAAAGTTTGTTGATACCTATGAGAAGCCGATCGGCGGTGGCTTGGGGACAAAAGGAAGGAAGAAGCCGCGTGTTCTCAGCGAGCTTCCGGAACACCCGGTCTTCAATTTGTATGCCCAGGCCATCTCCCTCAACAAGCTCCTATACTTCGGCTTGGGTCCGGCTACGACACTAGCGGGTCGCACCTTCTACGGTATGACACAGACGATTGTGGGTGGAAGCGCGGTGAAGCCGTTCAATGCACGGCTGAATGCCAGCCTTTATGGCGAAATCAACGGCCGCTTTGTCAACATTCGTCCAAGCACCGGCCAGCCAAGCCCTTCGATTGGAATGCTTTACACGGAAGCCACGGCTCCGGGCTTGACCAGCCAGCCCGGAACGCTGCAACTCGGGGAGGGCCTGCGGATTCGGCCGGCGTACTTCGATGATGTATTCCGCCTGAACTACAGCCTTGCTTATCAGCAATTCTTCACGCCAGGAAATTCAACATTCTCTTTCCAACGATTGACCGCCGATCTGTTACAGGAGTACGTACTCCACAGCAAGTCGATTCGGCCCTACTTGTTGCCCCGGGACAATAACCCCAACGGTCCCGACGCATGCGACGACCCTGGCCGAGACGAATCAAAAATGACGGAGGAGGAAAAGAATAAGGCCAAAGAACATCCGTGCGCCTATGTGACGCGGAACTTCGAAGGCACCATCGGCTTCCGCTTTTTCCTTGCCGCATCCATGACTCCCGGAGGAAACTTGGTTCCGTTCTACTTTCAACCAACACTTGGTGGAGCAGATATCAACAGCAATCCCTCGCTGGGCAGCTATCAAGACCTCCGCTTTCGTGCACCCAATGTCATGCTGCTCCGTCAGAGCTTCGAGCATTCCGTCTGGAATTTGCCCCTGGGTGTTGCGTTCATGGCCGACGAAGGCAAGGTGGCCTTGATTCGCGGCGATCTCGGTTCTAATCCCTGGGTCCACAGCTTTTCCGCGGGCCTGACCCTCCGTGCCGGGGGTTTCCCTCAGGTGTTCCTGCTGTTCTCCTGGGGCGGAAATGAAGGCACACACACCATCGCGAACGTAAATCCATCGTTGCTTGGTGGTGGCGGACGGCCATCCCTGTTCTAACCTGCACAGCGCACCAAATCGGAACGAATCTCTGTTCTCGGTTCATTTCCGGTTGATCTTTCTTTCTCCTATGCAATAAATTGCTCCTGAATAAACGGCGTCACCTCAGGCGTTGGCCTCAGGTCGCGGACTCGACCGCCATGGTCTGCATATCCTCGGCCGAATAGCCGAGACCCCGCAGGATTTCAGCGGTGTGCTCCCCGAGTAACGGCGGCGGCAAGCGGAAGCTCACCGGGGTGTCTGAAAACCGGATGGGATTTGCGATGCTCTTTGCCGTGCCAATCGCAGGGTGCTCGAGTTGCACGATCAAGCCCCGCGCGCGCGTCTGTACATCCTCAACCGCTTCCGCAACCGTGTTGATCGGCGCGGCGGGAATGTCCGCTTCCCCGAACTTATCCAGCCACGCTGCGGCTGGCTTTTGCTGAATAACGTTTTGCAGCAACGGCACGAGGATTGCCCGGTGTTTGATTCTCAGCGCATTGGTGGCGAATCGTTCATCCCTTCCAATGCCGTCTTGAATGTTCAACACTTGCGCGAATCTCTTCCACAGTGCCTCAGTCCCCACTCCGACCACAAAATACTTGTGGTCGCCCCCGCGATACGCCTCATAGGGCACGATATTCGGGTGGGCGTTTCCCCAGCGCTCGGGAGACACACTGGCGTTCAGATAACTGCTCCCCGCGTTGGCCAGCCACGTCAGTTGCGAATCGAAAAGCGCCATGTCGATGAACTGCCCGCGCCCGCTTCTTTCCCTCGAAAAAAGCGCTGCGAGAATCCCCATAGCCGCATACATCCCGCAAGTCATATCCGCAATCGCGATCGGATAACGCATCGGCCCGCCTCCTGGCTCACCGGTGAAGCTCATCACGCCAGCTTCCGCTTGCGCGAGAATGTCGTAGCCGGGCATGCCCGCTTTCGGGCCAGTGAATCCGTACCCGGTGATGCTGCAATAGATGAGCCGCGGATATTTCGCGCACAGCGAATCCGGATCGATGCCGCGTTTTTGAAGCGATGCCAGTGACGGCTGGTTGACAATGAAAACGTCGGCGCTTGCGAGGAGTTTCTGCAAGGCTTCCGCGCCGCGCGGATGATCGTAGTTGAGAGTAATCGATCGTTTGTTGCGATTCGCCGCGAGATAGTAAGCGGATTCGCTGCCCACAAACGGCGGACCCCATCCGCGCGACTGGTCGCCGGTTCCCGGCCGCTCCACCTTGATCACCTCCGCGCCAAAATCTCCGAGCAGCATGGCGCAATACGGTCCGGCGAGCGCCTCCGTCATTTCCACGACGCGAATCGAATCGAGAATGGTTTCCACGGCCGCGATTATAACTGACATCGCACCTCGCCATCCTCCGGCATCCCAGCGTCCATTTCCGTAAAACGATTAACTGCATCCAAAACTTAGTTGGAAGCGCTGAAGGTTTCCACAGGCACGACTCTTGTGCTTTAGCACCGTCCCGGCATAAACTTCCTCGCAGCATGTGTTTTTGCGAGCCGCCTCAACCTTTTGAGGAACTCCATGGCTCGTGCGAATCGGGGTTGTGATGTCTGGGGGGAGAGAAAATGAGAAAAATGTTGAGTGCGTTCTTTGTCTTGACACTCGCGCTGGTGCTTGCCTCATCCGGGTGGGGGCAGTCGCAGATCACTAGCGGGACGGTGCAGGGAGATGTTCTCGATGAGAAGGGTGGGAGCGTCGCGGGCGCAACCGTCGAAGCCAAGAATCTAGCGACCAATTTCGCACAGACGGATACCACCAACACGGACGGCCATTTTGCCTTCCTGAGTCTTGCGCCGGGGCGCTACACCCTCACCATCAGCAAAGCCGGGTTCGCCACCATCGTTCAGGAAAATGTGAACCTCACCGTCGGGCAAACCATCTCGCTGCCTGTCACGATGAAGGTATCTTCCGTTTCACAGCAGATCGTCGTCACAGACGTGCCCATCGTGGAAGTCACGAAGACGGAATCCTCTTCGACGCTGAATGAACTTACGGTCAGCTCCACGCCTGTACTCGGCCGCAAGTTTGAAGACCTGCTTACTTTGACCCCCGGCGTCTCAATTACCCAGGGTCCCGACGGCGACGAGATCACCTTCAATGGCCAGCGTGGAATCTTTAACAACGTGAGCTTGGACGGTGGCGACTACAACAACGGATTCTTCGGAGAGCAGGAGGGCGGGCAGCGCGCGGCGATCGACATTACGCTGGACGCGGTGAAGGAGTTCCAGGTAGTGGCCAGCGGCGCCAATGCGGAATTCGGGCGCACGGCCGGAGGGGTTATCAACGTCATCACCAAGTCTGGAACGAACGATATCCACGGCAGCGCTTTTGAGTACTTCCGCACGGAAGCTTTATCCGCCAACACGTCGGATGGGAAGCCGCTGCAGGATTTTCGCCGCAATCAATTTGGCGGAAGCTTCGGTGGGCCCATTTACAAGGACAAGCTCTTTTTCTTCGGTGCAGCGGAGGGCATTCGCGAGAATCTCACCCGCCAGAATCTCAGCGCGGCCATCGGCACTCCATGTGGGTCAAATATCGTGTTCGACGGCACTCCCGCCACTGACGCCCAGATTCTGGCTAGTCCGGACTGTCAGCGCGTAGCGCTTGTGAACTTCATGCAGAGCACTTTCAGTGAGAAGGATGGCGCACCGATAAATCATGCGATACGCAATGGTGCGGCGTTTGGCAGGATCGACTATAACCTGAATTCCAAGAACCAAATCTTTGGTTCGTACAACTACGATTATTCAAAGAACTCAAATCAGACGTTTGACGTTCCCGCCTATGGAACGACAGCGAACGGCATCGAAGGACCGTCAAAAATTCAGGCGGCCAATACAAACTGGTTTAGCACCATTTCCAGCAGCAGACTCAACGAGGCGCATTTCACCTACGCGCGCGAAAACCGGCCGCGCAACGCGGTCGGTGCAACTGCAGTGCCTGACACAAATATCGGTTCGGCGAACAGCCCAACGGCCTTCGCTTTCCGGTTCGGCCAGCCTTTCTTCCTCGAGCCTACGATTGACGAAATCTTTTGGCGGACCGATGTGAGGGACAACTTTACCGTCATAAATGGCAAACACACCATAAAGGCCGGTGGGGAGTGGATTCACAGCAATAACACGCAGGTGTTTCGCGGGTTTTTCAAAGGATTGTACTTTTTCGATAACGCCGTGGGCTTTATGCATTACGTGACGGATGGGCCCGCCGTGCAAGGGTGCTCGGACGGAACATTTACCGTGACCACTTGCGGAGGAGTGGCCACGTCTACAGGGACACCGCTATTCCTGTTCCTCCAACATGGGCCTGCGACCCAAGGAGAGACCTTTGACCAGTCTGGGGCGTCGTCCATCAATAATGAAGATTTCGCGCTGTTTGCACAGGATACTTGGAAGGTTACGCGCAACCTAACTGTAAATCTGGGCCTGCGTTGGGAGGCACAACGCTTTCCAAATCCGGTTATTCCTCCTGCACAGACTGCGTACGGCCCGAACTTGAGCGACCCGAAGTTTCCTTCCGATGGAACATTGCACAACCAGAACAAGATGTTTCAGCCGCGGGTCGGCTTCGCTTGGGACATTCGCGGTAATGGCAAGTCCGCCCTGCGTGCGAGCTGGGGGATCTACAACGCCAGGCAGAATATGCTTACGCAGGTCGGGTCCATCACGACGAACGGAGTGCAACAGCAGTCGTTCGCGGCGGGCTTGTTTGTCGGGCCATGCTGCCCGGAACCGGTGTTCGGCCAAAATGCGGGACCTATCAATAACCCCCCGGCGAAAGGCTCACCACCGCCACCATTTGCCGCGGTGCAAGTATTTGACAAGAACTATGCGAACCCCCGAATTTATACTGGAAACGTTGGTTACGAGCAGCAGATCGCGTCGGGCTGGGCCGGCTACGTTGACTTCACAGTCTCCAAGGGAGTTCATCTGACCCGGTTTACTAATCCCAACGTTTGCTGCTCCACTGCGGATTTGGTCACCACCGCCGATGTGAATCTCGGTAGCGGACCATCCTACACGGGTCCCGCCCCATTCCCGAATTTGGGAGCGATCACCGACACGGTTAGTTCCGCAAAGTCACTCTATCGCGGCGCAACGATTGGGGTGCGCAAGCGCTTTAACAATCGATTCCAACTGGATGCGAATTACGTCTGGTCAGAAGATCTGGACGATGATTCTAACGAAAGAGATCCTTTCAGCTTTCACTACTATGACATTTATAATCTTGCGAAGGAGTATTCCTATTCCGACCGCGACGAAAAGCATAAATTCAACCTCGTCACGCACGCCGAATTGCCTTGGAAGGTTGCTGTTGACGTGCGAATGCAGGCGCACTCGGCCCAGCCCTATAGCGCCAATCCCAATGCCACTGGTGCCGGGCCTCTTTGTAGTAACACAGAAGCTGCGCATCGCGTGCAAGTTGGCCTTGGCCCAGGCGGAACGAACGTCGATTGCGGAAGGAACTTCCTTCGCAAGGATAACGGCTACTTTGCGTTTAACTTCGGGGCGGCAAGACCATTTCACCTGGGAGAGCGGTTCCAGATCATCCCCAAGGTGGAGGTCTTCAACTTGTTCAATAACAAAAACAACATAAACACAATCAGTGGCAGCGGCACGCCATTGTTTGATTTCGACGGGTTCATCCGGCAGGGCGTGGGCGATCCGCGTGAAGCACAACTGTCGGTACGCTTCCAGTTCTAGGGAAGCGGCGACGCACGGCAATAATTTTTGCCAAGAAGAGGGGTGCTTCGGCGTCCCTCTTTGTTTTTCGGGGATAGGGGCACCGATTGTGGCTGTCCAACTCGCAAATTCCATAACTCCATCACCTACGCGTTCTCGACAGGAAGCCTCTCTTGCCACGCTTGCGAAGTGCTCATCGAATCTGGCGGTTCCTCCACGTTATAAAGTCGCAGCAATGCTGAGACTAGGATTGACACCCGCAACTGCAGGCCAGTAACATTCATCTCACTTTGCGGTATTTTGTCTCTTGAGGAAAACAGTCCCAACTGTGAGGTCCATCATGAAAAAGCTAGTGTGGTCTGCCCTGGTTTTGGCTTTCAGCCTCCTGGTCGCGGCGCCCGCATCGAACGCCCAGGCAAAGCCCGCGGCGCCCGCTCCCGCTGCGGCTCCTGCGCCCGCTGCCGCCCCGGCGCAAGCGGCTGCACCTGCCGCGCCGCAAGGACGCAAAAAACGCGTGGCCATTTTCGATTTCGACTATGCCACCGTGCAGACCTCCACCGCAGCGCTCTTCGGCACCAATGTGGACGTCGGCAAGGGTATCTCCGACTTGCTGGTCACCGATCTCGTCAAGGACGGCACCTATTCCGTCATTGAGCGCAAAGCACTGGACAAGATTCTCACCGAGCAAAATTTCTCCAATAGCGATCGCGCCAACGCAACCTCTGCCGCCAAGATCGGGAAGCTCCTGGGCGTGGACGCCATCATTGTTGGCAGCATCACGCAGTTCGGCAACGAAACCAAGAACACCAATATCGGTGGCACCGGCGGCGGTCTCGGCGGATTCGGCATCGGCGGCTTCGGAAAGAAAAAGAGCAAGGCCATCGTCGCCGTCAACGCTCGCATGGTGGACATCGATAGCGGGGAGATTCTCGGTGTGGCCGACGGCAAGGGGGAATCTGCGAGGGAAAGCACGTCGTTGCTCGGCGGTGGCGGCAACTGGCATGGCTTCGGTGCCGGCGGCGCCAACTTCGGCAGCAGCGACTTCCAGCAAACGATTCTTGGGGAAGCCGTGAAGAACGCGGTCGATCAGATGAGTACCGGGCTCGTGGCCAACAACACCAAGTTGCAAACTCGCACCATCAACGTTTCCGGTCTGGTAGCGGCCGTCGAAGGCGGACAAGTCATTCTAAACGTTGGCGGCAAGGCTGGCCTGAAGGTCGGTGATCAGCTCAATGTCGAGCGGGTCACCCGCGAGATCAAGGATCCCGCCACGGGGCAGGTCATCCGCCGTTTGGCGTCGCCTGTCGGCGTGGTGAAAATCACCGAGGTGGACGACATTTCCTCTGTGGCCGTCGCCGTATCCGGTACGGGCTTCAAAGTCGGCGACGCCGTAAAAACCGTCACGCAATAACCGGGCCTTGCGCTACTCGGGTGCGCTCCGGACCGCAGAGTTCAGTTCCAACTCTGGGCCCCTTGGCCATTCTCCTCCGTTCGTGTCGTCTGATGCGCCTGCGCTTTAACCGTGAGGCCGCAGGTCCAACCCCCAGGCGTGTTTCTCGATGGAACACCCGAACGGGACGAATGGACACACGCCGTATCCTCAGCACTTGCTTGCACGTCGCGAATCCCTGACAATCTAAGGTTTAAAGATATGTGTTTTTCCGCACGGTAGCGGTTGCCCGCACCCAAAAGAGAAGCGAGTGAAATGGCAAGTCACATGAATTCCGTAAAGCGACTGGTCGCTTATTTTTCGATGGAGATTGCATTGGAGAACGCCATGCCGAGCTACAGCGGCGGGCTAGGCGTTCTTGCCGGCGATACCATTCGTGCCGCTGCGGACCTGCGCCTGCCTATGGTGGCCATCTCCCTGCTTTACCGGAAAGGATACTTCACCCAGCGCCTCGCCGATGACGGCTCGCAAACTGAAGAGGCCGTTGAGTGGCGCATGGAAGATTTCTTGCAAGAAGAGCCCGCGCGCGCCAGCTTGCCTCTGGAAAACCGGCGGGTGGAATTGAGGTGCTGGAAGTATGACGTGAAGGGTGTACGCGGATTTGAAGTGCCGGTGTATTTTCTGGATGCACATCTTCCCTCCAACGCGGAAGCGGACCGTAACCTGACAGGCAGCCTTTACGGGGGCGACTCCTACTACCGGCTTTGCCAAGAAGTGCTCCTGGGAATCGGCGGGGTGCGCATGCTGCGCGCGCTGGGTTACACGGAACTGACGCGATACCACATGAATGAAGGACACGCGGCGCTACTGTCGCTCGAACTGCTGGGCGAAGAGGCCCAAAAAACCGGGCGCAAAACGTTTAGCGGGGAGGACATGGAAAAAGTACGAAGCAAGTGCGTTTTTACGACGCACACCCCGGTACCGGCGGGGCATGACGCATTCCCAATGGAATTTCTGACCCGGGCCTTTCCGACGCAGACGGCGCTATTCGATTTGAGCGATTCATCATCGGCAGATTTGGTGAAGAGGGTACTTCGGGCGGACCAGAGGTTCCCGGACTTGCAGGAGGCCGCGAAACACGGCGCATCCCTCAACATGACTCAGCTGGCTCTAAGCCTCAGCACCTACGTCAATGGTGTGGCCAAGCAGCACGGCGAAACTTCACGCCAGATGTTTCCGGAAGCGCGGATCGAGGCCATCACCAATGGTGTCCACGCGGGTACCTGGACTTCTCCTGCGTTTCAGCAACTCTTTGATCGTTACATCCCCTCGTGGCGAGAGGACAATTACAGTTTGCGGAGCGCGCTGGGTTTGCCTGCGGAGGAAGTGTGGGCCGCCCATCTGATCGCCAAGCACGATTTGCTCGAGATGGTTCGCGAAAAAACCGGACTGCAGTTTGATCCCGAGGCTTTCACGATCGGTTTCGCGCGCCGCGCGACGGGCTACAAGCGCGCCGACCTCATCCTGGCTGATCTCGATCGTCTCCGACAAATTGTCAAGAACGCAGGCTCCTTCCAGATTATTTATGCTGGCAAGGCGCATCCGAATGATGGCGGCGGAAAGGACATCATTCGGCGAATCTTCCAGGCGAAAAGAGCGCTGCGCAGAACGGTTCCCGTGGTTTTCCTCGATGATTACAATCTCGAGCTGGGCGGGAAAATGACTTCCGGCGTGGACCTCTGGCTTAATACGCCTCAATTTCCCTTGGAAGCTTCAGGCACCAGCGGTATGAAGGCCGCGCTGAATGGCGTGCCAAGTCTGAGCATTCTTGACGGCTGGTGGGTGGAAGGCCACATTGAAGGCGTTACCGGCTGGTGCATCGGCGAATCGCGGCGCAGCGCTGCCGGCAGCGCTGCGACCGACAATGCCGCCGAGGCCGAATCGCTTTATAACCAGCTGGAGGGCGTTATTCTTCCGATGTACTACAACGATCGCGCCAAGTTTCTGGCCGTCATGCAGCACGCTATTGCCATCAACGGATCGTTCTTCAACACGCAACGCATGGTGCAGCAGTACATCACCGACGCGTATCTGCGCTGACGCGGCGGAATGCACTTGCCAATCACGGGCTTCCAGCGAAGACCAGACCAGTCGATCGAGCGAGTCAGCGCAGCCGGTTCTTGTACATGGCCATGCCGACGGCGGCATCCATTCCCATCTTTTCCAGTGCGGCAATCTCGCGCCGCGTTTTGATACCGCCCGCGGCGATAATCGGATGGGAAGTCGCGTCGCGCAGCCTGCGAAACCATGCGAGGTTCGCGCCCGTCATCGTGCCTTCGCGGTCCACGTCGGTGCACAAGAATCCCGCGCAGAAGTGTTCGAGCTGGGTCATCACTTTGTCAGCCTGAAGGGCGATGCGCTTCCGCCAGCCGTGAATGGTGATGTTTCCTCCGGCCGTGTCGAGAGCGATGATGATTTGTTTCCGACGGACCGTTTTTGCCAGCTGCTGCAGGAATCCGATGTTTACTTTTCCATGGCGGAAAGCGGCACTTCCAACAATGATCTGACTCGCACCCCATCCGACAATTTCTTCGGCACGAGAAACGGTTCGAATCCCACCGCCAACGCGCACCTGCATGCCGAAATCCTTACGTGCAGTCGTGCACAGCTCGCGTACCAGCTCGCCGTTCTGGCCTTTTCCCATGGCCGCGTCCAGGTCAATCACGTGCAGCCACGGATACCTCTTGAATTTCCTCAGCAGGCCGAAGACAGCGGCGACGGCAAGCTCGCGCTTCCGCCCGCGAACTAGTTGCACGGCTTGCCCACCTTGTAAGTCGATACAGGGAATTAGCACGACAGGCGAACCTCGACGCCGCGTGCTGCGAGGAATTCCTTCAACGTTCGAATGGATTGCACGCCATCGTGAAAAATCGAGGCCGCCAGCGCAGCATCCGCCGCGCCTTCCTTGAAAACGTCGACGAAATGTTCCGGCAATTTGGCTCCGCCGGAAGCAATCACCGGGACAGACACGGCTCTGGAAATTGCGGAGGTAAGCGTGGTGTCGAAGCCCATCTGTGTTCCGTCGCGATCGACGGAGGTCAGCAGAATTTCTCCTGCGCCAAATTGAACGCCCTTCTTGGCCCACTCGATGGCATCGAGAGACGCGGATTCCCGCCCGCCGCGAACCATGACATCCCAGTGACCGCCGGCACGCTTCGCATCAATCGCCAGGACCACGGCTTGCGCGCCAAATTCTAGCGACAATTCGGAAATGAGTTCGGGTCGTTCCACCGCGGCCGTGTTCACAGTGATTTTGTCCGCGCCGGCGCGCACCACGGCACGGCCGTCTTCCCGCGTGCGAATGCCGCCTCCAGCGGTGAGGGGAATGGCCAATTCTGCGGCGACGCGCCGGATGGTTTCGAGGAAAGTCGGGCGGCGGTCACGCGACGCGGCAATATCCAGCACCACCAGTTCGTCGGCGCCTTCTCGGTTGTAACGTGCCGCCAGCGCGACGGGATCCCCAGCATCGCGCAGTCCGACGAAGTTGACTCCCTTGACGACGCGCTGGCCATCAGTATCCAGGCAGGGAATGATGCGATGTGCTAGGCTCATGCCGCAATCTTCAGAAAATTCTGCAAGAGACGCGCGCCCGCGTCGCCGCTTTTCTCCGGATGGAATTGCACGGCGAAAATATTGTGCTTTTCGACGACGGCGGCGAATGTCGCTCCATGCCAGCAAGTTGCCGCCGAAGCTTCCTGCGAATCGCGGACCGCGTAGGAGTGAGCAAAGTAGAAGTAGGCGCTGGATTCAATGCCATCGAGCAGACGTGAAGAACGCCTTGCCGCGACTTGGTTCCAGCCCATGTGCGGGAGTTTCACGTTTGATGGTAACGCGCACACTGTGCCCGGTAGCAAATCCAGACCGCCCAGTTGGGGCGCTTCCTCGCTGGATTGGTACAGCACCTGCAGCCCCAGGCAGATACCCAAAAAAGGCACACCACGCTGGATGGCGCCAATCAGAGCCGCGCGCATATTTTGTTCGTCGAGAGCCCGAACCAAAGCGGCGTAATGTCCCACCCCGGGCAGCAGCAAAGCCTCTGCCTTTGAAATATCGTCCGGCGAAGGGGTTCGCTGCGATTCCGCCCCGAGACGTTCGAGCGCACGCTCCACGGAAGGCACATTTCCCGCGCCGTAGTCGACGATGGTTACTCTCATAGAAGCCCCTTTGTACTGGGCAAGATCTTTCGCAAGCGTTTGTCGCGCGTCACTGCGAAGCGCAAGGCCCGCGCGAACGCCTTGAACATGGCTTCAACCTGATGATGTGACGAGCGCCCGTATAGAGCGCGGAGATGGACATTGGCTTTGGCCGCCTGCGAAAAGCCCTGGAAAAAATCCTCCACCAGCTCTACCTGGAAGTCGCCGACGCGTCTTGCCGCGATCTTGGCCTTCACGACGCAGTAGGGCCTTCCGCCAAGATCCACAGCAGCGGCGGCCAGCGTTTCGTCCATGGGCATCAGGAAATAGCCCGCGCGCAAAATGCCGCGCTTTGAGCCGAGGGCTTTCCGCGCTGCCTGGCCCAGAGTAATTCCCACATCTTCTACCGTGTGATGCTGGTCCACATCGAGATCACCGCGCGCGTCCACGTCCAGATCAAACGCGCCGTGCCTGGCAACCAGCTGAAGCATGTGGTCGAAGAAGCGGATTCCCGTTGCGATGCGCGCCTTTCCGCACCCATCCAGATTCAGCTTCAGGCGGATATCCGTCTCGTTTGTCTTGCGATGAATGGTTGCGGTTCTGGGCATGGTGGATTTCTCTCTGGCGCGGGCATTCAGAACGGAGTTTTCCATTCGTTTCGAATTGTTTTCAGCAAGCGCCGCATTTCGGATTGCGTTCCAATGGTGATGCGCACAAATCCGGGCCTGATGTCCTTGCTTCGCTCGCGGAGAAGAATCCCTTGCTTCTCTAGCCTTCGAAACAATACCGGCCCGCTTGGCCCGAAATTCACGAGAAGAAAATTTCCGGCGCTGGGGTAGGCCTTCACATCGAGCTTTTCCAATTCTGCCGCGAACCAGGCGCGCAGCCGCTTCACTCCGTTCACGTAACGCTGCATCGTAGCCCGGTCGTTCAGGGCCGCTTCTGCCGCTACCAGAGCGGCGAGATTCACGGGAAAGGGCGGCATGGCGCGGCGCACCAGAGCGAGCGACTCTTCGCAGGCAATCACGGCGCCGAGGCGCAAGGCCGCAAGCCCGGCAACTTTCGAAAAGGTTCTGGCCACAAACAACTGCGGATACTTCCGGATCGACGGCACCGCGGTGAAGCCTGAAAACTCCGCATAGGCTTCATCCATCACCACCGCGGTGTGCGTGGCGGCTCTCAAGATTCCTCGCAACGCTTCTTGGTGGAGCAGAGTACCCGTTGGATTATTGGGATTGGCGATGAAAAGAACGCGCGGCTTCTTTCGCAGCGCAGCGATGACCTCCTGCAGCGGGAATTCCATTTCGCTGCCGTAGTGCAGGACGCTGATCCGAGCGCCGTAAATCTCCGCGTAGTAGCGGTACATCGGAAAAGTCGGCTGGCAAATCAGGATGCGGCTGCCGGACTCCACGAAGGTATCGAAGAAAACGCGCAGCGCGTCGTCACCGCCATTGGTGAGCAGCAATTCTTCCGGGCGGATGCCGAAGTAGCGCGCCACCCGTTGCGTGGGAGCCTGATATTCGGGGTACATCGCCAGTTGTTTGGTCGTGAGCTTGGCGAGCGCGCGCCGCACCGCCGGTGAGCAGCCCGCAGTGTTCTCGTTGAAGTCCAGGCGCAATTTGCCGGACCGCCCTTCGGCGGGCGCCTCGTACGTGCGGCGGTTCAGAATCGCTTCGCGCACTGGCAAGCGAACTTTCATCGGCGGACCCTCACGGCGTTGCGATGTGCGATGAGTCCCTCGGAGGCAGCTAGTGTTTCAACGGCGTCGGCCAGACTGTTAAAACCCTGCCGGCCGATGGTTTGAACGGCGATGCATTTCACAAAATCCGCCGTGGAGAGTCCACCCCTTCTGCGAGCCCACCCGCCGGTGGGGAGCACATGATTGCTTCCGCTGGCGTAGTCGCCAAGCGGTTGCGCGCCCCAAGGACCAAGAAAAACGGTTCCGGTGGCGTGAATCTGCTTTAAGAGTGCCTCCCCGTTATCGGGCAGACTGAGGTGCTCCGGCGCGAATCGATTTACGAATTCACAGGCGGCACGGATGGATGGCGCGACCAGAATCGCGCCCGCGCGCTTCATCGAAATTTGCGCCGGGTTCGTGGTTGGCAATCGTTGTAGTTGCCGCCCCACTTCGGTTTGCACCTGTCGGGCCAGCCCGGTTGAACTCGTCACCAGATAGCTCCCGGCATCGGGAGCGTGTTCGGCTTGCGCGAGCAGATCCGCGGCGATCCAGCAGGGATTGCCTTTTGCCGCCAGGACAATTGCTTCGGTCGGCCCGGCAGGCAGATCGATCGCGCAATCGCTGCTGACCAGTTGCTTGGCGGCGGTAACAAAGCGATTACCCGGCCCGAAGATTTTTTCAACACGGACCACCCGCTTCGTGCCGTAAGCCAGAGCCGCGATGGCTTGCGCGCCGCCCATGCGGGCCACGCGCGTGACGCCGAGAACACCGGCGGCCGCGAGAAGTGCGGCGTTCGACCGCGGGCATGCCACGTGGATATGGCGGACCCCCGCAACTTGGGCTGGAACAACGGTCATCACCAAGGTGGAAACGAGCGCAAACTGTCCACCCGGGATGTAGCAGCCGATGGAATCGATGGGACGCACCAGCTGGCCGATTTTCACACCAGGTTCGACTTCCATCGTCCACGGTCTCGGCAACTGCTTTTCCGCGACGCGGCGAACATTGCGGGCGGCCTGTTTCAGAGCGCCAAGGAACTCGCTGGTCACTTGCTTCGAGGCGGCACGAATTTCGTCTTCTCCAATCCACAAACTCTCTCGCTGCAGATCGACGCCGTCGAGTCTCTTCACCCACGCTAACAGTGCCGCGTCTCCGCGCCGCCGAATATCGCGGATGATTTCCGCGGCGATCCTTTGTGCTTTCTCGTCATGCTCCTGGCGCGCACCCAGAAGCTTCTTCTCTATGGCCGGCGTTAGTCTCACGATACGCATCACAGCACGATCTTGTTCAAGGGATATTCGACGATCCCCTGGGCCTTGGCGGCTTTGAGCTTCGGCAGAATCTGCCGGACTACCGCTTCTTCAATGATGGTGTTGACAGCGACCCAATCCGGGTCACTCAAAGCGGAAATCGTCGGCTTCTTGAGTGCGGGGAGAACTCCTAGGACAGCTTGCAGATCGTCGCGATGGACGTTCAGCAGCAGACCCACTTTGCTGGCCGCGGCGATCGCGCCTTGGAGCATCAGAATTAGGTTCTCCGCTTTCTCGCGCTTCCAGGAATCGGCGGCGGCGGCGCGGTTCATGATGAACACCGTCGCCGATTCCAGCACGGTATCGACGATGCGCAAACGATTCGCCCGCAGCGACGAGCCAGTTTCCGTCACCTCCACAATGGCATCCGCAAGTTGCGGTACTTTGACCTCCGTGGCGCCCCAGGAAAATTCCACGCGGGCTTTTACGCCGTGCTTGGCGAGGTAGTTTTCCGTAATGTGCACGACTTCGGTGGCGATAACTTTTCCATTCAAGTGTCGCGGTTCCTGAATGGCGGAGTCTTCCGGGACCGCCAGGACCCAGCGGACGCGTGCCAGCCTCTGCTTTGCGTAGACCAGCTCCGACAATTCGTCCACGGCCGCACCAGTTTCCACCACCCAGTCGTGACCGGTGATCCCCGCGTCCAGCACGCCAGACTCGACGTAACGCGCCATCTCCTGCGCGCGCACCAGGAGACACTCGATTTCCGCGTCGTCAATCGCTGGAACGTAACTTCGCGAGCCCAGCGTGATCTTCCAGCCAGCACGCGAAAAAAGATCGAGCGTCGCGTCCTGCAGGCTGCCTTTGGGGATTCCCAGCTTCAGCCGACTCATTGAGTTTTCTCCGATCCGTAAACCTTTTTGGGCGAGAACGTGCGCTCGGCGATGACTTTGGTGCTTCCGTCCGGCCCCACTTCTCGGAAGAAGCAACTCAGGTAACCTTCATGACAGACACCCGGCCCGGCCACTTCGACGCGCACGAGGAGCGCATCGGAGTCGCAATCCACGCGCATTTCGCGAACCCGCAGAACGTGGCCGCTCGACTCGCCTTTCTTCCAGAGCTTGTTTCGTGAGCGGCTGAAGAACACGACTTCTCCTGTGCGTTGCGTTTCCGCGAGCGACTCTGGATTCATGAAGCCGAGCATCAGAACATCGCCGCTGCGCTCGTCCTGGATGATGGCCGGCACTAGCCCGCCGCTTTTCTGAAAGTCGATCTCCACGATGTCGTCTCCTGAACAAAATGAACCGAAAAATAAAAATCCCGCTGGGGCTTGTCGCGCCAGCGGGCTGAAGAGTGCTCTTTTTAGCGAATCGCTATGCACACCTCAGCAGGCGCGGCTCGTGGCCGTGATGATGATGATGACGCGCCCGGATGGTGAGGGTGCCACACATTACAAGACAGGAAATTATAAGAATTTTGGCCGCATGTCAACGAAAGTATTCTTCCATCCGCGTACGAGATGCCGCTGCCAGGCGTAGTGGCCCCAGGGATGGACTTGGGCGCAGCATCGAAGGGACTACCTCAGAGCGTAGACATTGCCGTCGGTGCTGCCCACATACACACTGTTCCCTGCCACCGCGGGGGAGGAAAGAATGGCCCCTACAGACATCAGCTTCTGGACGCCCGTAACCATGTCGTCATAGAAAAAGTCGGAGAAGGCCGCTTCGTAGTTTGGAGTACCGTCCGGTTTGGTGTAGGTGGGGCCGTTCTTCTTGGAATCTTCGGTTTCGAAAGTCCACGCGACTTTTTGTCTCTGGAGGTCGACGGCGTTGAGCCTGCCCTGATGCGAGCCAATGTACAGGGTCTCGCCGGCAATCGCCGGCGAAGAGAACATCGGCCAATGCTTGAAGTCAACGGAATAAAGCGGAGCTCCGGACTTGGCATCGAAAGCATGGAGCAAGCCCGTATCCGAAGTTGCGAAATAAACTCTGCCATCCACCGTGGCGGGGGAAGAAATGACCCACGATCCCTTGTTCGAGAAGGACCACCGTTCCTTGCCAGTGGCGGCGTCCACGGCGTAAAACTTGGAATCGCGGCAACCGAAGTACACCACGCGGTCCGCCACCGCTGCGGACGACTGGATGCCGACCTGATTATGGATGTCAGGATCCTCGCCCGTCTTGAAACGCCACATCTCTTTCCCGCTGCTGGCGTCCAGAGCATAGAAATAGCTGTCCCAGCTTCCGACATACAAGTTGCCATCGGAGATTGCAGGCGAGCCGTGAACGACGTCTCCCGTCTTGAATTTCCATTTCAAGTTGCCGGAAGCGGCCTCCAGCGCGTAGACGTTAGTGTCTCCGCTGCCAAAATAGACTCCGCTGTTCCAAACGACCGGGGAGGAGAGGTAAAAATCGAACGGATCCGGCATCGTATCTGCAGCGGGCTCCGCCCCATGGAGGTGTTTTGCGGCGAAGCGGCGCTCGCCCCCAGTCTGAAACTTCCATTTCAATTGGCCGGTCGCGGCGTCCAAGGCATAGAAGTTGCCATCAAAACTCCCGAAATAAACAACACCTGCGGAAAGCGCGGGCGAAGAGGTGATGCGCCCTGCGGACTTGAATTTCCACTTGAGCGCCCCGGTGGCGAGATCCAGAGCATAGAGAGAATGATCACTGCTGCCAAAGTAGAGTTTGTCGCCCGCAATCGCCGGGGACGAGAGGATTTGTCCCTGGGTGTGAAATTGCCACTTGACTCCGGTGAACTGGGGAACGCCGGCAGCTCCATAAACACCGGTGTGCTCCGGATTGCCGCGAAACATGACGTCTTGCGCAAGCGTGGGCAAAGGCGAGGCAAGAAGAGCAAGCAAGAGAAACCGTTTCATGAGCAATGCCTCCGGTCTCCTCATAGACGGATCGATTCGGGAAACCTCTCTCGCGCGAACGCCGAGCTGCCACTGTAATTCATAGACAACTTCAGGTGTACGGCCACGCCGATCTTGCTATTCGGCAATTCCTCCACGCGCACGACCGCCACATATTCGCAGTTCATCGGATCGTGTGGTGAACGGAAGGGAAAAGTCACGAAAACGCGCCGGCCCTTGTAGTACGATTTCCGTCGTGAGGTGAAATAGATTCCATCCTTGGAGGCATTCACGCTGACCGGTAGGTCTTCGAAGTGTTCATCTCGGGGATCAGGCGGACGCACACGGACCGGCCGGGCGATTCTCGCCCTGCGGCTGCTCCGTTTAACGGCGTACTCGTTGGCGACGGTTTCTGGCATGGTGGCTTTGGCGACAAGCTTTCGCTGGGACCCCCATGCGGGCTAAAGGTTGAAACGTCAGGCCAGTGCGCTGAATCTTATTGTGCACGGGATGCATCAAAGCGCAACCGAAGAAAGGGATGGTCATGGAAGAGAAGCTTCGCAAGGATGATTCGGCCTGGAAGAAACAACTCACGCAGAATCAATATCTTGTAACCAGGCAAAAGGGAACGGAGCCGCCGTTTACCGGTGAATACGAGGATACTAAAACGGCCGGAACCTACAAGTGCGTTTGCTGCGGGCAGCCCCTGTTTCGTTCCGAAACAAAATACCACTCAGGCTCCGGGTGGCCCAGCTTTTACGCCCCTGCCAGCGAGGAGGCCGTCGAGGCGGAGAGCGACACGAGTCACGGGATGCGACGGACGGAGGTGAAGTGCCGCCGGTGCGACGCCCACCTCGGGCACGTCTTTGACGATGGACCACAACCCACCGGGATGCGCTATTGCATCAACTCCGCCGCCCTGCAGCTGGAAGAAGACTAAGAAAGCGTCCCGGTTGTCACCGGGACGCTTTCTTCAGTTGCCGGCAATCAGGAGTCTAGCAAAAAGGGAATTATGCGGCCGGACAGGTGCAGGCAACGATGGAGGCTACCGGGTCGATCGCGCTCTCCCATACCCCGAGCAGCAGCACTTTCGCGCCAGTCGGATACTTAAACACGTAGTACGTGTTCGAAAGGCCTTGCACTTCATAAAAGCCCGGCCGGCGCGGATCTGGCCGCGCGGGCGCTCCCGCAGCGAGAAGTTGACGCAATTCAGCGATCTGTTCCTGCGAATGGTTCCGCAGATCTTCCACGAGGGGCGGTTGTTTTGGAACGTCAATCATGATTATGTTTCTCGGCCACATTCAGCTTATATTCTCCACAGTAGTAAAGACGTGGAAAATCGAAAAATGTTTCATCGCTCGCAACAATTTTTCCCTGACAAATTGGCCTCCTGGTTCCATCATTCCTGGGACTGGAACCACTCTTTGACACTGGAAGTTATATGAATATTCCGTAAAATTGGGAAAGAGCCGTCTTGTTTCGCGGTCACCCGCCGTGAAGTTCTCGGTTCCTGCGGCAGCCCTTTTTCTGCTGTAATGGAGCGCGTGTTACTATCTTCTCTGGTACTTGTGCGGCGCCCACTCCCTTGAGATAGTGCCGTGAGTATCCTCTTCAGACGGGGTGGCGAACGTGACAAAAGGTGTGACGAAAAAAAGCTCCATTAGAGGTAAGACTTCCTTTGGCAAGGATCGTCGCCGCAAACATCACCATTATCTCGTTAGTGTTTACTACGCCGACGGGGAAAAATTCGGCCGCGTTTACACGGACAAGGGTAAAGCTACGCGCTTCGCGGAGCGCCAGCGCCGCTCCCCGGTCGTAAAGTCCGCTCGGATTACGCAGGTTTCCTGATCATCCCCGGCTGCAGAGTGTTTTGGAAGACTTGTCGCAGTCGCGCCGTCGTGCTATAAAAAGAAGGTTGTTGAGCGGCCTTAGTATAGTGGTAGTACGGAACCTTGCCAAGGTTCAGGTGTCGGTTCGATTCCGATAGGCCGCTCCAGATTCCAAAGGCTTTACGCCGCAGCCCAGTTCTTCCTATTTTCCACAGCACCGTGAATGATGCCTCTTGGACCCGGTCCGGTCGCATTACTCTTCTAACTCAGCACAGCGAGAATTGCCTAAGTCCCGTGCGTCCATCGCCTTATAGTTTCTGGTGAGCATCATTGTGATCTGCTACTGAACCTCGTCAGGGTTCAGATGTTGGCTCGATTCCGATTGTCTTCTCATAGTCTCTCAAGGGCTTACGCCGCCCGTTTTCCATATAGTTCTCCTAATTGCTGTTGGAGAACGCGCTCGCACTTGGATCGAGACTGCTACCGGGTGCGTTCGACGATCCTGACTTCGCAACTGCCAGTCTCGCGCTGGCACGAACAGCTTGGCGATCCCACTTTGGCCGATGGCATCCTCGACCGGCTGGTCCACTACGCCCACCGCATTGAGATGCGCGGCGACTCGATGCGTAAGAATCGCGGGAAGCCGAACGCATAGAGCCTTAACAAAGCGGGATCGGTAAACGCTATGCGACAGGGCGCGACGCAATTCGAAACTGGGCGTGAAATCGTACGCCAGATTGGTTGAGTCGTCAGATTCACTCGCATAGAATCTTTTGCATGGGGGGCATATGCCTAGGAAGCCTCAACGGTCAACCAGTGGTCGCGATGCGCAAGGGCGCTTCGATGCAAGAGGGCAGAAGCTAGCGGGGACCATCGCGGTCGTGGCCGGTGCGACGCGTGGCGCTGGGCGTGGAATCGCGCGGGCACTTGCGGAAGCCGGTGCGAAAGTCTATTGCACCGGGCGCAGCTTGCGCGGCAACCCGTCACCGTACAATCGGCCTGAAACGATCGAAGAGACAGCCGAAATGATCAGCGCGGCCGGCGGTTCCGCCGTCGCCCTTCGAGTGGATCACACGGTAGAAGCAGAGGTGGAGGCCCTCTTCCAGCGTGTGGACCGCGAATGCGGGAGACTGGACTTGCTAGTGAACAGCATCGCTGGCGAAAACCCGTTGATGGCGCAATGGTGTTCTTTTTGGAAGACAGACTTGAAGAACGCGGAAGCTGCGTTCCGGCAGTCGCTCCTCTCTCACATCATCACCGCCAAGTATGCGGCTCCATACTTGATTCGCAACCGCCGAGGCCTCATTGTCGAAGTGACAGAGAACGACGTGCTCAGCGCCGGAGGTAATCCGGTGACTCAGACTGTGAAGCTCGCGCTCAAAGGGTTAGCGCTCAACATGGCGGCAGAACTGCGACCACATGGCGTAGCTGCGGTCGCGATTACTCCCGGGTTTCTGAGATCGGAGACGATGCTGGAGCGATTCAGCGTCACAGAGGAGACCTGGAGCGAAGGGGGGAAGAAGGACCAGAACTTCCTGGAATCAGAGTCCCCGTTGTTCGTGGGTCGCGCTGTTGTAGCTTTGGCAGGAGACCCGGCGATATTAGAGCGTTCGGGACAGCTCTTCAGCTCCTGGGAACTCGGCCGTGAGTACCGATTCACGGATGCCGACGGACGGCGACCGGACTGGGGCGCTCTTAAAATCGACTTCTCGAAGCATCCGGAGCAGTTGCTCCAGCGACTGAGGACTGGTTCGGAGATACAGCTTCGATGGTTGAGCGAACTGCGGCGGAAGACGAAGCACTTTCTCACTCAGCTACCACAGACGAAGACCGAGGCTGGCCGCAGTACGCTGACGAGCGCCCACTAAGCCGGAACAACAGCGAACCGGAGCGCTGTTCGCGCTCCGGTTCGCTGTGTGCTCCCCTTTCTCCGCTAGCGGCATCCTTCCTTCGCTGCGCTCCGGACAGGTTTCTCTTGACGAAGCCGAACCCTTCTTGCAAGACCCGAGATGCCAGCATCGCTACGCTCCGATGGTGTTGGGGATCATTCCGGAATGCCGTTCGGCTTCGCCGGAGTCCCCATTTGCAGACTTCAGGTCGGTATCTCCGCGGGAAAGTCTACCGGCTGCAGCGAGATGCTGTTCGTGTTCCACCTTCACGGATGCTATACTTGTATAGCGAGGTGCTTATGCTGGCCATTCGACTGCCGCAGTCCATTGAAAAACGCCTTGAGAAGCTGGCCCGGCGCACCGGGCGCACCAAAACCTACTATGTCCGTGAAGCTATCCTCGAACACTTGGAGGATCTCGAGGATATGTATCTGGCCGAAGGCGCGCTGGAACGCGTCCGTAGCGGTAAAGAGCAGACCATCCCGCTCAAGGACGTCCTGAAACGTCATGGCCTACAGCGTTGAGTTGACAGCCGAGGTTGACCGGGAACTCGGCAAACTCGACCCGCAACACAGCAAGCGCATCCTGAAGTTCCTTTATGAGCGGGTTGCCAAGCTGGACGATCCACGCAGCATCGGACAAGCGCTGCACGGCTCGCGGCTTGGAGAGTTCTGGAAATATCGCGTGGGCGATTACCGGCTCATCTGCAAGATCGAAGACGACCGTCTGGTGGTTCTGCTCCTGCGCATCGGAGATCGCAAGGAAATCTATCGGTAGCGCGTTACCTGAGACTGTCCAGGTGATCCAGCTGCAAGAGAAGACCCCTACGGCACGGAGTTGGTGGATTGTGGAACGCGAGAGGCCCTGATCGAGCAGCAGCCTCATCGGGCGTGGGGAAGAGGCAAGACCTTGTCGTCAACCACAGCCGCCGCGAAGGCCAGCGCTTGCCGGATATCTTCGTCCTCTAGCTGTGGGTATTCGCGCTTCAGTTCGGCACGGTCAGGATAGATGGCGAGTGCTTCAAGCACTCGGCGGACGGTAAGACGGAGGTCCTGTATGCAGGGCTCGCCGTTCATGCGAGCAGGATCAGTCGTGATTCGCTCGAGTTTCTCCATCTGTTTTTCGCCTTTTCTAGACAGGCACCAGCGAGTGTTTGATAAGCTCTCCGCGTGATGTGCTGTCGCTCTGAGAATACCCGAACTAGGCCTCGAGAGCATCGATTTTGACAATAGAGAGAACTACGCGCTTTTGTTTTCCATCATTTTCCAAATAAGGCCCTGTTCCAAAATGCTAAGTGCCGCCGTTCCCAGCGTGTTAGATTTAACTTCTCCAACCTTGCCAAGGTTGAAGTGTCGGTTCGATTCCGATAGGCCGCTCCATCAAATCAATCACTTACCGGCACTGATTCCTTCTGCGTGGGACCACATGGGACCAACTGCCTTTCCCCCTGCCCCTGAATCAGTCCAACCAACCTTCGATGTGCCGCCCCCTTTGCTGGAGTGAGCGTCTGTGCGTAGAGGTCGAGCGTCAGCCTGCTGTTCGCGTAGCACATCAGTTCCTGCACCGTCTTAACGTCTTCGCTTCCGCCTAGAAGTGTTGCAAAGGTTCTACGGAAGGAGCGCCAGCCGATTTGCTTCGTGATGCCCAGGCGTTTTGCCGCGGGCTTGAACGTGGCACTTGAAGTCCTGGGGGAGTCCTAGGAGCATCTGAAGCGAGGTATATATACCTAGCTTTAGAACTTCCGCTGCTCTCCTAATCTATTGAAAAGCAGTAGCTTCCAGGAGACTCCCGGCTTGCATTCCTGGTGGCGTTAGGTATACATACCTAACGCCACCAGGATGCCAAAGAGCTGCCTCATCATCAATCGAAGATAGTTACATAAAGCGTGTAAATCGATGTATTATCTCGAGTGTTGTACTTAATACTTTCTTTTACACGCATTGTACGCGATCTGGTCAGTAATATAGAAGGTGTGGAATTGCAGGTTTCTCGTCGATAACAGGTGCAATTAGACACTATGAGTGGACTCGAGTTCAAGTCCCCTGCTGAGTTGCAGATCGAACTAGGGAAAAGACTACGAAGATTGCGCCTTCAACGCAATATCGATCAGCGAACTCTTGCTGAGAAGGCAGGCGTCGCGCTGACGGCACTGCAAAAGCTTGAGGCGGGTCGTGGGTCGACCGTTCGGACACTGGTACGGACGCTGAAGGCACTGAACTACCTAGAAGGTATAGAAATGTTGGCACCCGAACCCACGGTGAATCCGCTCGCTTTATTGCGAAGCACGAAACCGCGGCAGCGGGTGTGGCGTTCACGGCTGCTCAATAAGCCAAGGAAGAAAAGCTCTTGAGCGTGCCGGTCATCGAAGTCCGCGCGTGGGGAAAGCGCGTGGGAGCGATCGCGCCAGATCCCAAGCTAGGTTTCTATGCGTTCGCGTACGAACCTTCTTGGCGTCGCACGGGTATCGAGTTGGCGCCACTCACGATGCCTCTCAGAGATGGGCGCGAAACATTTGTATTCTCGAACCTGCCGGAGGCGACTTTTCAACGGCTGCCTGGAATGTTGGCGGACGCCCTGCCGGATGAGTTCGGGAACGCCTTGATTGACGCCTGGATGGCGCGGCACGGCATTCTCAAGAAGGACGTCACCACGCTTGACCGGTTAGCCTATATGGGCAAGCGCGGTGTGGGTGCACTCGAATTCCGGCCCACCTTGGGCGCGCACAAAGAGAGCTCGGCTCCCCTTCAGATGAAGGCGCTGGTCGAAGAAGCGAGAAAGGCGATTGAAGGGGACCTCTCGGAAGATGCGCACGCTGCGGCCGCGCTCGCCAACATCATCCGGGTCGGTACTTCCGCGGGTGGCGCTCGTGCAAAAGCGGTGGTGGCTTGGAACCGGAAGGCGCAGCAGATCCGCAGTGGCCAGTTCGATCTTGCTCCTGGTTTCGAGCCGTGGATTTTGAAGTTTGACGCCGTCGGTAAGTATGCCGATCTGGGAACAGGCGCCGACTACGGTCGGATTGAGTATGCGTACTACAAGATGGCAAGGCAGGCGGGCATCGTCATGACGGAATGTCGTCTGCTCGAGGAAAGTGGCCGTGCGCATTTTATGACGCGGCGCTTTGACCGTGACGTAGTCAAGGGACGGACGGTGAAGCATCATGTGCAAACGCTGTGCGCGCTAAATGATCTTGATTTTAAGCAGCGGGCAACGCACGCGTATGCCCAGCTCTTCATGGTGTTACCCAGCCTAGGGCTTGGGGATGACGCAACGAACCAAGTGTTTCGACGATTGGCGTTCAACGTGATGGCGCGCAACTGCGATGACCACACCAAAAACTTCGGGTTCCTTCTCAAGGAAGGCGGCACTTGGGAGCTCGCCCCTGCCTACGATGTGACCCACGCTTACAATCCCAAAGGCGAATGGACGTTCCAGCACTTGATGAGTGTGAACGGCAAATTCAAGGACATTACCCGGGCCGACTTACTTGCTGACGCGGACCGCTTCGGTGTGCGACGAGCGAGTGATTTGCTCGCCGACGTGCGTACTGCGCTAGAGAATTGGCCGAACCACGCGAAAGAAGGGGGACTCAGTCCATCGGCTTCCGAAAAAGTCGCTGCAGACTTTCGTCCGGTATGAAATGCAAGGTTCGAATGGGCGCGGCAACCGTAACAAAATGTCAGGCGGTAAGTGGAGCCGTCTGTCGGATCGGCGGGGCCATCTTCAATCGCTCGGGCGCCATTGCCTGACTCCGCGGCTCACTGCCAACGTTCCTTTGAGTTAAACTGATTCGGATTGGTCTGCGAGTGCCGAATTGTTTGACTTCTTTAAGTCCTTCCAGTGGTCTCTCGACAACCTCACCCCACCCTGGGGCAGCGGGGTTTCGATCTACATCCATATTCGCGACAACCCAAAGGCTGCAGAACTTCCCGACGCTCCCAGGCCGAGGAAACCGAACGAGTTGACCTGGAGTTCGGGGGCGCTCGACGGTGTATTCGGTCACCATATGGCCTCAGCGAAGCCTGAGGAAGTCAGTTGCCGAGTTCAGAAAATGCTGAATCCGCTTGAGCGATTAGTGCGAGATGCCACCGATACGAACCTCAAGTCGCTGTACGATGCAGTAGTCGAAGAATCAATTCTTCCCATCGCCGATGCGTTCCAGTCAGAACTGTCGAAGATTCTACCTTCGCACAAATCGAAACTCGCGCAAATTGGCCGATACTTCGCCACCGAGGCAGACCGGAGAGAAGCGACCAAGTTTGGGATTCTGTTACTGGGAGTGTGTGGCAACCGAGCCGATGCTCCTCTCTTGGAAACGCTCGTGCTTCACGACGAATTCACCCTGTTTGCCGCGCTCGCGCTGCCCCATGTCACCGATGACCGCGAGGGAACATTGTGGAATATTGCGCAACGAGTTCGCGGCTGGGGACGCATACAAGTTGTGGAGCGACCGAACGAAACGCGCAAGCAGGAAATTCAGGCGTGGATGCTGCGCGAAGGCCCTCGGAATGAAGTGATGGATAGCTATCTTGCTGGAATCTGCGCGCGAACCGGAAACCTCCATCTAGCGCTGGATAGAGCTGAAATTGATCGGCCACTGCTCAATGGGGCCGCGGGAATCATTCGGGCTTTGATCCAAGGTGGACCTGCTGACTCCATAGACGATTACCAACATGCCCCTGTCGCTATTCAACGTTACGTTAACCATGTCCTCAAGGCTGAGGACCTCGACCTGGGACACTTTCTTTGTGTCTCAGAAATCCTCCAATTTGTCCCCGCGGATGAAGGGTGGGAACCTCGCTCTTCGAACTCAGGTGTCGGTTCGATTCCGATAGTTCTCTTAACTAATCAATCACTTACCTGAAACATTATTTTTCATTTGTTCCCAACAACCCGTTTCTGGTTCTGGCCTTGGAATACACGGCTCGAACCGGTTCCCGTGGTATCGTTCCGTCATCGCCGATGAGCTATGGCCCATTTGTGGCTATCGCTTAACCTCGATTGATGGCAAACTGAGCGAAAAAAGCGGGGCGCGCGGGACCATGTATGATGGGCGCAAGCATTCATTTGCATCTGCGGAATGACTTCGTTAGCACCGCTGTTGTTTTTGAACGTTGCTGCAATAGCTCACTGAGATTCCCGACGCCCTTCGTCAGCTTTGAAATTCAACGTCGCTAGATTCTTAGCTGCGAATTCATGAACAGAACCACTTCAACAAATTTTGCGTATACCGAGGCAATGTAACGCTGTTACTTCGCTGTTCGGAAGTCGTTGGGATTTCAAGGGCGAAGCCCTTGGCTAGGTTTTTGTGATGCGTGTGAAACCAAAACCGAATCTATCGCAGCGGAGTGATTTCCATTTGGAATGGGAGTGGTCGAAGGGGACACGTTGAGCCAGACACCTACTTATGACGCTTGCATCATTGGCTCGGGAGCGGCGGGTGGCGTAGTGGCCAAAGAGTTATGCGAGGGTGGGGCGAAGGTCATCATGCTTGAGGCAGGCAGGGAAGTTCCGCCTGGCAAATTCCTCTCGCACAAATGGCCTTACGAACTGCCTTATCGAGGGTTGCGCGGTGAGAAGCAAGCACCTTTCTACCAGGGAGGTGTATCCACCTCGATCCGCTATGAGGACTGCGATTCCGTCAGTGTGGACCGGATACGTGTGCTGGGCGGCCGGACCGTGCACTGGAATGCCGTGGTGCTCCGCTACGCGCAGCGAGATTTCAAGGGATGGTCAGCGGACGGCATCGAGGAAGACTGGCCGCTGACGTACGACGAATTGGAACCCTACTACGAGCGGATTGAGCAGATGATCGGCGTCTGCGGCCAGGACGACGGGCTCGAGATTGTGCCTGCAGGGAAACACTATTTGCCCCCGCTTCCGTGGCGGTGCAGCGAACACATCTTGCACAGAGCTACGAACGGCATGGGAATCCCTCTCATCTCCGTGCGCAAAGCCGTCCTCACTACCGTTTATGACAGCCGCCCGCCATGTCACTACTGCGGCCATTGCATGAGCGGCTGTGATGTGGGGGCGCTGTTCAACAGTGCGGTGGCCATGCTGCCTAAAGCTCAGAGGACCGGGAACTTTACCCTGCGTCAGAATGCGCTGGCACGTGAAATCTTGGTGGACCGGGAAGGGCTAGCGCGCGGAGTGTCCTTTGTGGACACACAAGCCAAGCGAGAGCAAGAAGTAAAAGCAAGAGTCGTCGTCGTTTGCTGCGCTACGGTGGAGTCCGCCAGGCTGCTCTTGAATTCACGCTCGCCGCGGCATCCGAACGGGCTGGCCAACTCCAACGGTGTCGTTGGGCGCTACCTTCACGGTCATCTGGGGGGAGGGGTCGATATTTTTCTGAAGGAGCTTGAAGGCGCTCCTCCGTTTAACCAAGACGGTGCGACGGACCACGTTTATATACCGCGCTACAATCATCTCGCAGGAGAAAAGGACTACGCCGGCGGTTGGGGACTTCAGGTTAATTTTTCAAGCTACATGTTTCCCAATCACGCCTCGCGCATCGGCGGCTACGGTGTTGCGTATAAAGAGCGCGTGCGCAAGATGCAGCCGGGCTATTTGATGCTTGGCGCATTTGGGAAAACTGAGGCCCGGCCGGAAAACTACGTCACCGTGGAACCGCATCAGGTGGATGAGAACGGCATTTCGATCCCAGTAGTCCATTTCCGGTTTAGCGAGAACGATTTTGCCCTGTGGCGCGACAAGAATCGAAGCCTAATGGAGATTTGCTCCAATTTGAAGGGGGAAGTGTTTCCTGATTTCGGTGAAGCTCCTGGAGGATTTGCCAGCCATGAGGTAGGCACAATTCGCATGGGAAAAAATCCGAGAACCTCGGTCCTGAACGGTTTTTGCCAGGCGAGAGAAGTGAAAAATCTCTTCGTGACCGACGGAAGCTGCTTCACCAGCTCCAGCGAAAAAAACCCCACGCTTACCATCATGGCGCTTTCGCTTCGGGCGGCAGACTATATCAAGGAACAGCGGCGGAGAGGTGAGCTTTGAGTCTGCGCCTGAGGGTCTGGCGCGGGGTCCAAGAATTGAACTCCTAATCGCGCAGCAGCCGGAAAGAAAACCCTGAGGTTGTATGGAACGTAGGACGGCCATCAGAATCGTCGCGCTAGGCACCTTGGCCTCGAAACTCGATGTCGTGGCAGCCGGTATGTGCCATTCAACTGGCGCCGTGGGCTGGTCGGCAGGCAATTACAAATTGCGATTCTTTACCTCAGAAGAAAACGAGCTGCTCGATCGGCTTATGGAAATGATCATTCCCGCTGATAGTCACTCCCCCGGTGCGCACGCTGCGCAGGTGAGTCTTTTTGCAGATTCAATGCTCGCCGCCAGCAGTGTTGCGATCCAAAAGCAGTGGCGCGAAGGGTTGATACAGGTACAAAGCGAGGCTGCAAAATCATCGCTCGCAGAGGCGCTCGCAAAATCAGCATTCAATGAAGGCCATCCCACAACGGATCTCCAGCGATTCTTTCGAGCCCTGAAGCTGATGACGGTGAATGGGTACTATACGTCGGCCATCGGCATTCACCAAGACCTGCAATATCAGGGAAACACTTACCTTACCGCCTTCCCGGGTTGTGCTCGGCATCAGATCCCAGCCAATCAGGCCGGGGAACAACGCGAAAAGGCGCAGCAGCCTCGGGCGCCGAGGCATGTTTCCGACGAGCAGGGGAACGAATTGAATAAGGCCGCACAGGATTTGAAGACATGAAATATGGCGTGAATACCATGGTGTGGACCACGCATGTGGGCGAACGGCATGCGCCGCTGTTTTCTCGCATCCGGGAATGGGGTTTCGACGGTGTCGAGCTTTTTTTATCGCCGACGGAACCTTCCGGCCTTCCGGCAGTCAAACGGATCCTTGATGGAGTTGGTCTCGAACGCACCACCTGCAGCGTCTTACCACGAGCAGCCAGCCTGATAGATGCGGATGCGCAGATACGCGCGCGAGGGGCGGAGTTCTTGAAGCAATGCATTGAGCGGACAGCGGAACTCGGAGGCAAAATCATTTGTGGCCCACTGTATGCGGGCTTGGGAGTAATGACCGGGAATCGCAGAACGGCGGACGAATGGAAATGGGGAGTAGAAGGCCTGCAGGTGGCCGCGCAACGAGCCCGCAAACTCGGTGTCACCCTTTGTGTTGAGCCCCTCAATCGTTTCGAGACCTATTTCCTCAACACCCTGAGTGATGCGGCCCGATTGGTCCACGATGTGGGGGAGCCGAATGTGCTGATTCATTTCGACACATTCCACGCCAACATTGAAGAAAGTAATCCGGCGGATTCACTTCGCGCCGTGGCCAAGGAACTAGGGCATGTGCATATCTCCGAAAATGATCGAGGTATTCCGGGCACAGGTCACACTGACTGGCAAGGTATCTTCGCGGCGCTAAAGGAGAGCCGGTACGACGGCTGGCTGACGATCGAATCCTTCGCCCAGCCTGAACCGGAGCTGGCTGCCGCGGCCGCCATCTGGCGCGACCTGGCTAGTTCAGGCGACGAGCTTGCAAGGGAGGGGTTTCGATTCATCAAGGCGCAAAGCGAGGAGATCGATGCCCGCGCTATACATACCCGACGCAACCGAGAGGAGGATTAACGTTGGACCATGGCGGAAAGGGCGGACGAAGACAGTTTCTGAAATCAGTGGGCGCTGGGGTTCCTGCCGCCGTGTTCAGTAATACGCGAAGCAAAGATACCGCACGGAGCGGATCCGTAGTAACGGCGGAAGAGGAGTCCGGCCGTTACATCCATATCGCAACGGTGGCGGCAGGAGATGATGCCATCCCTTTCCGCAAGCATACGCTCGATCTGGGGATCAGCGAAACTGTGGCTGTCGCTGACATGAATAAGGACGGGAGATTCGATATCATCTCAGGAGAGAACTGGTACGAGCAAGGACCCCCGGAAATCGGGATCGGCCCGCGATTCATCAAGCACAAATTCCGCGACTTGCCCTACACTTTTGACTACCAGGAAAATCTGAGCGATCTAGCCATCGACGTTAACGGGGACGGCTATCCGGACATCGTCAGTTGCTCCTATTGGACGAAGCCTCTGACTTGGTGGGAGAACCCTGGCAGATCCGGCCGGCCTTGGCGTGAACACTTGATCGAGTCAGGTTCTGCGGTGGAGTTTGTCTTTTTAGTGGACATCCTTAATACCGGCCGTCCCCTTCAGCTTCTGCCTCAGTTCGGCAATCGCGACTTCCCCTTGACGTGGTATGAACTGGCAGAGCGGGGCGCTCGGGACCCGTGGGTGCGGCATGCAATCAGCCCTCGGAGTTACGGGCACGGCATCGGCGCGGGCGACGTCAACGGTGACGGGCGTATTGACATCGTCACGCCCCAAGGCTGGTTCGAGGCGCCGCCCGACCCCAGGAACGGTCAGTGGGTCTTTCACGCGGAGTTCGAGTTAGGCGCCACTGGATTTATCCACGTGGAGGACGTGGATGGCGATGGATTACCGGACCTGATCACCAGTTTGGCGCACGATTATGGCATCTTCTGGTATGAACAGAAAAAGGATGCCCTGGGCAACCGTGTGTGGACCAAGCACCTGATCGACAATAGCTGGTCACAGGCGCACGCGTTGACACTGGCGGATTTGAACGGGGACGGGCAACTCGAACTAATCACGGGCAAACGCTACTATGCGCACGACCACGATCCAGGTGCCAATGAGCCGCTGGGAGTCTATTGGTACGAGCGAATGATCGTGGACGGCACGCTGAAATGGAAAAGGCATGTCCTGGACTACAGCACGCGCACAGGCGGGGGAATGCAAATCGCTGTGGCGGATATCGATGGCGACGGCGACCAGGATGTAATCGTCGCCGGGAAATCCGGTCTCTTCCTTTTCGAGAATCTGGCGTCACAACGTTGAGAGGCCGTTACAGTTCATGCTTGAACTCGATCCAGAAGGCACGGTTCTACGTTGGAAACGATCCACGATCGGGTTCAGCGAGCTGCCGATTCCGTGAATCATTTCGAGAAAGCCATGGCCATCCATCATGCACTTGCCGAAACATAAGCAAATTTCTGGATCTCTTGGCGACCATGGTCTGGGATTTCGATCGCCAGTGCTATTAGCGAGCCCAAAAAAGCCACGCAATATGGCGGAAGCGAGGTTCTGGAGCGTGTACAAGAACGTAACTCCGCCGATTGTCAGGGCATGGAGAGCACGCAGTGAACCACCTGCCACGGCATGGTTCGTGGCCGTCCCCGAACTAAGAGAGCTCGGAACTACGATACCAGCGATGAACAAACTGATCATCACCTCGCTAAAGAGCCGCAGGATAGAAAGAGCCTTTTGTATTTTCCTGTGGTTGCCTCCATTTTCCGGATGGACGGTTGGATGGTGTTGATTTTGCTGCGCTCCAAGGTTCAGGTGTCGGTTCGATCCCGATGGGACGATCCAACATTCTAAAGAACTTAAGTTACCGCCTCATTTTACATATTCCAAAAGTACAACTTGATCATTGGATTGGACTTCATAAACTCTGACTTCGGCTACCTTTTGCCCAGGACGGGCATAGGTATTGATACGGTTGCAGGACCAAGATGGCTTCGCCCCACAACTGGGAAGGTTCGGGGGTAGCGCTTCCCATTGCTCGATTTTATTGA
>QHYZ01000058.1 GCA_003225295.1 Acidobacteriota bacterium | reverse complement strand
CGAACCGGCACTACGCGCACATGGACTGCCCGGGGCACGCGGATTACATCAAGAACATGATCACCGGCGCGGCGCAGATGGATGGAGCGATTTTGGTGGTGGCGGCGACGGATGGGCCGATGCCGCAGACCCGCGAGCACATTCTGCTGGCGCGTCAGGTGGGTGTGCCAGCGATCGTGGTGTTTCTGAACAAATGCGACATGGTGGAAGATGCCGAGTTGCTGGAACTGGTGGAATTGGAAGTTCGGGAACTCTTGAAGAGCTACCAGTTTCCGGGTGATTCGATTGCTGTGGTGAAGGGTTCAGCGCTGCAGGCGCTGAACGGCGACGCGAAGTGGGAAAAGACGATCGTCGATTTGATGGAAGCGGTGGACAAGAACGTGCCGCTGCCGGTGCGCGACGTCGACAAGCCGTTCGCCATGCCCATTGAAGACATTTTTTCGATTTCCGGCCGCGGCACGGTGGTCACCGGGCGCGTGGAACGCGGGAAGGTGAAAGTTGGCGAAGAAATCGAAATCGTGGGCTTCCGCGCGACGCAAAAGAAGGTGGTGACGGGCGTGGAGATGTTCCGCAAGCTTTTGGATGAGGGGCTCGCGGGCGACAACGTGGGGTTGCTCTTGCGCGGCACGGAAAAAGAGGACGTAGAGCGCGGGCAGGTAGTGTGCAAGCCGGGAAGCATCACGCCACACACGAAGTTCAAGGCCGAAGCGTACGTGTTGACGAAGGAAGAAGGCGGGCGGCACACGCCGTTTTTCTCCGGTTACCGGCCGCAGTTTTATTTCCGCACCACCGACGTGACCGGAGACATGAAGCTGCCCAGCGGTGTGGAGATGGTGATGCCGGGCGATAACGTGAGCTGCGAAGTGACTTTGATCACCCCGGTGGCGCTGGAGAAAGGGCTGCGGTTCGCCATTCGCGAAGGCGGTCACACCGTCGGCGCCGGGGCCGTCACGGAAATCATCGAATAGCGCGCCGGAGCGCGAAAGGATTGAGCGATGCGCGAGATCATTACCTTGCAGTGCGGCGAGTGCAAGAATCGCAATTACACAACGACGAAAAACAAAAAGAAGCATACCGAGCGATTGGAAACGAAGAAATTCTGCAACACGTGCCGCAAGCAAACGGCACACAAGGAAGTAAAGTAAGTTTCTTCCGCAGGGGCGAGGGACAGGCCGGTTTTGAATTTAGGGGAGTCGTCCAACGGTTAGGACTCCGGTCTCCAAAACCGGGTATGGGGGTTCGAATCCCTCCTCCCCTGCCAGCGTTGAGTGGGACAGAGGTTTTCTCTGTCCTTAGGAACGAATGAGGATTCATGGCCACGCGGACGGTGAAAACGGGCAGTGAAGAATCGCAAGGCGGAATGGGCTCCGAGTTAGGGAGCAAGGTCACCGGCACGGTCGCCAACACGCGCGAATTCCTGCGCGACGTGCGCGTGGAGATGAAGCAGGTCACCTGGCCGAGCCGCGAAGACGTGATCGCTACCACCTGGGTGGTGATCGCCACGGTGGCGTTTTTTGGAGTGTTTCTCGCGGTGGTGGATAAGCTGGTGCAGATGGGTGTGGCGTACGTTTTCAAAAGGTTTGGCGGTTAGAGGGGACCGCAAGTCGATGGGCATGCAGTGGTACATCATCCATACCTACTCGGGCTTTGAGAAGAAAGTCAAAGAAAGCCTGGAGAGCCGGGTGGCTGCCTTCAGCCTGCAGGACAAGATCGGCCGCGTGCTGATCCCCATGGAGGAAGTCGTCGAGGTGCGTGGCGGCAAGAAGGTAGTTTCGTCGCGCATGTCCTATCCCGGGTATGTTCTGGTGGAAATGGACCTGGACGAAAACACTTGGCACACCGTGCGCTCCACGCCGCGCGTCACCGGCTTTGTGGGTTCGGCCACGTCGCCGTCGCCGTTGAGCGAAGCGGAAGTCGACGGCATCATCAATCGCGTGCACACGCCGCAGGACCGCCCCAAGCCGAAGGTGGTTTTTGAGCGCAACGAGCAGGTGCGCATCGTGGACGGGCCGTTTGCGAATTTCAATGGAAGCGTGGAAGAGATCGACAACGATCACAGCCGGCTGAAAGTCTCGGTAACGATTTTTGGACGCTCCACGCCGGTGGAACTGGATTTCGCAAGCGTGGAGAAGCTCGGCTAGCAAAATCGCGGTAAAAGAGATTTGAGGTAAGCACATGGCAAAGAAGATTCAAACAACCATCAAGCTGCAACTGACCGCGGGGAAGGCCACTCCGGCGCCACCGGTCGGCACCGCACTCGGCCCGCACGGCCTGAACATCATGGATTTCTGCAAGCAGTTCAACGCCAAGACTTCCAAGGAGCCGGACGGGATGATTTTCCCCGTGCTCGTGACGGTCTACACCGACCGTACCTTCACCTTCATCCTGAAGACGCCGCCGGCTTCGGTCCTGCTGAAGCGCGCCGCCAACATCGCCAAGGGTTCCGCCGAACCGAACCGCAACAAAGTCGGCAAAGTTACAAGAAAGCAAGTCGAGGAAATTGCCAAGATCAAGCTTGTCGATCTCAACACCACCAATCTGGACTCCGCAGTGCGCACGGTAATGGGTACGGCGCGCAATATGGGCCTGGAAGTCGTGGAAGCCTAGAAGTTCGGGCGCTACGCGATCGCACCCCTCACCCGCATGGCGGGTTGGGGGTAAAGGAGTAGCAGCAATGGCAAAGAAATCAGGCAAGAACGTGGAGAAAGCGCGTAAGTTGGTACAACTGCGCCCCTATAAGCTCCGAGAGGCGGCCGAACTTCTGAAGAAGACGCATCACACGAAATTCAACGAAACCGTCGAGCTGGCCATCAATTTGGGCGTTGATCCCAAACATTCCGACCAGGTCGTGCGCGGCACCGTGGGTTTGCCCAACGGACTTGGCAAGAGCGTTCGCGTGCTGGTGATTGCCGGCGGTGACAAGGTTCGCGAAGCGCAGGAAGCCGGGGCGGACTTCGTTGGCGGCGACGAAATCGTGCAGAAAATCATGGAAGGCTGGACGGATTACGACGCGGTGATCGCCACGCCGGACATGATGCGCTCCGCCGGAAAGCTGGGTAAGGTGCTCGGCCCGCGCGGGCTGATGCCCAACCCCAAGACCGGTACGGTCACCTTCGAGGTCGCCAAGGCGATCAAGGAAGTAAAGGCTGGCAAAGTGGAATTCCGTGTCGACAAGGCTGGTATCGTGCACTGTCCGATCGGCAAAATTCAGTTTGACGGCGCGAAGCTGGCCGAGAACGCCCAAGCGGTCATTGAGGCGGTGGTGAAAGCCAAGCCTGCCGCAGCCAAGGGCAAATACGTCAAGAAAATCACCATGACTTCGACCATGGGTCCGGGCATCACCATTGACTTGGCCGACGTAGAAGCGATGGCCGCCGCCGCGTAGTCGAGCAAACCAAGCCAGCGGAGCGAAACGATGAAGAAGCGCAGTGAAAAACAGCAGGATCTCGACAAGCTCAAAACCGAGCTTGCCAAAGTATCGACGGTCATTCTCTCGACCTTTCAAGGCATCACCGTCGAAGACGACACCAAGCTGCGCCGCGCCGTGCAGGCCGCGGGCGGCAAGTACAAGGTGGTGAAGAACACCCTCGCGGAGCGTGCCGGCGCGGGCACCCTCGCCGAGAACCTGCTCAAGAACCTGAGGGGAACGAATTCGATCGCCTACACCGCGGCCGATCCGGTGGCGCTGGCCAAGGCGCTCACCAAGGTGGCCAAAGACGTCCCGGCGTTTCAGTTCAAGTCCGGAGTGGTCGAAGGCCGCGTGATTTCCATCGCCGAGATTCAACAGCTTGCCAATCTCCCGTCGAAGGAGGAGTTGATCAGCAAGATCATGTTCCTGCTGAACGCTCCGGCGCAGCGCATCGCCATGGCTCTGAACGCCTTGCCGCGTAACCTGGCGGTGACCGTCAGCGAAGCCATCAAGGCCAACAAGTTTGCGTCCGGCGAGGCTGGTCGGGCACCACGTGCTGAACCGGTTCCCGAAGCGGCCCAGTAAGTTTAATTTCTAGAATTGAGAGGAGAAGAAAGAGTCATGTCGAAAGTCGATACGATCCTGGAAGAAATCAAGGGGCTCACGCTGCTGGAAGCGTCCGACCTGGTGAAGAAGATGGAAGAAACCTTCGGCGTCTCTGCGGCGGCGGCCACCGTTGTGGCGGCCGGCGGCGGGGCGGCCGCCGGTGGTGCGGCACCGGCGGAAGAGAAGACGGAATTCTCCGTCGTGCTCACCGACGTTGGTGGCAACAAGATCAACGTCATTAAAGCGGTCCGCGAAGTCACCAGCCTGGGCCTCAAAGAAGCCAAGGACCTGGTGGATGGCGCTCCGAAGACCGTCAAGGAAGGCGTCAATAAGGACGAAGCAGCCTCGATCAAGAAGAAGTTCGAAGAGGCCGGCGCCAAAGTCGAGATCAAGTAGTTTGCTGGCCCCCGCCAGGCGGCGGCCAGCAGCGAACTTGTTTGGCGGTACGGTTTTTCGTGCGGCGGCGCGGCGCAAGCGGGCGGACCGCGTCAAAGGAATTCACGTACGCAAGTCCAGACCGGTACTGGTTACAGAGCCACGGGCCCTTTTTGGGCCCCCCGCAGCCGTGTGTCGAGCGATCCCGGGCAGGTCGTTTCGCGACGCGGTGCTGTGTCCTTCGTCCGTT
The DNA here is from genome assembly GCA_003225295.1 of Acidobacteriota bacterium. Lineage (GTDB taxonomy): Bacteria > Acidobacteriota > Terriglobia > Acidiferrales > UBA7541 > Acidiferrum. The sequence goes on along the minus strand of QHYZ01000058.1, from coordinate 164,798 downwards.
TCTCCGTTCTCTGCCCAAAAGGGATGAGGTAGATCACGCATGCCGAATAGCAATCAGCACGTCCGGGAACGCCAGCGTTTGGATTTCGCAAAAATCCAGGGCTCCATCCAGATTCCCAACTTGATTGAAGTCCAGATGAAGTCGTATCAGCGCTTTCTGCAGATGGACCTTCTGCCCAGCGAGCGCGATGACGGCGGGCTTCAGTCGGTGTTCACTTCCGTGTTTCCCATCAGGGACTTCCGCGAGATGTCGCAGCTGGAATTCGTGGACTACTCGATCGGCAACTGGGAGTGCAAGTGCGGCAACCTGAAGGGCCTGCACCACCTCCGCGCGACGTGCCGCAATTGCGGCGCGTCGGTGGTCACCAATCCGTATCAGACCGGCGACGTCATCTGCCACAAGTGCGGCACGTTCAACAAGAACACGCCGACCTTTTGCAACAAGTGCGGTGACCCGGTGGCTATGCAGCTGAAGTACGACGTGAACGAGTGCCAGGAGCGCGGCATGACCTATTCCGCGCCTCTCAAGGTGACCATCCGTCTGACCATTTATGACAAGGATCCCGATACCGGCACGAAGACCATCCGCGACATCAAGGAGCAGGAAGTTTTCTACGGCGACATTCCGCTGATGACCGAGAACGGCACGTTCATCATCAACGGCACCGAGCGCGTCATCGTTTCCCAGTTGCACCGCTCGCCGGGCGTTTTCTTTGAGAGCGCCAACAACCGCACCTACTTCCTCGGAAAAATCATTCCCTACCGCGGGTCGTGGGTGGAATTCGAATACGACACGAAAAACATTCTGTATGTGCGCATCGACCGCAAGCGCAAGTTCCTCGGCTCGATCTTCCTGCGCGCGCTGGGCATGAAGTCCAACGAGGACATTCTGCGCACGTTCTATCAAGTCGAGCGCATCTCGCTGCGTGACAAGGACCTGTACTGGAACGTTTCTCCCGGAATTGTGGAGCGCAAGCTGGCCCACGAGATCCGCAATCCGAAATCGGATGAAGTGATGGTCGGTGCGCACAAGCGCATTACCGAAAATCTCTTCAAGGAACTAATCAAGGCGAAGATTTCCCAGGTGCGCGCCGCGCTGGCCGACCTGGAGGGGGCCTACAGTGTCGCCGATGTCGTCAATCGCCAGACTGGGGAAGTCTTGCTCGAAGCCAACAAGCCGCTGACCGCCGAGCTCTGGCAGGCGTTTGCCGAAGGCGGCATCACCGAAGTGGACGTGTTCTTTCCGGAGCGCGACGACATCGGCCTGGTGCTCTCGCGCACGCTGGACAAGGATTCGATCCGCTCGTCCAAGGAAGCGCTGATCGAAATTTACCGCAAGCTGCGTCCCGGCGATCCACCCACGCTGGAGACGGCCACGAACCTTTTCCGGGGCATGTTCTTTGATCCCCGCAAGTACGATTTCAGCCGCGTGGGCCGCTTGAAGTTCAACATCAAGATGGGCCTGGACACGCCACTGGATAACCGCACGCTGGATGCGCCGGACTTCGTTTCGGCGATTAAGTATCTGTTCAAACTGCGGAAGAGCATCGGCGTGGTGGACGACATCGATCATCTCGGCAACCGCCGCGTTCGCGCGGTTGGCGAGCTGCTGGAAAACCAGTTCCGCATCGGCCTGGTCCGCATGGAACGGGCCATCAAGGAAAAGATGAGCGTGTACCAGGAAATGTCGACGGCCATGCCGCACGACCTGGTGAACGCCAAGCCGGTGATGGCCGCGATCCGCGAATTCTTCGGTTCGTCGCAGCTCAGCCAGTTCATGGACCAAACCAACCCGCTCAGCGAAATCACCCACAAGCGGCGTCTCTCGGCTCTTGGGCCGGGGGGTCTCTCGCGCGAGCGCGCGGGATTTGAAGTGCGCGACGTGCACCCCACGCACTACGGCCGTATCTGCCCGATTGAGACGCCGGAAGGCCCCAACATCGGCCTAATCAGCTCGTTGAGCTGCTTTGCGCGCATCAACGACTACGGATTCATCGAATCGCCCTACCGCAAGGTCAAGGGCGGCCGCATCATCGACTACGTGCACATCGTCAACGCCGGTGACAGCGAATTTAAGGCCGGTGAAATCGTCGAGAAGGACAAGGTCGAAGAGCTCAACGAAGAACTCAAGCGCCGCAAGGTCGTTTACGAGCCGTACTGCTTTTATCTCTCTGCCTGGGAAGAAGACAAGTACGTCGTGGCGCAGGCCAACGTTTCGCTCGATGACCGCTTGAAGATCACCACGGAGCTGGTCAACTGTCGGCAAGCCGGGAACTTCGTTTTGAAGAGCCGCGACGAGGTCGATTACGTCGACGTTTCGCCGAAACAGCTCGTTTCCGTGGCTGCCAGCCTGATTCCGTTCCTGGAGAACGACGACGCCAACCGCGCGCTCATGGGTTCCAACATGCAGCGCCAGGCGGTGCCGCTCATCAAGGGTGAAGCGCCGCTCGTCGGCACCGGCATGGAGCGCGTCACGGCGCGCGATTCCGGCGCGGTTGTGCTCTGCAAACGCGAAGGCATCGTCGATCAAGTGGACTCCGAGCGCATCATCGTGCGCGTGGAATCCGATCACTCCGGCGTGCTGAGCCGCGAAGTGGGCGCGGACATCTATCAGCTCATCAAATTCAAGCGTTCCAACCAGAACACTTGCATCAGCCAGAAGCCGCTGGTTCGCGTGGGCGACCGCGTGAAGAAAGGCCAGGTTCTGGCCGACGGTCCGTGCACGGAGCGCGGTGAGCTGGCCCTTGGCCGCAACGTGCTGGTGGCCTTCGTACCCTGGCGCGGGTACAACTTCGAAGACGCCATTCTGGTCAGCGAAAAGCTGGTCAAAGACGATTACTACACTTCCATTCACATCGAGGAGTACGAAATCGAAGCGCGCGACACCAAGCTCGGCCCCGAGGAAGTCACCCGCGATATTCCCAACATCAGCGAGTCGTTCCTCCGCAACCTCGACGAAAGCGGCGTCATCCGCATCGGTGCGGTGGTGAAGCCGGGAGACATCCTCGTCGGCAAAGTCACGCCCAAGGGCGAGACCACGCTCACGCCGGAAGAAAAACTGCTCCGCGCCATCTTTGGCGAAAAGGCCGGCGATGTTCGCGACGCGTCGCTCTACTGCCCACCAGGCATCGAGGGCACCATCGTGGACGTCAAGATCTTCACTCGCAAGGGCGGAGAGAAGGACGAGCGCCACAAGGCCATCGAAGCCACGCAGGTTTTCAAACTGGAAAAGAACCTCGCCGATGAAATCCGCATCCTCACCGATGAGCGCCTCAAGCGCCTCTCGGATCTTCTGGGTGGCAAGATTCTCCAGGCCGACCTGCACGACGAGAAGACCAACAAGCGCCTGTTGACCAAGGGCGTCGAGCTGACCCGCGAGATCATCGAGAAAATCTCCACGCGCAACCTCAAGCGCCTGAAGCTCAACGAAAAGGACCCGCTGCTCATCGAGAAGATCGAAGAAGTCGAGGAGATGACCTCGCGGCAGATCGACGTGCTCCGCAAGATCACCGAGGAGCGCAAGGACAAGCTCAAAAAGGGCGACGAGCTGCCCCCCGGGGTCATCAAGCTGGTCAAGGCCTATATCGCCATGAAGCGCAAGCTCTCCATCGGCGACAAGATGGCCGGCCGCCACGGCAACAAGGGCGTCATCGCGCGCATCGTGCCGCAGGAGGACATGCCGTACATGCCGGACGGCACCCCGGTCGAGATCGTTCTCAATCCGCTGGGCGTTCCTTCGCGTATGAATGTCGGCCAGATTCTGGAGACACACCTGGGATGGGCCGCCAAAGAGCTGGGCAACAGCCTCAAGCGACTGCTCAGCAAGGAAGTGAAGGCCGAAGCGCTGCGCCGCTGGTTCCGGGAAGTGTTTACGGAGACCGCGGTGTGGAAGACGCTCGCGAAACTCAGTGACGATGAGTTGCTGGAGTACGCCGAGGGCTTCCGCGAAGGTATTCCCTTCGCCACGCCGGTTTTCGACGGCGCGCGCGAACCGGAAATCCGCCATCTACTGGAAGTCGCAGGCCTGCCGCACGCCGGCAAGATCAACCTGTTCGACGGCATGAGCGGCGACCAGTTCGACCAGCCGGTCACCGTCGGCTACATCTACATGCTTAAGCTTTCGCATCTGGTCGACGACAAGATTCACGCGCGCTCCATCGGCCCGTACTCGCTCATCACGCAGCAGCCGCTCGGCGGCAAGGCGCAGTTCGGCGGCCAGCGCTTCGGCGAAATGGAAGTCTGGGCACTGGAAGCCTACGGCGCAGCGCACATCCTGCAGGAACTGCTCACCGCGAAGTCGGACGACGTCTATGGCCGCGCCAAGATTTACGAGGCCATCGTCAAGGGCGAACCGGGCATCGAGCCTGGCGTGCCCGAATCGTTCAACGTCCTGGTCCGCGAGTTGCAGTCGCTCTGCCTGGACGTCGAGCTGATGAAGCGGCAAAAGCCGCCGGCGGACAAAGCCGCGGACTAGGCGGGGATGATCTTGGTAGGGACGCGGCAGGCTGCGCCCCTACTTGGCAAGCAAGTCGAGTTTGTAGTTTCGGTAGTGGGGTTCTCAGCCGGTGCGGTGTACTTCAGTCGAAGTCACCGGACCGCGGCCCCGGCGAAAGCTGGGGAGGGAGGAAACAACCTTGTATCGCAGCAGCCCTTATGATCGCGCCAGTTTGATCGCCGATTTCGATTCCATCCGCATCAGCCTGGCGAGTCCGGAAAAAATTCGCTCTTGGTCTCACGGTGAAGTGACCAAACCGGAAACCATCAACTACCGCACGTTCAAACCCGAACGCGACGGCCTGTTCTGCGCCAAGATATTCGGTCCGGTCACCGACTGGGAGTGCCTGTGCGGCAAGTACAAGCGCATGAAGCACCGCGGCGTGATCTGCGACAAGTGCGGCGTGGAGGTCACCTTGAGCAAGGTCCGCCGCGAGCGCCTCGGTCACATCGAGCTGGCTTCGCCCTGCTCGCATGTGTGGTTCTTCAAGGGCCTGCCCAGCCGCATCGGCTATTTGCTGGACATTTCCATGCGTGATCTCGAGCGCATACTGTATTTCGAAGCTTTTGTGGTTGTGGATGCGGGCGAAGTCGCCATGCTCCGCGAACGCGAAGTCCTGCTCGAAGACAAATATCGGGAGCTGCAGAAGGAATACCCCGGCCAGTTCACCGCCAAGATGGGCGCGGAAGCCATCAAGGAGCTTCTCCGCCGCGTCGAAGTGGACAAGCTGTCTGAAGAGCTGCGCGAAAAGATGAAGGCCGATCCGTCGCTCCAGAAGCGCATCAAGTTTGCCAAGCGTCTCAAGGTGCTCGAAGCGTTCCGCAAGAGCGGCAATAAGCCGGAGTGGATGATTCTCGACGTGATTCCGGTTCTTCCGCCGGAGTTGCGCCCGCTCGTGCCTCTGGACGGCGGCCGCTTCGCGACTTCCGACTTGAACGATCTTTATCGCCGGGTCATCAACCGCAACAACCGGTTGAAGAAGCTCATGGAGCTGCGCGCGCCGGACGTCATCGTGCGCAACGAAAAGCGCATGCTGCAGGAAGCGGTCGACGCGCTATTCGACAACGGCCGCCGCGGCCGGGTACTGCGCGGAACCAATAATCGCCCGCTCAAGTCCCTCAGCGACACGCTCAAGGGCAAGCAGGGTCGATTCCGCCAGAACCTGCTCGGCAAGCGCGTGGACTACTCCGGGCGCTCCGTCATTGTGGTCGGCCCGGAGTTGAAGCTCCATCAGTGCGGTCTGCCCAAGAAGATGGCGCTCGAGCTCTTCAAGCCGTTCATCTATCACAAGCTCGAAGCGCAGGGCCATTGCACCACCATCAAGCAAGCCAAGGAGATGGTCGAGCAGCAGGAAGCTGTCGTTTGGGATATTCTCGAAGACGTCATTCGCGAACATCCGGTGATGCTCAACCGCGCTCCGACGCTCCACCGCCTCGGCATTCAGGCCTTCGAACCGGTGCTCGTCGAAGGCAAAGCCATCCGCATCCACCCGCTCGTGTGTACCGCGTTCAACGCGGATTTCGACGGCGACCAGATGGCCGTGCATATCCCGCTTTCGCCCGAATCTCAGGTGGAAGCATCTGTGCTCATGCTCAGCTCCCGCAATATCCTGTCGCCTGCTCACGGCCTGCCTCTGGCCGTCCCCTCGCAGGACATGGTGCTGGGGATCTATTATCTGACCAAGAACAAGCCCGGAGCCAAGGGCGAAGGCCGTGTTTTCGGGGCCACCGATGAAGTGGTCCTTGCGCTGGAAGCCGGGGAAGTGGAACTGCTCACGCCCATTCGTCTGCGCTACACCGGTGAAGTCATCGACCTCACCACCGCGTACGACAACCAGGACGTGCCGCACACCGTGCCCGTAAAGATGGAGCGCCAGTTTATCCAGACGACCGTGGGGCGGGTCATTTTCAATTCGCACTTGCCGGAAAAATTCCCCTATGTGAACGGCCTGCTCAAGAAAAAGGGCGTTCAGCAGCTTGTCTATTACGCATACTTGCGCTTTGGCCTGGAAGACACCGTCGTCCTGCTCGATCACTTGAAGGAGTTGGGTTTCACCTATGCCACCAAGTCCGGCATTTCGATCGGCATCGACGACATGCTCATTCCCAGCGATAAGTACAAGCTGGTGGAGAACGCCGAAAAGGAAGTTGTCAAGGTACAGCAGCAGTACCTCGATGGCGCCATCACCAATGGCGAGCGCTACAACAAGGTCATCGCCATTTGGGGCGACATTACCGAGCGCGTGGCCGACGAAATGTTCAAGGCCCTCGAGAATCAGGACAAAGAGGGCAACATCAACCCCGTCTACGTCATGGCGGACTCCGGCGCGCGCGGTTCGAAACAGCAGATCCGCCAGCTTTCCGGGATGCGTGGTTTGATGGCCAAGCCTTCCGGCGAAGTCATCGAAACGCCCATCACTTCGAACTTCCGCGAAGGTCTTACCGTGCTGCAGTACTTCATTTCGACGCACGGCGCGCGCAAGGGCTTGGCCGACACGGCGCTGAAGACCGCCGATTCCGGCTACCTCACGCGCCGCCTTGTCGATGTCGCGCAGGACGTGATCATCAACGAACGCGATTGCGGCACCTCGGATGGAATTTTCGTTGAACCCATTGTCGAAGCCGGCGTCGAAGTCGAGCCGCTGCGCGACCGCATCGTGGGCCGCGTTTCCCTCGACAAGATCAAGGACTTCGAGGGCACCGTCATCGTGGACGTCAGCCAGGAAATCACCGAGGAGCTTGCCAACCAGGTGCAGGGCGCGGGTATCGAACGCGTGCGTATCCGTTCCGTGCTCACTTGCGAATCACGCCGCGGCGTTTGCGCGCTGTGCTACGGGCGCAACCTCGCCACCGGCCGCATGGTCGAACTGGGCGAAGCGGTTGGCGTCATCGCCGCGCAGTCCATCGGCGAACCCGGCACGCAGCTGACCATGCGCACCTTCCACATCGGCGGAACCGCTACGCGCGTCTCCGAACGCTCCACGCTCGAAGCGCGCAACAACGGCGTCGTCAAGTTTGTAGACATGAAGTTCGTCGAAGGCCGTGGGGGCACTTCCATCGCCATGAACCGCGCCGGACTGATCGCTATCGTCGATGAAAAGAACCGCGAGAAGGAGCGCTATCACGTCGTTTACGGAGCGCGCCTCCGCGTTCAGGACGGTGAACACGTCACCCACGGTCAGATCCTCGCCGAATGGGATCCCTTCACCTTCTCCATCCTCACCGAAACCGCCGGCTCGGTGAAGTTCGACGACCTGCGTCCCGGCCTGACCATCGAAGAGCAGGTCGACGAAGTGACCGGTCTCTCGCAGGACGTCGTCACTCTGCCACCGGGCGATGAGAAGCATCAGCCCGCGATTCTGGTCCGTGATTCCTCCGGCAAGGTTCGCAAGAAATACCTCATGCCATCCCGCGCTCACTTGATGGTCAAGGATGGCGACGAGGTGCAGGCCGGCGACGTACTTGCGAAGATCCCGCGTGAAACCACCAAGACCAAGGACATTACCGGTGGTCTCCCGCGCGTTGTCGAGCTCTTCGAGACTCGCAAGCCCAAGGATCCTGCCGTCATCAGCGAAATCGACGGCAGCGTGCGCTACGGCGATATCGCCAAGGGCATGCGCAAAGTCTACGTCGAAAGCGAGGATGGCAAGACCAGCAAGGAATACTCCATCCCCCGCGGCGTGCATATCAACGTTCAGGAAGGTGACCACGTCAAGGCCGGCGAGGCCCTTATCGATGGCCCGCTCAACCTGCACGACTTGCTCGCCGTCCTCGGCGAAAAGTTCACGCAATCGTATCTGGTTAATGCCATTCAAGAGGTTTACCGTCTGCAGGGTGTGAACATCAACGACAAGCACATCGAGACGATCTCGCGCCAGATGATGCGTTGGGTCAAGGTCGAAGACGTGGGTGACACAACCTTCCTCCTCGAAGAGCAGGTGGACAAGTTCCGCTTCCGCGAGGAGAACGATCGCGTCATCGCCGACGGCGGCCGCCCAGCAACGGGCCGTCCGCTCCTTCTGGGTATCACCAAGGCGTCGCTCTCGACCGATTCGTTCATCTCCGCCGCAAGCTTCCAGGAGACCACCCGCGTCCTCACGGAAGCGGCCGTGGCCGGCAAAGTGGACTATCTCCGCGGCCTCAAGGAAAACGTCATCATGGGCCGGCTCATCCCCGCCGGTACGGGCCTCGAGCACTACCGCAGTATTCAGTTGCTGACGGAAATGCCCGCTCCCGCTCCCATGGAGGAGATTCCGGAAGCCGCCGAGCTCACTGCCGAAGAAGCGGCCGCGCTGGACTTCCTCCAGAAGGATACCGAGGCGGACGCTGCCACGGAGGGCTAAAGCTGCTGTGGGCCGGTTCTGGAGCGCATCGAAAGACCGCATCAAGCGGCGTCCCGGGAACCCCGGGACGCCGCTCTTGCTTCGAGGCCACCCGTCGAGTTGTCCTTCAGGAACTTCCCGTGTCCGCTTTGATTGCTGAAATCCGGTCGGAGTTCCTACAATAGAGTCGTATCTATGCGTGGCGATTCCTGATTCGGCAGGTCCTGCCTACGTTTATGCTCGACGAAAACCACAGCACCCGCCGCAGCACCGCAGACTCTTCAACAGGCAGCATCCCGCGTTCCGTCATCTCCTCGCGCTTCGAGCACTTCGAAAAGCGGCAGAGCGAACTCTGGTGGCTCACCCGCGGTGTTCTCTTTCTCCTGGCGCTGGCTTACGCCTGGACGTCTTGGGACTCCGTCCGCTCTCTGGCGCACGGCTTCGAGAAATTGCCGGTCTTTCTCGTCTTGCTCATCATTCTCTTCGGCCTATACACGTGGAAGAAGACACAGGAGCTCTCCGAAATGCGTGGCCTGATGCGCGGGCTGGAGCAGCGCGCGGAGGCCCCTCCCAGCGAAAAACAGCTCGGACAGCTATTCGAGATCATCTCTCGGTCTCAGCAGGGCTATCGTGACCTGATCGACTCTTTCGATGACGTTCTGCTGGCCCTTACGCTGGAGGGACAGATTCGAGCCGTCAACCGCAGTTTTTCCGATCTCGTGGGCCTGCCCTTCCAGCAAATTATCGGCAAGCCCATCACTGATTTCTTGGAGGAGGGCGGCGAGGAGGGATCCGAGCTTTTGCGGCGCGCCATGCCCCGGTTCATGGAACACCGCCAATGGTCCGGTGTTGTTCAGGTGCGGCTGAAGGCAGAAGCGACGCTCTTTTACTTCGATTGTGTCGCCCATGCCATGATGCGCGACGGCGAAATCCACGGCATTACCGTTTTGGGGCGCGACGTCACCGCACTGCGCAAGAACGAAGCCCGCTTTACGGAACTCTTCGAAACGCTCCAAGAAGGCATCTACATCACCACCCCGGACGGGACCATTGTGGACGTCAATCCTGCGCTGGTGCGCATGCTGGGCTACGATTCCAGGGAAGAATTGGTGAAGAAACGAGTTGCCGAAGTCTTCGTGGACCAGGCAGAACGAAAGATCGTTCAGGCCGAGGTCGACCGTCAGCCCATGATCCAGGGCCGGGAGATCACCCTGATTTGCAAGGACGGCACTTCCATCGTGTGCCTGAATACCGCTGCGGCCGTTCGCGACAATGCCGGACGCGTGGTGCGCTATCAGGGTGCGCTCATGGACATCACCGAGCGCCGTGAGATGGAACGCCGCCTCCATCAGCAGCAGGAATTTGCCCGCCGCCTGGTCGACAGCTTCCCCGATCTCATCCTGGTGCTTGATACGGCAGCCCATTACACATTTGTCAGCCCTCGTTGCCGAGAGGTGCTCGGTTACGACGTCGAAGACGCGCAGCACATGGAATTTGGCGACCGCACCCATCCTGAGGACTTGCCCGCTCTCCTCGCGCTGTACAAAAACCTCATCAACGGCAAGCAGACCTTCGCGTCTATGGAAATTCGCGCGCGCCACAAGTTGGGAGAGTGGCGCCGGATTCGCTTCAATTTCAGTCCTTTATCCGATGAACAGGGCCATATCGAGGGCGTGGTTCTCTCCGGCCGCGACGTTACCGATCTCAAGCGTCTGGAAGAACAGCTCATTCAGGCCGAGAAACTTGCTGCCATGGGGCAGATGCTTGCCGGCGTCGCCCATGAGCTGAATAATCCCCTTACTGCCATCCTGGGCGTTACCGAGCTTCTCCGCGATCGCCCAGGAGCCGATGATTCCACCAAGCACCAACTGGAACTGACCCACCGGCAAGCCCGCCGCGCCGCGCGCATCGTCCAGAATCTTCTGGAATTCTCACGTCCCGCTTCGCCGCACAAAAAGCCCCTGGACCTTAATAACCTTCTCGATCGCACTCTCCAGTTGCAAGAGCATTCTTTACGCCGCAACAATATCGAACTAGATTTTCATCCCCAGGCCGATCTTCCCGGCATCATCGGGGACGCCAACCAGCTTATTCAGGTCTTTCTGAACCTGGTTACCAACGCCGAGCAGGCCATCCGCGAAGTTCGTGACCACGGCCGAATCCAGATTCGTGCGGGCCGCACCGGTAAGCAAATTACCATCACCGTTCAGGATGACGGCGTGGGCGTCCGCCCCGAAGCACTTCCCCGCATCTTCGATCCCTTTTACACCACCAAGCGTCCCGGGGGCGGCACCGGCCTGGGGCTCAGCATCTGCATGTCCATCATTCGCGAGCACGGAGGGAACATCGAGGCCGAAACACTTCCCGCCGGCGGCTCGGCCTTTACCATCTATCTCCCGGCCGCGCCCGACCAGCATCCCGACGCACTTCCCGCACCTTCCCAAACCGGGGCCGCCTCTTCAGAGGCGGTTCGACCGGAGACCGATCTTCTTGTGGGCCGCGCGGTACTCGTTCTCGACGATGAAGAGAGTCTGCGCATGCTTCTTCAGGAAGGCCTCTCTGCTCGGGGTCTGCGCGTGGATTGTGCCGCGACCACCGACCAAGCTCTGGCTCATCTAGGGCGCTTCAGTTATGACGTGTTTCTTTGTGACCTCAATCTTTCCTCCGGCGGCTTCATGGTCAATGGTCGCGACGCCGCCAGCCGCATCCTCAGGGCCGCGGGGTCGCAAAAACCTGCGCTCATCTATATGACCGGCGACTTGGTTGAAGTTACCGAGGGAACTGCCGAGCCCTGCTGTCTCCAAAAACCCTTCCGCATATCAGACGTGCTGGCTCTTCTGAGGAAAGTTCTGTCCGCGGCTCCGGTGGAAACGCGGCGCATGTAGATTCTTTCTCCATTTCACTCGGCGCAGTCGATGGCAGCAGTTAGTTTTTTTTCTTTAGTGGCGCCGTCGGCTTGGCGCTCGTGGCCGGGTCCACCCCAAAATCCCAGACGAAGAGGTTCATTCCATCAGGCAGTATCTCCGCCAGCGCATATTCGCCGGGTGGCAGGGGCCCGCTCAAGGTGAAGCGAAAGACGGTGGGCGCAATTTCCCATCTTTGGATCGAAATCGTATCGCGCTTTTCCTCTAGCTGTTCTCCGAAAAGTTTCTTGATCGATTCCAACTGACGCGTGTGGCCCTTAACGGTCGCCCGCACGAGCTCCACTTCCGGCCCGGATTCGCCCGGCCGACTGCTTTTCACGATGGGCGTAGTGCGCTCCGGATCCGGTGGTGCCTCGCGCAAATAGAATTCCGCTTGTCCATCCGTTACCCGGATGCTGGCCCTGGTTCCGGGAATTTGTACGTTTTGCTTGCTGGGAACGATGGGAATGGGCGAAAGCACCTGCTTCAGATACTGCTTTTTGTCCGTCCTGATCTCGGAGCCCACTTGTTCGAGAGGCTTCACGGATTTGCCGTCGATGAGAAACATCCCCTCTCCAGGCGGCAGGAAGACACCGGGTGCCACCTGCAGGCTCGCGTCCACGTCCATAACCGTCTCAATTTTCTGGGCTTGCTCCTGCGCGTGGATCTTTTTGGCCAGAGCATCCTGTTCGCTTTTTTCCTCTGCCGCAGCCCGCGACGTGGCCTCCCAATCCACCATCGCGGCGGGGATCTCCTCCCAATCACCCCGCTCCGCGCTCATGTAGCGAACTCGTTCTCCCTGCCGCTGATAATCCCGGACCAGTTGAAAGCTTCCGTCCTTCAGCACCAGCTTCTTTGCTCGCGGCAAAGCAGGCACTCCCGCCTGCCCAACGCTGCTGCTGGCTTGCCTCTCTGCGGTGGGCTGCTGTTGTTTCGTTGAAGTACGGCCTGCCGACCGGGAGTACGCAAGTGAGCCGGCCCAGCTTGCCAGGAAGGCACAATAGACAAGCGCGATTCTGGGTGATCCCATGGACCTTATCCTATGATGTGCCAAGCGTGCGAGACTGCCCGGTTTTTGTCCCTGTGGCGAGCATACTCCCGCGCCTGGCGGACCTGCAACCTGCCGTTTGGACTCCCCAGGAACACAAATGGCTCCCTGGCCAGGCCAGGGAGCCATGAAAAAGTCCGTTTAATTCTAATGCTTTAGTGCGTGCATTTCGGAAACAGGGTCACCAAAACCATCAGATCTGAAAGCGTGAACAGCCATTGATCGGCGCTGATGCCAGCCGCTTCCGCGGCCCGCGCGATGAAGCCCAAATGGCGGCTCTTGGCAAAGTTGTGCACATGCTCGACGCAAATACCCGTCAAGCTGGCGACTTCCGAATCGGTGAAGATTTTTTGGCTCGACTTCACGGTGACCATGGCCCAGCTCCTCTGCACCGCTCTAACTTTTTTCTACACTTCGTTTTGATGCTGTAGACATCGTATGCGCTGCACTGTTTCTAGAGCAATAGTCGTTCCGTTCCGTCTCGGAAAAACCATCCGTCTAGTACTTTCTCTCTAAAGCCTGATAAAACAGGCATTTTTCCACGCTTTATCGCTGTGCGGACAGATAGTACGAAGGGAAAGCAAAGGCCGGCGAATGGTAAAAATGTTCTACTTATGCAAACTTGTTACGGTTTTCGGTAGGGTTACGGCAATCTCTCGCATCTGCTTCGTGTGCAGTATTTCATGCCAGGCGATAGAATTGAAGCCACTCCTACGCGTTCCGGTCCCCATAAACGATGCGGCATACTCCCTTTGTGGAGGCGCCGCCGCCTTTGGTCACTTCGATAAATGCCAGCGTAGGCTCCTGCACTTCACGCAATTCCACCGGCATCCCGTCCTTTCGCAGATCATCTGGGGTTCGAGCGGCACGGGGCGCCTTCCTGCCCGAGGACGAGTGCTTTCCGCGATCATCATCGGATCATGAACGGGCTCATCCCATCCGCGCGGAAAGGAATCAGAGGGCCGCTCCCCCAGCCTGCTCCAGCGCATAAGCCAGTTGCAGGACGCGCGTCTCCGCAAATGGCGCCCCAAAGATTTGCAGGCCCACGGGCAGCTTTCCCTCGATCATGCCGCAAGGAACGGAGATCCCCGGGACTCCCGCCAACGATCCTGTAACTGTATATATATCAGCAAGATACATCTGGAGTGGATCGTCCGTACGCTCTCCCAATTTGAACGCCGGTACCGGAGAAGTTGGCGTCAGAATGGCATCCACCTTGGTAAACGCATCGCGGAAATCCTGGGCGATCAGCGCTCGAACCTTCTGCCCTTTCAAGTAATAGGCGTCGTAGTAACCCGCCGAGAGCACATATGTGCCGAGAACGATGCGGCGTTTTACTTCCGCGCCAAATCCGGCACCCCGCGTCTTGCGATACATAGCGAGCAGGGAATCGTCATCCACGCGCAATCCGTAGCGCACGCCGTCGTATCGCGCCAGGTTGGAACTGGCTTCCGCGGTGGCGATGATGTAGTACGCCGCGATGGCGTAATCCGTATGCGGCATGTGAATTTCGACCAATGAGCATCCCAGTTTCCTGAAAACTTCGACGCCGGCCTCAATTTTCTTCCGCACTCCCGCATCCATGCCTTCGGCGAAATACTCCTTGGGGATGCCCAGCCGCAGCCCCTTCACGGGCTTCCCAAGTTCCTCCCGGTAATCGGGAACCGGCACGGTCGTCGAAGTCGAATCCTGCGGGTCGCGCCCGGCGATGATTTGCAGGATGGCCGCGGCGTCTTTCACGTTGCGCGCCAATGGGCCGATGCGGTCCAGTGAGGACGCAAACGCGATGAGTCCATACCGCGAAACGCGGCCATAGCTCCCCATCATCGCAGGGATTCCACAAAACGATCCCGGCTGTCGAATGGAACCACCCGTATCTGTCCCCAGTGATGCTACGGCTAGACCGGCAGCCACCGCCGCTGCCGAGCCTCCGCTCGATCCTCCCGGCACGCGATCTTCGACGAGCGGGTTCTTCACCGGCCCATAGGCTGAGTTTTCATTCGAGCTTCCCATGGCAAACTCGTCGCAGTTGGTCTTGCCCAGGATGACCGCGCCGGCTGCTTCCAGCCGCTCAACCGCGGTCGCATCGTACGGCGGAACATAGTTCTCTAAGACCTTCGAGCCACACGTCGTCTTTATCCCGCGCGTACTGATGACGTCCTTGACAGCCACGGGCACGCCGGCCAGCGGCGGGAGCGGCTTTCCTTCCGCCACCAACGCATCGATTCTGTCCGTTTGCCTGCGGGCCCGTTCCGGCGACAGCGTCAGAAAAGCGTTCAGCTGAGGATTCCGCGATTCGATGCGCTTATAAAAATCTGCAGCCAGCTCGCGCGCCGAGATTTTCTTCGCCCTCAGCGCGTCTTTGACTCCGTCAATGCTCCAGTTCGTGGTCATGGCTAGCTCGACCCTTGCTCCGGTTCTCTTCTTTTCCTTTGCCATAGAGGCCTTAAGGCCTCGGCGTTCTTAGCCCGGGGATCTAGGGCCCTCCGCCTCTTGATTTCCGGTTCTTCAAATCGAGGCTGGGGCTGCCTTTCGAGCCTGAGCGTTGCCTTCGCCTGAAATACACGGTGGCGAGAGCAGGACCCCTATCCTCTACCTCTCCATGACTTTCGGCACCCGGAAATACGGAGGTTCGGGATCCGGGGCGTGCCTGAGGACGTCCTCAGCCACCGCACACGGCACAATCAGGTCCTCGCGCAGCGTGGTATCCGCGGTTTGGTCTTCGCTGAGCACTTGCGCCATGGGCTGGACTTTGGCGGTATCCAACTCGTTCAATTTTCCGATATATTCCAAGATCTCGTCGATTTGCGCGCGGTAGGTCTCCAACTCGGCCTCGCTCAAGTCGAGGTAGGCCAGCTCCGCCACGCGCAACACATCTTCCCGGCTGATTTTCAAGGCGATTTCCTGTAATTCGGGCGTTCGAACGACAGCGAAATTCTAGCATATCAGCGAGGCGCATCGCCGCCGCTACTCGAGAGACCTCAGGTTGGGAAATTAAGACCGCAAACTTCGCCTTGCACTTTCCGCTCCTGGCAATTACGCTGAGCGCTTTCGGGAGGGACTCTTGATGGACCGCCCCACGCATGCAACCCTCGAAACCGACTCCGATGGCTTTACTCGCCGCGAGTTCCTGAGCGCCATGCTGTCCACGTCACTCCTAGCCGGCGTGGCCGGCGCTGAATTCTGGGCCGCTGGCGCCGAAAACGGCATTCCCTATCGCAGGCTCGGCCGCAGCGGCGAACGTGTCTCAGTGATTGGCCTGGGCGGCTGGCATCTCGGTATTCAATCCGCCGAACAGGAGAGCGTCCGCATCATCCGTACCGCGCTCGATAGCGGCATCAACTTCCTCGACAACTGCTGGGACTACAACAACGGCGACAGTGAAATCCGCATGGGCCAGGCGCTGCGCGACGGCTACCGCCACAAAGCCTTCCTCATGACCAAAATTGACGGCCAGACCAAGCCGGCCGCGGCCGCGCAGATTGATGAATCGCTGCGGCGGCTCCAAACCGAGCACATCGATCTTTTGCAATTCCACGAAGTCATCCGCATGACCGATCCGCAGCGCATCTTCGCCCCCGCCGGCGGAATGGAAGCCGTCCTCGAAGCGAAAAAAGCGGGTAAGGTTCGCTACATTGGTTTCACCGGTCACAAAAATCCCGCGATGCACCTTAACATGCTCGAAACCGCTGCCACGCACCAATTTCATTTCGACGCCGTTCAGATGCCCCTCAACGCCATGGACGCTCACTTTGAAAGTTTCGAAAAAAAAGTGCTGCCCATCCTGGTGCAAAAAGAAATCGGTGTCCTGGGCATGAAACCTATGGGCGCGGGCCTTCTGCTCAAAAGCAACACCGTCTCTCCGGTCCAGTGTCTCCGCTACGCCATGAGCCTGCCCACCAGCGTGGTCATCACCGGTTGCGAATCCCTGGCCAATTTGCAGCAGGCTCTCGATGTCGCGCGGAATTTCAAGCCGCTGACCACCGCCGAGTCCGCCGCGCTGCTTGCCAAAACACAGCAAGCCGCCCGCGAAGGTCAGTTCGAAGGCTACAAGACCACAAACAACTTCGACGGCACGGTCCACAATCCGCAGTGGCTAGGCTAGCCTCGATGGTTTTCGCTCCCCGGTCCGGTTGGCGGACTCCCCGTCCCGCACGAGTGCAAGCGCGCGGTCATCCGGGAGCATCGTTGGAGGATCTAGGGCGTTCGGGTCAAGCACGGATGGAATGAGCCTTGGGCAGAAACGCTCGGTCTAAGGATGCGGCTGCTATGCAGAAACAGTGACGCTCTTTCGCGGATAGTTCTTCGCGATGTAGTTGTCCACGAGCGACTGAAACGCAACGGCAAGCTGATCATAAGTGCCTTCGAGCGTGACGTCTTTTTTGCCGTCGATGTATACCGGGCAGCGCGGCGCTTCGCCCGTCCCGGGCAGGCTGATGCCGATGTTGGCGGCTTTTGATTCGCCCGGGCCGTTGACGATGCAGCCCATCACCGCAAGAGTCATTTCCTCAACACCTTCATACTGCGTTTTCCAGACCGGCATCATGTCCCGGATGTAGCCCTGCACGCTTTCCGCCAATTCTTGAAACGTGGTGCTGGTGGTGCGCCCGCATCCGGGGCACGCGGTCACGCTGGGCGCAAAGGAACGTAGCCCGAGCGCCTGAAGCAGTTCGCATGCGGCATAAACCTCTTCGCGGCGATCCCCGCCGGGGCGCGGTGTCAGCGAGATTCGAATCGTATCGCCGATGCCTTGGTACAGCAGAATGCCCAGAGACGCCGCAGACCAGATCTGCCCCTTCATGCCCATGCCCGCTTCCGTAAGGCCCAAGTGCAGCGGCTGTTCGGTCTTAGCGGAGAGATCGCGGTAAACGGTGATGAGGTCGCGCGGCCGCGAGGTCTTGCACGAAATAATGATCTGGTCCTTCTGAAGCCCGGATTCGATGGCCAGTTCGGTGGACTGCAGCGCGGAGAGCACCATGCAATCGTTGATAATCTCTTCGGATTCCTTGCCGAGATTCTTGTCCGTGTTCTCCTGCATCTTGCGCATCACCAGCTCTTGATTCAGCGAGCCGCCATTCACGCCGATTCGAACGGGCTTGCCGTTGTCGCGCGCGATCTTGCAGATGGTGGAGAACTGTTCATCTCGCCGCTGCCCCGCCCCCACATTGCCGGGGTTGATCCGGTATTTATCCAGCGCTTTCGCGCATTCAGGAGACTTGGTCAGAAGTACGTGCCCGTTGTAATGAAAGTCGCCGATGATGGGAGCGTCGCACCCGGCATCGCGCATCCGTTTTTTGATCTCCGGAACCGCCGCTGCCGCTTCCGGCACGTTCACTGTCCAACGCACAATCTCCGACCCGGCTTCGGCCAGCTCCAAAGTCTGCTGCAGCGTCGTCTCGATGTCGGCGGTGTCCGTGTTGGTCATGGACTGCACGACGATGGGCGCGCCTCCGCCGACGCGCACGTGTCCGACCTTCACGCCGTAAGTTTTGCGGCGCGGATGGCGGCTAGCAGCAGCGTCAAAACCCTCGATCTGTGTAAGCATTCCCCTCAATTCTAACTTGATTTGGCCCTGCCGCGAAATCGCATGTGTTCGCGGTAGGCCGGCCCATTTGTTCTATTTGCTCTTTGGGACGCACGGCGAAATCGCATGCCAGTCTGTGAAGCAGTCTCGGATATAATCTGCCACGAGGATTCGCCCCAGCTGATCCCCTGTTCGCAAATGGTACCGAGTCTGTGCCAGGTCAGGCCGAAAGGGGAGCCCATGCTTGCTCATTCGAATTGGATTTCAGTAGGGAAACTCGCCACGACAGCGATGATGGCGTTTGGACTCGTTGCTTTTATGTACGCACCGGGAAGCGCGGCGCAGACGCACATCACCGTAAGCGTGTCCCCTACGAGTGCGAGCGTGCAAGCTGGCACGGGCAAGCAACAATTTACAGCCACGGTTCGAAGAGACTGGAGAAATCGCGGGGTGCGCTGGACGCTTGCTGGTGCCGGATGCAGCGGCAGTGCTTGCGGAACACTCTCGGCAACTTCGAGCGCGTCCGGAGTGCCAATTACCTACACGGCCCCGGCAACGGTGCCGGCCAATCCCACGGTGACACTCACAGCAACCTCGGTCTCGAATAGCACCAGATCAGCCAGTGCAACAATCACGGTAACATCAACATCGCCCGTGTCGGTCACCATCTCACCCACTAGCGCCTCGTTGAACGTTTCGACGGCACGGCAATTTACGGCTACGGTGGCCAATGATCCCGCAAACCAGGGTGTCACCTGGAGTCTGACGCAGTCCGGCAGCAGCTGCGCGCCTGGTTGCGGAGCGCTCTCCGGACAAACGCCCACGACGGTTACCTACACGGCTCCGGGAACGGTGCCGGCCAATCCCACGGTGACACTCACAGCAACGTCGGTAGCGAATAGCGCCAAATCAGCCAGTGCAACGATCACGGTAACGTCAACATCGCCCGTGTCGGTCACCATCTCGCCGACCAGCACCTCGCTGAACGTTTCGACGGCACGGCAATTTACGGCCACGGTGGCCAATGATCCGGCAAACCAGGGTGTCACCTGGAGTCTGACGCAGTCCGGCAGCGGCTGCGCGCCAGGTTGTGGAGCGCTCTCCGGACAAACGGCCACGACGGTTACCTACACGGCTCCGGGAACGGTGCCGGCCAACCCCACGGTGACCCTCACGGCAACATCAGTGCGCGATACAAGCAAGAGTGCGAGCGCAACCATCACGGTCACCTCCTCGGGCGGCAGCGTAAGCGTCACCATTTCTCCGAAGCGCGGCGGTCTGGCGGTAGCCCAAACGCTCGCGTTTACTGCCACGGTGATGAATGATGTTGGAAGCGCGGGCGTGACATGGTCGGCTTCCGGAAGCGGCTGCACTGGTTCTGCCTGTGGCACGTTCACGAACGGAACCAGCAACGCGGCGACCTATGTGGCGCCATCGATCGCGGGCATCTACACGGTTGTGGCAACAAGTGCTGCCGACCTGACCAAGAGCGCCTCCGCAACCATCGCGGTCACCGATTTGGCTGGCGTGCTGACTTACCACAACAACGTTTCACGCGACGGCACAAATAGCAAAGAGTATGCCTTGACTACGGCGCTCGTGACCGCCACTACGTTCGGTAAGCTGTTCTCGTGTCCGACGGACGGGGCCATCTACGCCCAGCCGCTGTGGGTGCCACGAATAACGATCAATAGTCTGGCGCATAACGTGATCGTAGTGGCCACGCAGCACGACAGTGTGTATGCCTTCGATGCCGACACCAGCCCCTGCGCCACGCTCTGGCACGCCAATCTTCTCGATTCCGCCCACGGCGGAACAGCGGGCGAAACCACTGTCCCTTCCGGTGCCACCGGAGGGCTCGTGGGCAGCGGATTTGGCGACATCACTCCCGAGGTCGGCGTGACGGGCACTCCAGTCATCGATCCGAGCACGAATACCGTTTACGTCGTCAGCAAGTCCGTCAATGCCAGCACGCAATTCTTCCAGCGGTTGCATGCCTTGGATCTAACGACGGGAAACGAAAAGGTCACCCCACGGGGCATTGACACCTCTATTTCAGTTGCCGGAACTGGCGATGGATCCGTGAATGGACGGGTGGCATTTGACCCCAGGAACGAAAGTCAGCGCCCCGGCTTGGTGCTATCGGGCGGCGTGGTCTACGTTAGCTGGGCCTCGCATGAAGATCACGATCCGTATCACGGCTGGGTGATGGGGTTCAGTGCTTCGACACTCGTGCCCGTGACGAATGCGGTTTTTAATACCACCCCCAATCGCGTCGGAACGTTGTCGTATTCCCGCGGCGGAATCTGGATGGGAGGCGGAGCCCCGGCCGTCGATGCCAGCGGCAATCTCTATTTCATCACCGGCAACGGGACGTTCGACGCGAATAATGTCGGCGGATCGAACTACGGCGACAGCGTAGTGAAATTGAGCACTGCGAGCGGGCTGAGTGTGGCCGACTACTTCACGCCGCGCGATCAATCGACACTGGACGCCAATGACACCGACTTTGGCTCGGGCGCCGCAACTATACTGGTCGATCAGCCGAGCGGTCCCGTAACCCACTTGGTGATCGGGGGCGGAAAGCAGGGCAATCTCTTTCTGCTGAACCGCGACAACATGGGCAAGTTCAGCGGCACGACAAACAACGTGCTGCAAACCGTCAACGCGGGGAATGGCATTTTCGCGACGCCCGTGTTCTGGCAGAACAATCTATACGTGGCACCCATCGGGGCGCTCAAGCAATATGCCTTCAATCCGACAACCGGGCAGTTCAGCGGCGCGCCGTCGTCGCAAACTGCTGCCAGTTTCGGCTTTCCGGGAGCCACGCCTTCGCTGTCCTCAAACGGCGCGGCCAGCGGCATCGTGTGGGCAGCAGACAACACCTTGTACTGTACGACTCAATCGCCCGGATGCGGCTCCGCCGTGCTGCACGCTTACGACGCCACGAACCTCGGTCATGAATTGTGGAATAGCTCGCAAGCGGCAGGCAATCGCGACCAAGCGGGTCGAGCGGTCAAGTTCACCGTGCCCACCGTTGCCAACGGCAAGGTGTATCTCGGAACCCGAGGCAACGACTCGACGGTGCTGGGAGAACTGGAAGTTTACGGGTTGCTGCCGAACTGAAAGCGCTTCCCTTCCTCGGCTCGCGCCCGTGTTGCCAGTGGTCTCGGGAGAAATGCGCCCGAATCCGACGGGGAACTTCCGCCGTGGGGCATAGCGGGAGGACGATGCGGCGATGCCCAACCTGTTCATAGCAGGGGTTACCGGCCACCGGGGGAGCCGGCTCGCCGAAGAACTGATTTGGGGGCGGCACACCGTGTCCGGCCTGGTGCGGGAGGGCTCGGAAAATCGCCTGCCGCAGGGTTGTCGGCCGGTCCCCGGAAATGCCTGGACCGCACCACGTTTAGTGGAAAGATTGCTGGCAGGAGACGCCTACGCGCAACTCGCGGGTGTTCGGCGTACCCGTCCCGCCAAAGCCCAGCAGTTCCGCGAGATCGATTTGAAATCTTGCCAAGAGTCCCTGGCGCCGCCCTCGCCAACAACGTCAAACACTTTGTTTATGTGAGCGTGGCACACCCTGCGCCCACCATGAAGGCCTACATCGAGGTGCGCACGCGTTCCTGAAGAATTGATTGGAACGAGCGAATTGCACGGCACGATTCTGCGTCCCTGGTAGGTGCTGGGGCCAGGACATTACTGGCCGTATCTGCTCAAACCATTTTATTGGATGGCGCGGCAGATTCCGGCCTCGCGCGCCGGAGCAAAAAGACTAGGCCTGGTCACGCTAACACAGATGATCTCTGCGCTGGCCGCCGGCGTTGCGTCGCCCGCCGATGGAATTCGAATCGTGGAAGTCCCAGAGATTGCCTCGCGACGAGCGTGAGATTGATTGGCACTTCGGTTTCTGCCAACAGATCTTTCCCGCAAGCCCTTACGGAATCAAGAACGGATCCGCGCCAGCGCCGGAGTCTGAATTTCCCGCTTCTCCAGGTCCAGGGCAACATGGGCGAGTCGTTCCAACTCACTCCGTAGCGCGATCCAGTACTCGGAGCCCATGGTCGCGACGAATCGTCCGTGAGCCGTCCGCCAGGCGGGCAGGCTGCGCGCCAGGGTGTGCTCTCCTTTGGCGGTAAGGGTCAAAAAACGCTGCCGCATGGCGGCGCGCTTCGAAATCGAGACCAGTCCCTCTTTCTCTAAGAGCCGCAAACTCCTCGTCAGCGTGCTGCTGTCAATGACCAGCACATCTGCGAGAGCCCCGATAGAAACCGGCTGGTTCTTCACGACACCCACCAATATGGCAAACTGCGTCGAGCGAATACCCGATTCCTGAAGCGCCATGTCGTACAGCCTGGTGACGGCGCGAGCGGTCCTGCGAAAGTTGAACGAAGCGCAGTAGCCCGTTCCGTCCAGGTCCAGAGTTGAGCAATGCTTTTTCATTTGCGGCATCTGAGACTTGACATGTATATACATTCTAAGATATAACGGCTTTCAACAGGATGTCAAGTGACGGCATCCCCGGCCCGGTCGGACGCCATTCCGCGAGTGGAATAAGGCGAATGATGAATCGGTCTACTGTTGTCGCCAAGGGTGATTTCAATGAGTACGCAGACAGTTCCCAGACACTCGCTGGAAGAGCATCAAGGTTCAAATAACGCCACGTGCGGTCCCGCGCGGTATGTCCGTTTTGGTACGTTTCAGTTGGACTTGGAAAAAGAAGAACTTTTCAAGAACGGGGCCCGGGTTAAGCTGCAGAGTAAGGTCTGTGAGGCGCTCCTGGCGCTGCTTTCTAAGCCGGGCGAAATCGTGACCCGCGAGGAGCTGCGCCGGCAGCTCTGGCCGTCGGACACGCACGTCAACTACGATGCCAACGTAAACACTACCGTGAACAAGCTCCGGCAGGTTCTCGGCGATTCACCGGATCAGCCCGCGTTCGTGGATACCATTCCACGCAAGGGCTACTGTTTTGTTGCCAAAGTAGAATACCTCGACCGGCCGGTTGCGCCCCCGGAACGCTCGTCTCGCACAACGCCTGAGGAGCACGCGCAAGGCAGGGCCTCGTTCTTTCCGACCACCATCCTTTCCAAATGGTTTACCCCCGCCGTGGTTGTTCTGGTGATCGCCAGCATGTTATTCGGCGCGGCACTGGTGTTGTACGCCCACCGCTGATCCTCTCGACCGGTGCTCTAAGTTTCAAAGCGAGCCGCGCAGCCCCAGAGCCTCTGCGTGCTCGCGCAAGGCTCTGATGCAGAAGGCGATATGCTCTTCCAGCGCAACGCCAAGCTCTTCGGCGCCTTTGCGCACATCCTCGCGCGACACGCCCTTGGCGAAGAGTTTGTCTTTCATGCGCCGCTTCACGGAGTCCACTTCCAGATCCAAAATACTTTTCGACGGGCGCACGTACGCACAAGCGGTCAAGAAGCCGGCCAGCTCGTCGCAGGCAAAGAGCGTGTGCTCCAGCGCAGATTGGCGCGGCACGTTCGAATAGTCCGCATGAGAGAGGATGGCGCGGACGATCTCCTCGGAGTAGCTCATTTCGCGCAAGATTTTTGCGCCCTCCGACGGATGCCCCTCGTCAGGCGAGTGTTCGTGATTGGGCCAGCGCTCGTAGTCGAAATCGTGCAGTAACGCGGCGAGGCCCCACACTTCTTCATCGGCGCCCGTTTTGCGCGCATAAGCGCGAACGCATGCTTCGACAGCGAGCATGTGTTTGCGCAGGCTCTCCGAAGCCGTGTATTCGCACAACAGTCTCCAGGCATCCTCGCGTGTGGGCATGCGGCGCTCCCGAAATCGAGCCGATAGTGTAGCTTGGGAGGCCGGGAGTAGGGAAATGCAGGGAGCCGCGAAGCAGTGCGTCTTTCGGCGGCTGCGCGAGGGGCAGGAGGGTGCTGTCGAGGAAGCCCGGCTGACTCCAGCTGCCCCATCTTCCGGTCAATACGGGACGGCGGCTCTTTAACATTTGATTGGCGATGGGCGGACGACCGTGCGGTTCCTGGAACCGTGCGGATGCTGGCCACCTCCAGAACTGCGAGCGGGGCCAGAAATGGCGGGGTGACAAGCGAAAGGCGTCGAAATCACCAGGTTGTAGAAAACCTTGGCGGGGGAACGCACCACAACTGGTGCGGTGGGAGGCCCAAGACTACACCAGCATTCGTGGAAATCCGGGAAGCGAAGGCGGGCCACTGCCCATAAGGACAGGCGAAAACCGGGCGTAGCATGGCGAAACAAGGATAGCCAAGACAAAAATAGTTCAAGAATACTCTTGACAGAAAATGGCAGTTCGAAAGATACTCCGAGTGCGCCAGCAACTGCCTTCCCAGCGAACGTTCCAGCGTTCCTTCCTGAATCCGCACGCCGGAAAACAGTCAGCAAGGAGTACCGGTGTCTGCACAATTGGAAAAAGTGATGAACTCGTTAGAAATGGATCGGGAAGTCATTCGCTGTAAGACATGTGGTCTCGTTCAATACCGGACGCGCACCGGGAATTGCCGCCGTTGCGTGCGCGCCTTGCCTCAGCGTTTGGAGTTCCTGATTCCTCCACCGGCACCTCCGGAGGAAGAGGCCGCTGAACCAACCCCAGAAAAGTTCGTCAACCAGGAGACGGTCGAGAATATCGGCCAGCGCATTCGCCAGTTGCGGGAATCGCGCAGCATGACCCAGAGCCAACTGCAGTCGCGCTCGAAGGTCTCGCGCTCCTACCTCTCCCGCATCGAAAGCGGCCAGATGACGCCGAGCCTCGGCACGCTGGAGAAAATCTCCGAGGCGCTCAACGTCGGCTTGAACCGGTTTTTCATCCCGGAATCCGACGGCGAAGCGCTGCTGGAAGATCCCTTCATTCAGGGCTTGCGTCCGTTCTTGCGGCAATTGGATTGGGAACAATGGCAGTCCATCCTGAAGAGGCTACAGGCCATCAGCGACCACGTTCGTGCAGTGCCCATCAATCTCCGCCCTATCGGTAATCCGGCGCGGCTTCCGCAGCCCGCGTCGGTGAATGGCAGCGGTCCCATCGGTACCGGCCATTCGAATGGGCTTGCGCACTCGCACACCCATGGTAGTCCGCAGGGCTATCCGCTGCGGCGTCCGGACGCGCCCTTCGGGAAGTCCGTTTTTCAACGGCCGCTCGCGCGATAAGTTTTTTTCAAGGCAGAGCACAAAGAACCGCGGCGTCCCGGTAATCACTGGGACGCCGCGGTTCTTCTTTGCGGAAAAAATTTCCGTCGAGAATCAACTACTCGCGAACCACGGACACTTTGGCGTCGGGAACTTCCAAGCGCATCAGCCGGTGATGGTCATCGAGCAAAACAAGAATCTGCAGGTCGGAAGTGCTGACTTTGAGGCCTTCGTAGGTTTTGCCCTCGGCACTGGCGGATCCAGTCGATTCGACGGTGATCGAACCCGGCGTCAATTCCTGAGGAATGATCACCGGAAAAGTTTGCACCCCGCGCTTGGACCAGTCGTAGATGCGCGCAAGGACCGCGTACTGATGGTAGAGATTGTTGTCCAGAACGGCGATGAGCGGTGAATTAAACGAGAGGTCCTGCTGGAACGGGCGCGCGCCTTGCATCTCCAGGGTAATGCTTGCCACCCCGTTGGCGAACAGGACGTGCGCTCCGTTGGTTTTTCCCGCCTGGGCGCTCCAGTCGTAGCTGACGGGCGCGCCATCGGCCTGCAGCGTCAGTGAGCCGGACACTTTGCTGGAGTCACCCCCGGGCGGCTTGATTTCCGCCGTGCCTTTGGCGAGCCAGCCGCCGCCAGACCGCGCGATTTCAAATTCTTCGTGGCCGACGGTCTGTCCGCCGAGCTTGATGGTCAACCGTCCCTTGTCCTGGGCGAAGACAACCGGGCCGGATGTTTCCGCGGCTTTCTTCTGAGCCGCGAGAGACCACGCCACGATTCCCAGTGTCAATGCCAGCGATGCGGTTCTGAATTTCACGGCGCTTCTTACCTCCGTGTCCATTCTCTCTCAGGGCCAGGGTTTCTCAACCACCAGATGCGCAGCGTTTCCACCGGAAGCAACAATGCCGCGGCGCAGAATTTCCGCGACAACCTGGGTTGGCTCGCCGGAACTGTCCACGCGGTGGTCGGCAAGTTGATAGGAAGGCAGACGCAAGGCATAGAGCGCGCCAAAGCTGGCTTCGTCACGGAAAAGCGGACGCCCGGTCATGGTCATGCATCGCGCCAGCAAAACTTCGATGGGCGCATCCAGCCACAAAACCACAACGCCGGCAGCACGCAGAAAATCGGGGCAGCCTGGCTGCGCGTAAGTGCCGCCGCCAAGGGCGAGAACGGTGCTCTCTTTCAGCTCCGAAGCGCGGCCCAGAGCGGCACGGAGCTGATCCGCTTCCATTTGCCGAAAAGCAGGTTCACCGAGGCGTTCGAAGATTTGGGGAATCGGGAGGCCGGCGGAAGCCTCGATGCGGTCATCGAGATCAACAAAGCGCCAGGCGAGCTGGCGGGCCAGGAGCGTGCCGATGGTGGTTTTGCCGGAACCCATAAAGCCAGCCAGGCCCAGGATCGGTACGCGGGGTTGCGACCCGCCGAAAGGAGGTGTAGTGGTCACGCTGATGGCAGCGCTAAAAACTAGTCGCGCTTCAGAATGCGAATTGTACCACTGTAGGAGGAGAGCTCGACTTTGGCGAGGCCCTGTCCGACGGTGCCAAAGAGCCCCTTAGTGAACTTCGATGCCAGGCGTTTGACGCCGTGGGAATCGGGCTTCAGGTACGCGGCCGCTTGATTGTCGACCGTGCCCATGGCGGTTTGCGCTTTGAGGTCAAACGAATCGTTACCCGAGAAGTGAACTTCGACAAGACCCTTGCCACTCTTCATGGTGTACAGGCCAGTGCGGACAAAATCCCCGTCAAAGAGAATATTCCCCGAAGTGGTGAAGAGACTGACGTTGGTCAGCGCCGGCTGCAGCACCTGGGCGCCACCGCTGATGGACTTGAAATCCAGCTTACCGGCACACTGCGTGCAGACCAGCGAACCTTCGGTGGTGCGCACAATGATGTAGCCGGATACTTCCTTCAGGTGCACATCGCCGGCGACGCTTTCCAGCGTCATATCGCCCATGACCTGCTCGACGTAGATAAGTCCCGTCTCGGTCTTGAGCTGCAATTCTGTTTCTTCGGGCACGGTCAGCTGCAGGCTGGCTTCCAGCTCCCGGGGCTGCGCGGACGCATCGAGAATGTTGGCGGTGACGTCGATGCGGTCACCGGCTTGTTCCATCTCAAAGCCAATCTTGTCGGAAGTCTGGCTGGCCACGACGTCCACCGCGGCGTTTTTCGAGGACTTCACTTCGATGCGGCCGTTGGCGACGTTATGGATCACCACCACCGGGCGGGCGTTGACCGCAAAATGCTTTTCCAGATGCCGGCCGGCGGCTACCGCGGGCAGGCCCGAGCAGAGAAAAGCTGCGGCGCTAAGTACCGGCAGCATGCTGCGTTCGACATGCGGCCGCCAAGCGGCCAAATGTATGTGTGACCTCAAAGCGCGCCACCCCATCCTTGCGGTTCCCATGTTATTGGACACTCCCTCCGCGATCCATCATCGCGGACAGTAATTCGGCCTTTTGCTGATAGGCGTTGGACAGATATTCGCGCGCCAGGTCGTCCTGCGGGGCAGCATGCACACGGCGCTCGCAGTCGGCAATAAAATCATCCACTTGCTGCAGATTCTGCCGGAAAGAGGTGTCCACCGCAGAAGTGCTGGCAAGCTGCATGTTTCTAAGATCGATTTCCTGCTCATTCAAGACTTTGGCAGTTTGCGCGAAGGGAATCTGCCAAGCCGGAACCGCAACACTCGCGGGAGCTTCCCGAAGGGCATCCGGCGGCTGCCACAATTCGAGGACTCCCGCGGCCACGATCAGCACACCCACAGTGGCAGTCGCCAAAGCGCGCCTACGAAACAGATCATTGAAGCCCTGCCACCAGGAAGAACGCTGACCCCCAGCAGGAACTACCGGCGTTTTGATAATTCCTTCCAGTTCCAGTTGAGCCTGGAGGGAAAGCCATAGGCGTGCGGGTGGTGCGACTTCGGCGGGCAATTCATTCGCGACAGAAACAATGGTCGCCAGATCGGCGACAAATTCCCGGCACTGGCCGCAAGCGGCCAAATGCGCTCGTGCTGCTTCCGGTAGCGGTGCCAGACCGTCTTGCTCGACTACGAGTTCCACGTCCTTACACTGCATGGTCCTTCACTCCGCTGAAGCCGGCGCTGGAAGACTGCCCCAGGCCGCCGCTCTCAAATCGTTTGCGCGCAAATCACCCGTGTCCCGCCGCGAAGTCGCTTACCCCACCCTCGAATTGCACACATTGTAGCTCAATCATCATGCGCCGTATGGGTTTTCGCCGCGTGGCGTTCCTGCCGGGCCTGCTGGCGTACCTCTTCTTGGAGCAGGTCCCGCAGCCGTGTGCGCGCTTTATGCAATTGCGACTTCGAATTCCCCACCGAGCATCCCATGATGTCCGCAATCTCGTTGTGCTCGTAGCCCTGTACGTCGTGCAATACAAACACGGTCCGGTAACCCGGCGGCAACTTTTCGACTGAACGTTCCAGATTGACCCGGTCCACGGCGCCGCTCAAGCGCAAATCCGGCGCACCAATGTCTTTCCTGGGGCCGCCCATTTCATCGTCGGGATCCGTCGTTTCTTCGAGCGAGGCCAATGGGAGCGACTTCTTGCGCAACCGCATCAGCACCACATTGACCGTCATGCGATGCAGCCAGGTCGAAAAGGCCGACTCACCACGGAAAGTCCCAATCTTGCGAAAGAGCTGCAGGAAAGCTTCCTGCATCAGATCCTCCGCATCGGAGGGGTTATTCACCATGCGCAGGCACAAGGCGTAGACGCGGCGGCTATGCAAGTGGTACAAAAATTCAAAAGCCGCGGCATCCCCGGCCTGAGCCAGACGGATGGCTTCCGCTTCAGTCACCGGTTTGGTGGACTGTAGAGAGGTCGGCGCTTTGGGATCGCTTGGTCGGTTTCGAGCCAACGGTCCAATAGCGGCGCATCCACCAGTTCGGATGCGCCGAATACCCCCTTGAGTTGTCCTGGCACAAACCCGCAGGACTTAAACGGACACCCAGTCATTCCCAGGGTGAGTCTCCCGGATCCTTGCGGGTCAGCAGGTTTGATCATTCTCCCGCGATCGCGGTCATTCGTCCATGGCGGATCAAGCGCTGCCGGGACGGGAGTTCGGCTTCCTCAGATTGTTGGCGAACGGTGTTTTCGAACGCCCCCAGCTGGCTTTCGGGCAGTACAATCAAGAAAGACTTGAGCACCACTATGGCCTCTCGCAAGCACGTATTCAGGTCGTAGTGGTCCGCGTCCACCTCAGCCCACATTTTCTTGGGATTCAAGGAGTTTCGTTCGGCGAGCTCATCGGCGGCGTGGCGAAATCCCTTGGCAAGATCCTCAACCATTTCCTCCAAAGTGCTTACCTTATGAAGGAACTGCAGTCTTTGGGAAAACAGCACGTGGTTGAGCAGGGCGCTCATGCGCGCCGATCGCTGGGCTCTTGCTCCCTGAAAGTTCGCAGCATCGAGTGCCGCGGCGTTGGGGATGGTTCCGTAATGTTTGGCGTGCTCGGCCAGAGCACGCAGCAAGCCAGTGAGCTCCCGGGTCAGCAGCTTGCAGAGGCCCGAAGTTATGCCCACCGCCTGGAGAGACTTGCCGGCGTGTCCCAGTTGTCGCAGTTCGATAGCCTCATCCAGCGACACGCTCAACATGGCGTAGCTGCATTCGAGTTCGTAGACTTGCTTGTGGAAAACCTGTGATTTTTCTTGGGGTAGCCAGGCTCGCCAATCGTCTTTGACAGACATTCCGCGGGGAAGGGAGCGGACAGCGTCTTTCACAGGAGTTCTCCGATGAGCCAGATGTGGGAGTATAGCAAAAACCATCCGGCAAACCATAAGTTTCTTCGCGCGCAACGCTCGTAGTTCAAGACTTTTTACGGAGAGCAAAGGGAAGGCCACCGGGCTTCGGCGTGCCAGCTATGCTCTTTGCGCACGAGGGATGCCGGGGGGTGTTCCTTGCTCCGGGATGAGGCGCGCCCTTATACTCGGACTCCATCACTTCTCTCGGAAAGGATTCTCCCTTTGCAATTCGAGCCGCGCGATCAGTTTGAACAGCGCCAAAAGAAACTCGAACAGATCCAGGCTTTGGGGTACGACCCTTATCCGCGGGAATTTCGCTGGACGGACACACCCGCCGCATTGGTGGAGCAGTACAGTCAGACCCCCGGCGCGGAGTTAGAGACGATGAACAAGGAGGTGCGGGTCGCCGGCCGGATGGTGTCGTTCCGGCTGATGGGGAAGGCGGGCTTTGCGCACCTGCAAGGAGCTGGCAAGCGTATTCAGATCTACGTAAAGAAAGATGTCGTCGGCGAACCGGGATTCCAACTGTTTCATCTGCTGGACCTGGGCGATTCGATCGGCGTCGAAGGGCACCTGTTTCGAACCAAGACCAATGAGTTGTCTATTTGGGTCGAGAAGATTTTCTTCCTTTCGAAAGCGCTGCTGCCGCTGCCGGAAAAATGGCATGGCCTGTCGGACGTCGAGGTGCGCTATCGCCAGCGGTATCTGGACCTCATCGCCAATGCAGAGTCACGGCAGGTGTTCGTAACGCGCGCGCGAATCATCCAAGAATTGCGGCGGTTCTTTGATGCGCGAGGGTACATCGAAGTCGAAACGCCGATGATGCATCCCATCCCCGGAGGTGCCGCCGCGCGGCCGTTTATAACCCACCACAACACGCTGGACATTGATTTGTATCTGCGCATCGCGCCGGAGCTCTATCTCAAGAGATTGACGGTCGGGGGATTCGACCGTGTTTACGAGATCAACCGCAATTTCCGCAACGAAGGCATTTCCACGCAGCACAATCCCGAATTCACCATGCTGGAGTTCTACGAAGCCTACAGCAATTATCGCGACTTGATGGACATGAACGAGCAGATGTTTCGGCTGCTGGCCGAGAACATTACCGGCTCAACCACGGTGAAATACGGTGACGCCGAGCTTGATTTTTCGAAGATGCAACGGCTCTCGATGCGCGAAGCGATCGGCAAGTATTGGCCCGCGGGTGCGGGCCAGGCGCCCACACGGGAAAAACTGGCCGCGCCGGGCGGCGCACAGGAAGCCACAAATCGCTATAACCTGTGGGCCAAGGGAGCCGGTGCGCCCTACGCGGCGGCCAAGGGCCCCCTCCAGGACGGCCAATGGACGGGCCTTCTTTTCGAGACCATGGCAGAAGACCAGCTGGTCCAGCCCACCATCCTTTACGACTTTCCGACGGATATCTCACCACTTTCAAAACAAAAGCCGGAAGATCCCTCGCTGACGGAACGATTCGAAATTTACGTTGCGGGCATGGAAGTGGCGAACGGCTTCTCCGAGTTGAACGACCCCGCCGAGCAAGAGCGGCGCTTTCTTAAGCAGATCGCCCAAGGCGGCGACGAAGCCCCCAAGCAGCTCGACGCGGATTATATTCGCGCACTCTGCCATGGCATGCCCCCCACAGCCGGCGAAGGCATCGGCATTGACAGACTGACCATGCTGCTGACGGATTCGCCCTCGATCCGCGACGTCATCTTCTTCCCCTTGTTGCGTCCGGAAAGCGGCGAATCATCTTCCGAAGCGCACCGCGCCTAACGTATTCTTCCAACCACCATGCGATTCGAATGGTTCGTGGCCCAGCGCTATCTGCGGTCTCCGTACCGGCCGGCAGTCCTGCGGCTGGTCACGCTCTTTTCCATGATCGGGGTGGCCGCGGGGGTGGCCACCCTGGTGATCGCGCTCTCCATGAACACCGGTTTCCGCGAGACGCTGCAAGACCGGCTGCTCGGCGTGACCGCCCATGTCTCCTTAACGCGACCGGGCAGCGGCGGAATCAAAAACTACGAGGAACTGGCCACCCAGCTCGCCCGAGGGGCGGGCGTGCGCTCCGTCACACCGGCAGTCTACCAGACAGTGTTGCTTTCCTTCGCGGGACAAGCGCGAGGGGTGGTCACCAAAGGCATCGATCCCGAGCGGGAGCGAAAAAGCGACCAAGCATTGCAACGCATCGCCGCCGGAAGCTTGGACTTTTCTGCGGACGCGGAGGGCATCGAAGCGCTGCTCATCGGGAAACAGATTGCCGAGGAGTGGAAGGTTTCTCCGGGTGATTACGTGACGCTCACAAGTCCCCAGGGACGATTGACACCCTACGGATTGACGCCGCGGACACGGCGGTTTCGTGTTGCCGGAGTTTTCGATTCCGGGTTTTACGATTACGACGAGAATTGGTGTTTCATGACGCTGGCCGCCGCGCAGGGGCTCTCCGGCGCGGGGGACGCTGTCAACGTCCTCGAGTTCCGACTGCATCAGCCGGAACTGGCGGGCGAAATTGCGGAACAGGTCCGGCAAGCCGCCGGGCCGGGCTTTTCAACGACCACGTGGATGGAAGAGAACCGCGCGCTGTTCCGGGCCTTGAGGCTGGAAAAGCTGGTCACCGCGATTTTCATCGGTCTGATTACTTTCGTCGCCGGTCTCAACATTCTGGTGGTTCTTTCCATGACCGTCACCGACAAAGCACGCGACATCGCCGTGCTGCGGTCTATGGGCGCGCGCCGCGAGCAGATTCGGACGATTTTTCTTTGGCAGGGAATCAGCATCGGAGCCCTGGGCACGCTGATTGGCCTGGTGGCCGGCTATACCTTCTCCTGGGTGGCGGGTAGCTACCATCTGATTCCTCTCGATCCGCAGGTGTACGCCATTCCTTATGTGCCTTTTCATCCGAGTGTTCTCGATGGCCTGTGGATCACTACGGTGGCCATGGGAATCTCGATCGCCGCAACGATCTTGCCGGCTCGCGCTGCCGTGCGGCTCCTGCCGGTGGAAGTCCTGCGGTATGAATGAAGTGTGGGAGCGCCTGAGCTAGTGATATTCCGTGAGCAATTTGGCGCGAGATTTGCTCCTAGCAAGAGAGAGAGGCAGGGCGGTCGGAGCGGGGCGCGTGCCTGGAGCGTCGGCCGCCGCAAAACCTGCCCCAAGCTGTTGAAAACAGAAAGATTATAAGTGTTTCAGTTTGACCCAAAATTGCCCACTTTCGGGTAGGCAAGGGACTGGCGGAAATAGGAAACAGTTTGGGTAAACGGACGCACACTACGGCACGGCACGGGGATTGTGGCACCAGCATCTAACTAATTAGGGTGGCAGGACGGCGCGCGATGACGCCCGAAGGCCGGCAGCAGAATGACCCAGCACACACAATTCGCGAGCGGAGTAGCCACCGAGGATCCGCGGAACGTCGCCGTGGTTCTGGAATCGCGCGGCCTTCAGAAAACCTATGGTAGCGGCGAGAAAAGCATCTGCGTTCTGGCGGATGCCAACTTGAGTTTGCGGCGGGGAGAGATGGTCGCCATCGTGGCGCCATCGGGAGCCGGCAAAAGTACTTTGTTGCATTTGCTGGCCGCGCTAGACACGCCAACGAGCGGTACAGTATACTTCGCAACGAAAGCCATTGAATCGATTCACGATGGGGCGCTGGCGGAATTCCGGAATCGTGCCATTGGATTCTTGTGGCAGCGCCACCAGTTGTTGCCGGATTTCACGGCCGCTGAGAACGTCGCCATGCCGCTGCTGGTGCGCGGCGAAAATCTTGCTTCCGCGCTGGGGATGGCGCGGAAGTGGCTCGCGGAGGTTGGCTTGGATAATCGGGCTGATCACCGCGCAGGGGAACTCTCCGGAGGGGAACAGCAGCGCGTCGCGATTGCCCGGGCGCTCGTCACCGGGCCGTCAGTGCTGCTGGCAGATGAACCTACCGGAGATTTGGACGAACAGAATGCTTGGGCCGTGTTCGAGTTGCTGGAACGGCTGCACCGCACGCACCAGTTGACGTCGCTGATCGCGACGCACAACCTGGCGCTCGCCTCGCGGTGTGACCGGATACTGGTGCTGGAGCATGGCGTGCTGCGAACTCCCGAGGCTGCGGCCACGGCGAGCGGGACCCTAGGGGGAGAAGCGAGCTAACGTGTTCGAACGTTATACAGAGAAAGCGCGACGCGTCATATTTTTCGCCAGGTACGAAGCCAGCCAGTATGGCAGCCCGTACATCGAGACCGAGCATCTGCTGCTCGGCTTGATGCGCGAGGACAAAGCCCTGGCCAACCGTTTCCTGCGGCAGCAAGGCTCGATCGAATCGATACGAAAAGAGATTGAAGCCCGCATCACCATCCGCGAGCGCATCTCCACGTCGGTTGAAGTGCCGCTCAGCGCGGAGTGCAAGCGCATCCTCAACATGGCGGCCGAAGAAGCGGAACGTCTCGGTCACAAACACGTCGGCACCGAGCATCTTCTTCTGGGCATCCTGCGTGAAGAAAAGTGCTTCGGCGCGGAGATTTTGATGGAGCGTGGTCTGCGGCTTTCCACGTTACGGGAAGAGCTGGCGCGCACGTCCGGTGAAAAAACGGCGGCGCGGCCAAAGGAAACATCTTTGCTGGCGGAATTCAGCCGCGACCTTACGCAAGCGGCGTCGGAAGGCTCGCTCGATCCGCTGGTCGGCCGCGAAAACGAAGTCGAACGCGTCATTCAAATTCTGTGCCGCCGCACCAAGAACAATCCGGTTTTGATCGGCGAGCCCGGCGTGGGCAAGACCGCCATCGTCGAAGGCTTGGCGCAGCGCATTTCCGATGGCGATGTTCCCCCGTTCTTAGCGGACAAGCGCATCCTTTCCCTGGATCTTTCTTTGATCGTGGCGGGCACGAAATACCGCGGCCAGTTTGAAGAGCGGCTGAAGACCATCATGAAGGAATTGATGGAGAGCCAGAACTCCATCGTATTTATCGACGAGCTGCATACGCTGGTGGGCGCAGGGTCTGCCGAAGGCTCGCTCGACGCCGCCAACATCTTGAAACCCGCGCTCTCACGCGGAGAGATTCAGTGCATTGGCGCCACTACGCCGGGCGAATACCGCAAGTCGGTGGAGAAAGATCGCTCGCTGGAGCGCCGCTTCCAGTCCGTGAAAGTTCCCGCGCCGGACGAAGAGCAAGCGGTGCAGGTGATCCAGGGTGTTCGCGAGCGCTACGAAAAATTCCACGCCGTCAGCTACACGGACGAAGCGCTGCGCTACTCCGTCTATCTTTCCAACCGTTACATCCCCGACCGTTTTCTTCCCGACAAAGCCATCGACCTGATTGACGAAGCCGGCGCGCGCGTGAAGCTGCGCCAGGCCACCGTTCCCGAAGAAGTCGGCGAAGTGCAGAAGCGCGTGAAATTCATCACCCACCGGATGGAAACAGCCATCGCCAATCACGAATTCGAAAAGG
This sequence comes from Acidobacteriota bacterium, assembly GCA_003225295.1. Taxonomy (GTDB): domain Bacteria; phylum Acidobacteriota; class Terriglobia; order Acidiferrales; family UBA7541; genus Acidiferrum. The sequence goes on along the minus strand of QHYZ01000058.1, from coordinate 129,207 downwards.
CGCGTTTCTATTCCGAGGAAGAGCGCAAGGAAAAAGAAAACCTGCGGGGGTTGCGCGAACGTTTCAAATTGGACGACGCCTCGACGGGCATCGTGACTCGCGAAGACATTGAAGAGGTCGTTTCGCGCTGGACGGGCATCGGGGTGACTTCCATCAAGGAAGACGAACAACAAAAACTTCTGCGCATCGAGCCGGAACTGCACAAGCGCGTCATCAGCCAGGACAAGGCCATTACCGCGCTGGCGCGCGCCATTCGCCGCAGCCGTGCCGGTCTCAAGTCGCCTTTGCGGCCGGTGGGCTGCTTCTTTTTCCTGGGGCCGACAGGTGTCGGCAAGACGGAAGTGGCCCGGCGGCTGGCGGAGTTTTTGTTCGGTTCGGAGAAATCGCTGGTTCGCTTCGATATGTCGGAGTTCATGGAGAAGCACTCCGTCTCGAAGCTGATCGGCGCGCCTCCCGGGTACGTGGGCTACGAAGAAGGCGGGCAATTAACGGAACGCGTCCGCCGGACGCCTTACTCGGTCATCCTGCTCGACGAAATTGAGAAGGCCCATCCGGACGTCTTTAATATATTGTTGCAGGTGTTCGAAGACGGGCAGCTGACCGACGGGCTCGGCAATACCGTGGATTTCCGGAACACGATCATCATCATGACCTCCAATCTCGGTGCGCGTCACCTGCAAAAGCGCACCACCATGGGCTTCCAGTCCGGCGCTGATGAAGCCGGGCAGAAAAGCATGGAAGATATGGTAATGAACGAAGTTAAGCGGGCGTTCAATCCGGAGTTTTTGAACCGGCTGGACGAAGTGATTATTTTCAATCCGCTCGGCGACGAAGATCTGCTCCGCATCATCGATTTGCTGGTGGGCCAGTTGAACGACACGCTGATTCACCGGCAGGTGCAGATTGTGGTATCACCGGAAGCACGACAGTGGATCCTCGAGAAAACGTGTGCGGACCGCAGCTATGGGGCACGTCCGCTCCGCCGGGCTTTGCAGAAGTATGTCGAGGACCCGCTCTCCGAGGCGCTGATCCAGGGTGGAATTCAACGGCCGGCGACTCTGCAGATCTACGTCGCCGGGGAAGGCCTGTCGTTCCGTCCCGTCGGTGAGGCAACCCCGGTCGTCCACTAGCGAATCTGACACAACGCACGGCCGGCCCACACCGGGTCCGGCGGGAGAAAAACAAGTTGAGTTTGGGGGCGCGGCCTTGACGACCTCAGCGGCCGCTCAAAGAAGAGTTTGTTCGCCGTGTGGATTTTTTGCGCCTCGAGTGACGTGGATAATTGCCATGGTGTTGCTTTTGGCGATCGCGTCACCGGCAGCCAGGCGGGAAGATTCCCGCGCGGATGCCTCCTCATCAGCACGCCCCTATTTGTCGTCCCCTTCCTTTGATGATGCCACCGGCAAAGACGTCCGGGAGGACCGTTCCGCCGCCGATCCGCAGGCTGCCGGTCAACAACAACAACAACAACAACAGTTGGTCGTTGAGCGCATCGATTTCATCGGCAATCGCCGCGTGCGCAGCGACACGCTGAAGGCGCGCATCTTCAGCCGCGACGGGGATGTCTACAATGAAGAGACCCTGCGCCGTGATTTTCAAGCGCTGTGGAACACGCAATTCTTCGAGGACGTAAAGCTCCGCGTGGAAGATTCTCCCAATCGCGCAGGCGGCAAAATCATCATCTTTGAGGTGAAGGAACGCCCGCAGATCCGCCGTATCCGCTACGACGGCATCCACTCCGTTTCCGAATCGGATATTCTCGACCGCTTCAAGGAGCGCAAGGTCGGTCTGAGCGTGGAAAGCCAGTTCGATCCCACGAAAATCAAGAAAGCAGAAGTCGTGCTAAAGGAATTGCTGGGCGAACACGGCCGGCAGTTCGCCAAGGTAACTCCGCAGTACGAGCGCATTGCTTCCAGCAATGCCGTCATTCTCGTTTTCAAGATCGAGGAAGGCCCGAAAGTCAAGGTCGGCAAGATCAAATTCACCGGAAACCACGCTTTCAGCGACCGCAAGTTGATTCGTGCCATGCGTCACGACCGGCCCTACTCGATTCCTCTCTACTTCTGGTATATCCCGGTGCTCACGAAGACGTACGACCGCGAGAAATTGAGCGAGGATCTGGAAGTCGGTGTGCGCGGCCTGTATCGCGACAATGGCTACTTCAAGGTGTCCGTCGGCGAACCGATTCTCGAGAACATGGACACCGAAGGTTATCGCCTCGGTGTTCCCCTGGTCATGGGACGCAGCCACGGCAAGGCCGTCAATATCACCATCCCCATCGAAGAAGGCGAGCGCTACCACATGGGCGCGCTGAAGATCGTCAGCGCCGATCCGGACAAGGCGCTGTCCCTCAAGGTCGAGGCCCTGAAAAGCGCTTTCCCCCTCAAACAGGGCGACCTCTTCTCCACCGAAAAGGTTCGCAAGGCCCTGGAGACCTACGGCAAGATCTACGGCGAATACGGATTTATCGATTTCACTCCCGAACCGGAAACGGAAATCGACGAGGAAAAGAAAATCATCAACCTGACGCTCAAGTTCGACGAACAGAAGCAGTATTTCGTCAGGCGCATCGACTTCAGCGGGAACACCACCACGCGCGACAAAGTAATTCGCCGCGAGCTGATGATCGATGAAGGCCAGCTTTTCAACAAACGTCTCTGGGAGCTCAGCATCCTGCGCCTCAATCAGCTGGATTACTTCGACAAGATCGAAGCGGACAAAGCCGCGGAGATCAAGCGCAACAACAAAGAAGGCACGGTAGACATCAACCTCAAGCTGAAGGAAAAGGGCAAACAGTCGATCGGCTTGCAGGGCGGTGTCAGCGGCCTGGCCGGCAGCTTCATCGGCCTCACCTACCAGACCAACAACTTCCTCGGTCTTGGCGAAACTTTGACGTTTTCGGCGCAGTTTGGCGATCTTTCCCGCAGTTTCCTTTTCGGATTTACCGAGCCCTATCTCTTTGATCGGCCCATTTCTTCCGGTTTCACAATTTTCTCCAGCCGTTATAAATTTGACCAAGCCAGACAGGCCGCACTCCTGACCGGCCAGTCCGTCAGCATTAACCCGCAATTCGTTCAGAACTACAATCAGGACAGCACCGGGTTCACGTTCTTCGCTAGCTATCCCGTCAGAAAGCTCTCGTTCACCCGCATCGGACTGCAATATGGACTGACGCGGACCAACATTACGGCTTTTAACGATGCATCGAAGCTCTTGTTTACCCAAGTGCAGTTCCGCAGCATCGCCGGTCCGAGCGCGCTGAACGGAATCGTTTCGAGCACCATCACTCCCACCATCACCTATAACACCGTCAACAACCCGATCAATCCCACCGGCGGAAAGAGCTACTTCTATTCGCTTGGATTTTCCGGGCTCGGCGGCAACGTCAAGAGCATCACCAATGTGGTCGATTGGAAGTATTACCATCCGGTGAATAAACACCGCAATATTTTGGGTTTTCACGCTTCTGGCGCGTTTACCACCGGTTATGGAGGCGGGGAACCGCCTCCCTACAGCCGTTTCTATATGGGCGGGGAGTCCGACATCCGCGGTTTTGACATCCGCTCCATTACCCCGGTCACCTTTATCCCCGTCGCGACGACACAGCAGTTTACCTACACCTGCAACACCTGCCTTAACGGCTTTGGCGGGCCGACCCAGCGAGCCGTCAACGTCCCGGTGCTCGGCTATACCATCACTTTTCCGGGGGGCGACACGCAGGGGTATGGCAACGTCGAGTACCGCATTCCCATCGTGGGCAGTACGGTACAAGCGGTGCTGTTTTTTGACGGCGGCACGAACGGCATCCTTCGCAAGAATGCCTTGCAGCTCGACAAGACCGGCTTCGACAACTTGACAACTCAATTTCCCACGGCGCAGCACGACATCAGCCTGACCCGGCAGCTGGGCATTTCACCGGGCACGAATTTTCGCTTGCGCGGTTCAACGGGCATCGAGTTCGTCGTGCAGTTGCCGATCATTCAGGCGCCTTTCCGGGTGTACTACGCCTATAACATCCATCGGTTGCATTCCCAGCTCTTGGCGCCCCAGGATTTCATAGAGGCCAGCGAGATTTGTGATCCCTCTCTGGGCGACAAGGGCTGTACGCTCGGGCGCCTCCCCGCCACGCTGCCGCCGGACGTGTGGAGGTTCCAGGTCCGCCCGACGATCGAGCAGCTTCTGAAAAACCCGGGGAGTCTCAACTATTTCGAGCCGGCGCGGACGTTCCGCTTCACCGTCAGCCGGACGTTCTAGGGTGTGACGATGATGGTGCTTTTCGACTTGGGAATACGGCGGCGCGAAACACTGCAAATGCGGGGGAGACAGTGGGTATGAAGTGGCATAAGAGTGCGAGAAACATCCTGCTGGCAGCGGCGTTCGCCAGCTTGGGGGTCAGCGGGTGCGGCAGCAAGAGCGCGGCCAACCAGGTGGTTGTCAGCGTGACAGGCACCGTGTCTGTCATGGTGCCGACCGAAACGCAGACCATCACCGCCACGGTCACGGGCGCGACCGATGTATCCGCGACCTTCGACTGTTCCTACACCACCACGCCCAACCCAACCACCACCACACCGAGCCCCAAGCCTTCGACTTCTGCGGAATGCACCACCGCCAATGGCGCCGTCGGGGTTCTCTCCAACATTCAGAATAGCAGCACAACGGTCTCTTCCACTGCCACGTTCACCGCTCCGGCGGTCTTTCCGGATCAGACCAAGCTCCCCAACGTGACCGTCACCATCACGGCCACCTCCAACGCCGACAAGAAGAAGACCGGCAAATTCAGTCTTACCTTTGATTCCGGCATTCGCGTTCATATCGTTCCCGCCACGGCAACGCTGGCGACCACTTCAACACAGCTGTTTCTCGCTGAGGATGTGAACGGCACGGTCATCGATCCCAGCCAGCTAACCTGGGGAGTGACTTTTGAAGTCACCGCCAAGACCAACAGCGCAGACTGCAGCACCGGGGCCAACACTTGCGGTTCCATCGATAAGACCGGACTTTATTCCGCTCCTGCGGCGGTGCCAGCGGCGGCGCCATCTTCTACGACCACCCCGGTGAATGCCGCAGGCATCGTCACGGTCTTTGCTTTCTCCAACGTGGATAATGCGCGTATCGCGCAGGCCGCCGTCACCATTGTCCAGGCAGGGAACATTACCTTCAGCGGTATTTCGCCATCCGTCGCGGCCCAGGGCGCTCTCCAGCAGGACATTTTCCTCGCCGCCACCAACGGCAACTCGCAGATGGGCGTTAGCCTTTTTGATTCATCTGGCAATCAGACTACCATTAATCCACAAACGCAGATCAAGGTGGTCTTTGCCGCGGGATCCACTTCTACGTCCATCGGCGCGCGGGTTCGTCTGAACGCGGACAATTTAAAGACCCCCGGGCACTACACGGTCGAAGTGACCAGCAGCAATTCTTCCGTCACCGTAACGGGTGGGCCGTTCCCGCTGGACATTGTCCCCGCGCACCCCACCATCGTGGGCTCCGCTCCTGGCAATTTTCAGGAAGCCGCGTTGGGGCAGACCAATGGCGTGCCGTTCTCACTCGACGGAGGTTTCTTTGGCCCCCCGGATGCCCCTACGGTGGCCACTAATTTCAACGGACAGACGGTGCTTACTAACCTCTCGCAGACCTCTTCCACTGCGCGTCGCCTCGCCGGTTCCCTCACCGTTCCGAGCGGCACCGGCCACACTGCTGGTTTATACCCATTGGGAGTGCAGTATACGACGTCACCAGGGCCCTTTAACGCTCCCACGCCGACAACTGCCTTTACCAACGTCGCGGTGATCCCGGATTATGGTGCATCGAATTCTTCGAATCCCAATCCACCGACCGACATCACCGCAGGATTTCCCGCTTTGCCCTTGGCCATGAACCCGCCCAGCGCAAACTCCAAAGTGTACGTGGGGCCCAACCCGCAGATTTCCTTTGGCCCGACTTCCGCGCCCAGTAGCATTGCTATCGACCGGACAGACAGCTTGGCCGTCGTGACCCTCGCTGGGGTGAGCTCGAATAACATCCAACTCATCGATCTGACCAGCGCCACGCCTACGGTGACGAGTCAGGTTTCCTCCGGAGGCAACGTCGCGACCGGTGTGGCCGTGGACGACCAGCTCATTTTTCAGACTCCCTCCCAGCTTAACGTTGCCGCGGTGGTGAATTACGCCAGCAGGTCGCTTTCCATTGTTTCTGTTCCCGCAGGTACTTCGCTGGGATCCGTGGATCTGAGCTGCGTGATTCCGCAATCCGATCCGGCCTGCCAGGCAGTTACCGAGCCGTTTCCGTACGCTGTGGGCATCGATCCGTTTGCGCATCGTGCGGTCGTGGCGTTTGCTTCCACAAACGTGGGGCTGGTCATCAATTTGGATCAGAAAGCAACCGTCCCCTGTCTCCCGAACCCCGCTTGGACTTTGCCCTACTGTCCCATCGCGTATGTCACGCTGAACACCGGCGCAAACCCACAAATCGCTTTCGAGCCCGGTGCGCGCCTCGCTTATGTCACTCCTGGCGGAGCGGGCCTGCTGTCTGCCGTGAACCTGGCCAATCCAACTGCCGGATCGGTCGATATTGTCAGCGCCACCCGCGCTTCTAATGTCGTCACCATAGCGACCAAAGAGTCCCACAATCTCCATCCCGGCAGTCCCGGGACCGTGCTCATTAGCGGACTGCCGCCAGGGACCACCAACAAAACTGATTTCAACGGGTCCTTTTCCGTCGGCGCCGTTCTTGATGCCACACATTTTCAATATTTCCAGGCCGACAAAGACGACACCACCAGCTGCGCGGCCTCCTGTCTCGCCAGTTCCGGGACTCCCTTCCTAACCTATACGATCTCGCCTTCGATCGTTGGCATCGCCTTTAATCCGGTGACGCGCCAGGCCATTCTCGCGGACCCCAACGTTACTTTCAGTCAGATTACGTATATCGATCCACAGAGCCAGTTGGTCAGCTCCATGAGCCTATTCGCGGAAGCCACCGGCCAGGTCGGCACCGGTGCGCCAGAATTGGGGGCCGAGACTGTGGCGTTCCAGCCTTTTTCCAATACTGCGGTCTCTTTTAATCCCCGAACGAACGAGGTCTCGCTGCTTGATCCTTCCCTCTTACAGCGTCCGGCCATCGTCACCACTGGTCAAACCGGGCTGGCCACCGTGTGCGTGGCGAATTGCACCCCACCCGCCACGCCTACAAACGTCACCATCCCGGGGGCCATCGCTGTGGCTTCAGCCAATAATCTGGTTTTGACCGTGAACTCTGGCAGCGGCACAATCACCGGCTTCCAACTTGGCACCATTAGACCCATTCACATTGAAACCGTCGAGACTCCTCCGATAGACGCTGGCAACGCTAATGTCACCATGCCTGCAAGCCTCAGTCCTGCCGTGAAGATCACCCTGGGCACAGCGCCAACCGCCGTCAGCGGCGTGAAGATTCTCGGCACGGGCTTTGACTCGGGCTCGCAAGTCCTGCTGGACGGCGTTGCCGTAGCCGCTACTGCATTGGGCAATTTTACGTTGGTTAGCGGCCGGGAAATCGATGTAACCATTCCCGTGTCCGTGCTCAATGCCGGCCCCCGCCACTATGCGCTCAGCGTCGCCAACAGTTCGGGTGTCGGTTCGAATGTAACGGACTTCACCGTCCTTGAAGAAATTCCTCTGGCCCCCTGCAATGTCACCCCCACCACTCCGAATGGCACTCCTGCCGCTCCGGGCGGCGTGGCCATCGATGAAGTCAATAATCTCGCGGTGGTGACCAACACGGGCACGGGCTGCAACCAGGTTTCTGTCTTCAGCCTGAACCCCGCGAACATTCTTAATCAGACCGTCAAGACGATCGCCACCGGCGACACGCCCACCGGCGTGGCCGTTCTTCCCAGGCTTGCCTATACCGGGCAGGCCGCCGCAACCTCGGGCGTTGCCGTGGTCACCAACAATGGCGCAAACTCGGTCTCCGTTCTTGACCTGGTGAACGGCGTTCCGGTCCTGGACGCTTCCGGGAAAGCCATCACCGTGAATGTCGGCACTGCTCCGAGCGGCGTGGCCATCGATCAGGAAACCAATCTCGCGGTTATCGCCAACACCAGCTCGAACACCGTTTCCACCATTGATCTCACGCCGTTGACCGCCACTCCCATCGGCGCCATCACACCGACCAGCGTGGCTGTCGACCAGAACCCCATTGCCGTCGCCATTGACCCCGATCGCGGCACCAACGGCCGCGGCCTCGCCGTAGTAACTTGCCTGATACTCAACGGCGCTTCATCGCCGTTCGGTGCCCTGGATGCCGTCGACATCGGCGCCACCACGCCCATCCGGTCCACTTCCGGTTCAAGTTCTTTCCTCACCTCTACCCCGACCGGTGTAGTGTTTGATCCTTCGGTCTCGCCGGCGCTCTTTTATGCGGTTTCCACCCAAGGCAACGTGATCACGGTATTCAATCCGGACAGCGGCAGCACGCAGACCGTCAAGGTCGGCATCAATCCGAACGCCATCGCTTACAATTTCCAGGCCGGTACGGTGCTAACGGTTAATTCGCTGAGCAATACGATCTCCGTGGTGGATTCGCAGACCTTCGCGACCAAGGCAACTCTCGGTATTGGTTCGACTTCTAAATTTGCCGCGGCCATACAGACCTTTACAAACTTGGCGGTCATCGCCGATCAGGCCAACAACCGCGTGATGTTGTTCCCGCTGCCCCATTAAGCGGCAGCCGGAGGGAACTCTCGATGCTCGCTCCGTCCTTACTGCCTCGGCCAGCTTGCTTTCCGATTGCGGGAAGGAAACCGCGTCGGCTATACTTCGAAGTTTGCAATACGCTCGTAAAGCCCGCTGGGAGCGGAATCAGTTTTAAGCCAAGCTGACTTGGCGCGGGTTCGCCCTGGTCTCTCGGTGGCGGACCACCACAAGGAGAAAAAAGTGAATTCTAGATTGTTGACCGTTTGGGGGGCACGAAGTATGTTGACTCGTACAGCTGCCCTGGCCGCCGCGTGCATTTTTAGCACCGGGGCCGCTTGGGCACAGGCACCCGCCGCGGCTGGTTCGTCCGCATCGGGCAAAGTCGGCGTCATCAACATTCGACAGGCCATCGTCACCACGGCGGAGGGCAAGCTGGCTTCCGCGGAGTTGCAATCGCAGTTCGCTTCCCGTCAGAACGAGATCGAGAATCTGAACAAGCAGATCAGTGATCTGCAGCAGCGTCTTCAGGCCAGCGCGAACAAGCTAAGCCAGGAAGAAGAGGCCCGCCTCAGGCAAGAGGGTCAGCGACGCGCGCAACGCCTCGATCGCATGAACACCGAATACCAAGAAGACGTAAATGCGGCGCAAGCCGACGTCATCGACCGCATCGGCCGCAAAATGGTGGACGTGCTGGACCGTTACGCCCGTGAAAACGGTTATTCCGTCGTTCTGGATTCCTCGGCGCAGGGCACTCCCATTCTCTATGCCTCCACGCAGATCGACGTCACGCAGGACATTATCCGCCTTTACGATCAGGCCTACCCGGTCAAGGCGGCAGCAGCCGCTCCGGCGAAGCCGGCGGCGGCAAAACCAGCGCAAACCACGTCTCAGCCGCCCGCTTCCAAGCCCTAGCGATCAGCTATTCTCTCGCTGACTTCGCCAGCCTCGTCGGGGCGTTTTTTCCTTTGGGCGGCCACCTGGCTTTTAGCCCGGCTCTCGTCGGGTGAAGCACCGCTCCGTCTTATTTCGGCGCAGCGCCCATAAGATAAAACGCTCGATTCCCCTCTGACCATCCGGTCAGGTTCCTGATGCGAACGGCCCTGTACCATTTCGGCGTTGCCTTCGCTCGCACCGAAGTCCTAATGTGGTGGTGTATTGGTCTTCTCCGTAGGGAACATGGAATCAATACTCGGTCTCCGCGCCGTTAAGCCCAGTTCCTCAGCTCTTGAGGGACCTGATACGTTCCGCGCACAGCAAGCGGAATCCGGCCTGCGGCAACTCATACGGCGTGAGTGGTGGCTGTGGTTCTCGGCCCTCTTCGTCGCCACGCTCTCGGCGCTGGCCTTGGCGCTCTCCTCATTTCCCTCGTTATTCCGACACCGCGAGCATTTTTACGAGATCCGTTCCGATCAGGCTCGTTGGGGAATCCTGTGCCTGCTTCTTCTTTTCAATGGCTGGATGCTCTACCGTCAATGGTCGTTCCGCCGCCAGCGAAAGCAGTTGAGCGGGCAGAACGCCGGTCGGGACGCCCACTCCGCTCAAATTTCGAGCCCCTCCGGCCTCGATCCTGTCACGGGCTTGCACACCCGAGCCTTCATTGAGCAGCAGCTGGGAAAAGAGATTGCCCGCGCACGGCGGCAGAATACGGCGCTAAGCCTGGCTACCGTTCATCTGGACGAGTTTGCGGATATCAACAGGCACTATGGTCAATCGGCAATGGACGAGGCCTTGAAAGAGCTTGCCCGTCGCTTGAAGAGGGCTTGTCGTGGCTCCGATTTTGCAGCCCGCCTGGCCAGCGACGATTTCCTGCTGGTGCTGCCGGAGTGCAATCTCGGTGAAGTCCAGGCCGTCTTGAACCGGCTCGGAGCTCTCGAAATGACCTGTTCCGGCCGCAAGATGACCATTGCCTACACCACCGGATGGGTGGACTATCAACCCGGCGACCTGCCTGCCGATTTGCTCAAGCGCGCCGCGCAGCTCCTGCACCTTTATGAAAACGCCGCCAAAGAAAGTTTCTCCTCGACGCTGGCACCCCATTGAGCCCGATCCTTCGCGGCTGCGCCGTCCGCCCATGGCTGCCAGGCTTCGCCGCTGATCACGAGCATAGCTAAGGTTTTTGGCTACCGCCAGGCAGGTCAGCGACCGCGCCGCCCGAAACGCGCGCTTGCAGGAGCAGGTAGCTTTCCCGTCAGCTTCCGGCTGGGGCCTGCAGCCACCTGATCGCTCGGCGCCAAGGGGCAGCGGCTCCGCTGCTCATCGGTGTCTGCAGCCACACCACCAGGCTGTGCCGCGCCATCGTCCAGCGACTCGGATGGCCTTCTGGGAGCTCCAGCGGGCCCACCGGAGGTATTTCCGTCGGGGTAAGCCAATACGGGCTCGCTCTTAGGAATGTTCGCTCGGTGACCGTACTCGGCGCGGGCCGCTCGGAGAGCGCACCGGTAACCGCCAGCTTCAGTAGCGCCCCGACCTGCTCCTGGGACGCCCTCATGGTTCTCAGGATTTCGCCCGCAAACCGGACAACTGCGGCTAGGAAGGCAACTTGAAGAAGGAGACTTCCCAGCGCATACCAATTGCTTTGCATCCACGTGGTGAATTCGCTCATGGCCTCACCTTGGACTGGGACATATCTAATTTACAACCTGGCTCCGGCGGGGAAAACTGGTGGGAAGTCCAGGAAACGGGCAGGTGCTTCCCTGGCCCTCGCGGCAGCTTCTTTCGAGGCCAGGCTTCCGCCCGGCTCGGCTGTCGCTGTTGACGCGACTTTCTGAGGCCGCCTTCACCTACTGGCGGGCTTGCGAGCGGGCCGGCCATCCAGGCGCGGTGCGAGCGGAGATTTTTTCTTCCCCTTTTCTACTTTCAATTTCTATGGCCGTTACATGGCACAACTCCAGCATTTCTTCAGGCCTCTTCTGTGAGTGAGACGCCGCACTCCGAGAAACAATGGCTTGGCCGCGTGCAGCTTGGCGGAAAGAACAATATGCTGGAATGCTATGGGGGGATGCGGTAGGCTCCGCACCATGTACAAGCGGATCGTGGTTCTGGGGATCGGGGCGCTCTTATTTGTCTGGGGAGCCAGCTATCTCTTGGTTTATAGCCTGAACCAACAAGTGGTACGAGAGCGCGAGCGCCAGGACCGGGTTTACTGGAGCGCCTTTAACGCCATCGAGCAGTTCGGTGAACGTCCGGACACCGGCACCGAGCAGAAAGCAAAATCCGCATTGGCAGAGGCCCGCCAAAGAAGCCTGAACAAGGATCGCGTGAGAATTCTTCAAGATTATTTGGAGGACCTTGAACATTGTTATCAAGGCGAGCGCGAATCCTGCAAGAAAGCAAGCAGTGATATGAATGAAGCCATTCGCGTGCCAAAGGTGAGCCTGTAGGTGGGTGGCCCCTCCATAAGAACGATGGGCTTTTGATTTTATGGCCTCTCGCTGGAGCGTCCCTTCATGTGTCTCTCGAGCGCTTTCATGACCAGGTGCAGCTTGATGGACCAGAACATAGCCGCGAGAGCAAGAGCGGACAGCAGCGCGCCGACCAGAATGCCTTCCTCCGCATAGTGTCCGGAATGGCGGACGGATTCCTGTATCACGTAGACCCCCGCCAAGAGGAATACGATCGACAAACAGACCACGAAATACTTCCCCGTTCTCATGTCCGGCGCTTCCCAATGGGAGTGAGAATCCTCATGTTAGATGTCCTTGCGGGTAGGTATGCAAGTGTCTCTTGCAGACCCCATATATAGCAAGCGAAGTAACAAGGGGATGTGTGACAAACAATAACTGTTCGGACAGATGGGTTGGAGTGAAACGAGGAAGGCCATCCGAGGGGAGGGGCCTCCGGGAAGGATCTTTTCCGAGACGCCGGTATCCCGGTATCCTGCGTATCTTGCTTTTACGGTACGGCGGGAATATACTCTAATTTCGCTCTGAAGCGGGTCGCACGATGAGTGGGCTACAAGCCCACTTTTTTGTTGGCGCCGGTTGGAGTGTACTGCGGACCGGCTATGGTCGGGGAGTCTCTGCGTGGATTTGGAAAAAATCCGCGGCGCTGCCGAGCGGGTGGCGCGGTCGGAAGGCCTGGAAATCGTTGATGTCGAATGGAAAGTCGGCAAGCAGCGGTTCCTGCGAGTGTACATCGACCGGATGCCGAAGCCGGCGACGCTGATGAGCGATGCGGCGGGGGAGATGGAGGCGGCGGAGGCTGCCCGTGACCCCTATCCTAAGATCAGCCACTCGGATTGCGAGCGCGTCAGCCAGCAATTGAGCGTGATCCTGGACGTCGAGGAGCTGATTCCCGGACCGGGTTATGTCTTGGAGGTCAGTTCGCCGGGGATGGATCGGGCGCTAAAAAGACCGGCGGATTTCGAGCGCTTCAAGGGCCGGCTGGCGAAGATTTCGACCAGCGAACCAGTGGGCGAGGCGAAGTTTTTTGAAGGGCGGCTGGCCGGGTTTGCGGACGGAAAAGTCCGCATGGAGCTGAAGGGGAAGGAAGCGCGGACCGTCGAAGTGCCGCTGGAGGCCATCCGCAAGGCCAATCTGGTGGTGGAGTTCTAGACAGAGTTGAAGGTTGAGAGAAGAAGACGCGAGACCAAAGATAGGCAGAGACGCCGAGGACGCTGAGGCGCGCAGAAAGTACGGCAAGGTCCGAGCGGCGCTCGAAGAGAGCTTAAGGGATTAGAAAGCGGAGATTTTAGGGACAAGACATGGCGAATCTGCTCTACCAACAGATCGAGATGCTGAGCCGCGAGAAGCACATCGAGCCGGAAGTGGTAGTGTCGGCGATTGAAGACGCCATGGTGGTGGCGGCGCGGAAGTATTACAAGTCGGAAGAGGATCTGCGCGCGAAGTTCAACCAGGAAACAGGCCAGGTGGACGTGTACTCGGTGCATATGGTTGTCGAGGAAGTGACCGACCCGAAAAAAGAGATCAGCCTGGCAGAGGCGAAGAAAAAGAATCCGGCGGCGGAAGTCGGGACAGAGATTGTAGCGGCCAAGCCGACCGACGTGCTGGGGCGGATTGCGGCGCAGACGGCCAAGCAGGTGATTCTGCAGAAAGTGCGCGAAGCCGAGCGCGATACGATTTTCAACGAGTATCACACGCGCGTGGGCGAGCTGGTCACGGTGATCGTGAAGCGCGCCGAGGGGCCGGACCTAATCGTAGACATGGGCCGCACGGAAGCGCGGCTGCCGAAGCGAGAACAATCGAAACTGGAAACGTACAACATCGGCGAACGGTTGCGCGTGGTCATCAAGATGGTGGACCGCGCGGCGAAGGGGCCGCAGGTGATCGTTTCGCGCGCGGATGCTAGTCTGGTGCAGCGTTTGTTCGAGATGGAAGTGCCGGAAATTTATGATGGCACAGTGCAGATTCGTTTTGCGGCACGAGAAGCCGGCGAACGCACGAAAGTGGCGGTGATGAGCCGCGATAAAGATGTGGATCCCGTGGGCGCGTGCGTAGGAATGAAAGGCATGCGCGTGCAGTCGATTATCCGCGAGCTGCGCGGGGAGAAGATAGACATCATCCCGTACAGCGAAGAGACGGTGGCGTTCGCACAAAAGGCGCTGAGCCCTGCGAAAGTGACACGCGTGCAAATCACCGATCCAGAGAACAAGAAACTCGAGGTGATCGTCGAGGATTCCCAGCTTTCGCTGGCCATTGGCAAGAAGGGGCAGAACGTGCGGCTGGCCAGCAAGCTGATTGGCTGGGACATCGACATCAAGAGCGAAGAGGAAAAGCGCCAGGAAATCGAAGAGCAGATGACCGCGCTGACCGCTCCGGCGACCCCGCTGACTTCGCTGGCGGGCGTGGGCGCGAAGACCATCGAGAAGATTGAAGCGGCGGGAATCAACTCCGTGGAAAAACTCGCCGGAATGACGCCGGAACAACTGATGGAAATTCCGGGCATCGGCGAAAAGATGGTGGACAAGATTTATCAGGCCGTGAATCGCTTTTACGAAGGCGGCGCCGCTGCCAGCGAGGCTCCAGCCGAAGCTGCCGCCGTTGAGGCCGAGTCGGCCGAAAATTCCGAGACAGCCACTGCGGTTGAGGAAGCTCCTGGCGTTCCAGAGGTCGCAGAAGAGGCCACGCCCGCCAGCACTGAAGACGATCCAAGGCAGGCGGAAGAGACCAAGTCGTAATCGAGAACGGAGCGCATGACCGACGCAAATCAAGTCCGCATTAACGAGCTAGCCCGCGAACTCGAGGTGAAGGCCAAAGCCATCATTGACCTGTTGCCCGGTTACGGCGTCACGGAAAAGAAGACGCATTCCAGCTCGATCCCCGCAGACGTCGCCGAGAAGGTACGCAAGAAGATTCAGGGAGCCGCCGAAGCCGAAGCACAAGAGGAAGCGGCTGCCAAAGCGGAAAAAGAAGCCAAGGACGCGGCGGCGAAAGCCGCGCGGATGAGGCCGGTTGCTCCTACAGCAGCTCCGCCAGTGAGCGTGGCGCCAGCCGCGGTGAAACCGAGCGCGCCTGCCGTTCCTGCTGTGCCAGTGGCGAAGCCCATCGCACCGGACACACCCTCGGCGGCTGCACCAGTGGCATTGAAGGCTCCGGCTTCTGTGCCCGTCGTGGCTCCGCCGCCGGCGAAGCCGGCTGCGCCGGCCCCGACGACCGCGCCGGCAGCCAGTCCCATTCGTCCCGCAGCGCCCGCGGGGACGCCAGCAACGCCTGCCGCCCGACCCGCTGCACCAGCGCGACCTGTCGCCCCGCCCGCTACACCGCCTTCTGCCATGCGTCCGGCAGCCTCCGCACCCGCACGTACTGGTGCGCCGGGTAGACCAGGCGGTCCGGCTCGGCCATTGCCGACCGGAAATCGCGGTCCGCTGCCTACTGGCAATCGTGGACCCTTGCCCGATTCGTCGCCGAGTTCTCGCACCAGCGGCCCGCGTCCCGGGCAGCCGATGCGTCCACAGCAACCCGGCGGCCAGGGACGGCCATTCACGCCTCGATCGGGCGGCCCCGGAGGTCCGGGTGGACCACAATCCCGGCCTTTTGAGCAGCGTCGCGGCCCGCTGCCGACAGGCACTCGTCCGGGCCCCCGCGCGCCCGGGCGTCCAGGAATGTTGCCGCCCTTTCCAGAGAAAATGCCGCCGAAGGCGGAGCCGGGTAAGCCGCTTTACACCCGCAAGCCGCCCCAGCGCCAGCGTCCCGTTGCGGATAAGCGCGAGCAAGAGGGTGAACGCAAACTGCACCCCACCCGGCAGCGTCCGGGCGCGGGCCGCAGCTCGGCTGTCGCGGTTATCGCGCCGCCCGAGCCGCGTCCGCCGCGCGAGGTGACCATCACCGAAGGCATCACCATTCGCGAACTGGCCGAAAAGCTGGATGTGCGCGCCAAGGACCTCTTGAAGAACCTGCTCGACCGGGGCGTCTTCGCCAGCATCAACCAGGCGTTGGACGTTCCGACGGCCACCACCCTTGCCGAATCGTTCAGCGGAGTGGTCAGCGTCGTCTCCCTGGAAGAGGAGATGGTGCTGGAAGTTGCCAAGGAAGAGACTAAGGAAAGTTTGAAGCCGCGTCCGCCCGTGGTGACGGTCATGGGCCACGTGGATCACGGTAAAACGAGTTTGCTCGACGCCATTCGTGAAGCCGATGTTGCCGCTGGCGAAGCGGGTGGCATCACGCAGCACATCGGTGCTTACAAGGTGGTCGTCAATGATCGCGCCGTCGTGTTCGTGGATACACCGGGTCACGAAGCGTTTACACGCATGCGCGCGCGAGGCGCGAAGGTTACCGACATCGTGGTGCTGGTCGTGGCCGCCGATGACGGCGTCATGCCGCAAACAAAAGAAGCGATCGACCACGCCAGAGCCGCGAAGGTGCCCATCATCGTGGCCATCAACAAGATCGACAAGCCGGAAGCGCAACTGGAGCGCGTGAAGAGGCAACTCACGGAAGCCAGCCTGATACCCGCCGAGTGGGGCGGCGATACGGAGTTCGTGGAAGTTTCCGCGAAAAAGAAGCAGGGCATCGAGAAGTTGCTCGAAACGATTTTGTTGGTGGCCGATTTGCGGGAGCTCAAGGCCAATCCCGATGCGCCGGCGACGGGCACGGTACTCGAATCACGCGTGGATAAGGGACGCGGCCCGGTAGCAACGATCCTGGTGCAAAATGGCACGCTGAACTCGGGGGACTTCTTCATTTGCGGGTCGGTATTCGGCAAAGTCCGTGCGATGTTTGACGATCGTGGCCGGGTCGTCAAGGACGCGCCCCCCTCGACGCCCGTCGAAGTGCTCGGTCTGCAGGGAGTGCCGGACGCGGGAGACCTCTTCCAGGTCACCGACGAAGCCAAGGCTCGGCACATCGTTGAGTACCGCCAGGGCAAGCAGCGCGATGCGGCGATGGCGCGTATCAGCGGCTCGCGCATCACGCTCGACCAGCTCCACGAGCAACTGAAGGCTGGGGACGTCAAGGAATTGGGGATTGTCATCAAGGGCGACGTGCAGGGTTCGGTCGAAGTGCTCAGCGAAATGCTGCCCAAACTTTCGACCGACCAGGTGAAGCTGAAGATCATCGGCTCGGGCGTCGGTGCGGTGACGGAGAACGACGTGCTGCTCGCTTCTGCATCCGGCGCGATTGTGATTGCGTTCGGCGTGCGGCCGGACCGCAAGGCCCTGGACCTGGCGCAGCAGGAGCATGTGGACATCCGCACGCACACAATCATCTATGAAGTTTCCGACGAGCTGAAGAAGGCCATGGAAGGCCTGCTCGAGCCGGTGGTCACCGAAGCGTATCTGGGCCGGGCGGAAGTGCGCAACACGTTCCGCGTCAAAGGCGCAGGGACGATCGCAGGCTGTTACGTGGTCGACGGCATCCTGAAGCGTGACGCGCAAGTCCGCGTGCTGCGCGACGGGGCGGTGATTTACACATCGAAGCTCAGCTCTTTGAAGCGCTTCAAGGATGACGCCAGTGAAGTCCGCACGGGTTTCGAATGCGGCGCGGGCGTCGCCAATTTCAACGACGTAAAGGTCGGCGACATCCTGGAATGCTTTAACGTTACCAAGATGAGCGCCGCGGAAGCCGCCGGACAGGGCGGCGGGCCCGCCGGTAAGAAATAATCCGCCAAACTGTCCCCCGGAGCCGCTCATGCCGGTCGGTTTGCTCACCCTCGAGCTGCATATCCCGGACGCGCAATCGCTCAAGGACAAGCGGCAGGTTCTGCGCAGCTTGAAGGATAAGCTGCGGCGGGATTTCAATGTGGCCGTGGCGGAGCTGGAGCATCAGGACACCTGGCAAAGATCGGTCGTCGGGATTGTCACGATTTCGAATGAAGAAAAGCACTTGAGGGAAGTGCTGCAGAAGGTTTTGGACGAGGCGGACAGCCTCCTCGGCTCATTTTTGATCCATCAAGCGGTCGAGATTGTATAGAGAGTGTTTCCGGGACGGCCATGAGTCCAGCCAATCACCGACACGAACGCGTGGGCGAGGAAATCGCACACGAAATCAATGCCATGCTGGCGGGGGAGCTGAAGGATCCGCGGCTGGAAGTAAGCGTAGTCGCCAGCGAAGTGCGCGTCCAGCCGGACATGAAACACGCGCGGGTGTTCATCAGTGTCAAGGGAACGAATAAGGAGCAGTCCGATGCCATTAAGGCGCTGGAACATGCTTCCGGATACATCCGCGGGGAGCTGGTCGAGCGGCTGCAGCTTCGCCGCGTGCCGGAACTGCATTTCACGCTGGATCTTTCCCAGGAGCATGTCGAGCGCATCGAACGGCTCTTGAAGGAAATGAAGAAGGACAATCCATCCGCGCCTTGAGAGTTTTCGGTGATCGGCGGTCAGTTTTCAGTTCATAAAGGGAGAAAGCCGCCATGGTTGCCCTCCAAGCGCTCCCGAAGCCGCATTGCAGGGCGCCATCGAAAGGAATTCAGTCAAGTTCGATGGTCAAGACTTAAAACCAGAAAGCAAAGACTGACAACTCCAGAATGCCGCGACAACCACAGCCGGCGCCGATCGACGGCGCGCTCGTCATCCATAAACCGAAAGGGAAAACGTCGCACGACGTGGTCGATGCGGTTCGTCATTTGGCGGGTTTCCGGCAGATCGGACATCTGGGCACACTTGATCCGCTGGCGACGGGTGTTCTGGTGCTGCTGCTCGGCCGGGCCACGCGGCTGGTGCAGTTCTATGCCGGGCGCCGTAAACGCTATGAGGCGGGTTTTCGATTCGGCTTCGCGACGGATACGTACGATTCCGATGGCCAAGCGCAGGGGCCAGACGCCGCGCCGGCGCTGGATGCTGCCTCCGTCGAAAAGCTTGCCGCGGAGCGCATGGGTCGGTTCGCGCAGACGCCCCCGTCATTTTCCGCGAAGAAAGTGAAAGGGCGCCCGGCGTACGAGCTGGCGCGAAAGAAACAGGCCGTCGAGCTGAAGGCCGTGGAAGTCGAGATCTACGAGTACAAGCTTAGAGAGATTGAAGACCGCATCGCGCGCTTTGTCATCGAGTGCTCATCCGGCACATATATCCGTTCGCTGGCGCATGAGATGGGGCAGAAGCTGGGGTGCGGCGCGCACCTGGCGGAAATCACGCGCACCGCTGTGGGAGAGTTTTCGCTGGAGCAAGCGATCACCCTGGAGGAACTCGCGGAAGCCAAGCAGGCCGGGAAATTCGTGGACTGCCTGATCCCCCTCGAAAACCTGCTGGCTAATTTTCCGCGGGTTAACGTTTTACCGGTGATCGAAAAGCGCGTGCGTCATGGCACGAAGTTCAATATTACCCTCGCGCAGCTTCAGCCGGGCCGCGTCGAGACGCCTCCCGGCGGTACGACCCAGCTGGATGGTGGTGAACCGAAGCCGCCGCGGCTGCGGGTGTTCAGCCAGCAGGATAAGCTCATCGCCATTGCCGAAGCCGTCGTGCCGCGCACGTACCAGCCAATCGTAGTGTTCGAGGCTCTGCCGTAGCTCATCGACGCACCAGTCGAAGAGTCTCCTCTTGGTGTTTCGGCGGAAGTGCGCATCTTCGCTCCGGACAATAATGGATGGCCTCCCGGAATATGTGCTTTGGCAATGAGCAAGAAGGTCAGGGTTGAGGCGGTGGGGCAGGCGATTGCAGAGTTCCTGGAGTGGGGGTTGCGTGGCCCCCGGTATCGCCGCGACCTGCGAAAATCGTCCTCGTGAGATGATCCGCCAGGCGCAACTTGCGCGGCGTGACCAGGATCAGAAGTTCCGTATCCTGAAGCGAATTATGCCGTCCCCCGAACGCGTATCCAGCGACCGGGAGTTCCGCGAAACCCGGCAGCCCGGTGATCGAGTGGGTTTCTTCCGCATCGGTTAGACCGCCAATCAGGGTCGGTTCATCCTCCTTGACGCGAACGGTTTGCGTCAGCGTCCGATTGGAGAGGACGGGAATCCCATTCACGCTGGAGCCGGCCAACGAGCGAATCTCGAACTCCAGTAACAAAGTCACTTCATTATTGGGATGAAGCGTGGGCGTGGCCTTTATCTTCACCCCGAGATCGACATATTCCGAAGCCGGATAAGGCGTTTGCGCCGCGCCGCCGGTGGTGCTGCTGGCGAAATTCGAGGAATCCTGAATCACCGTCACCACGCCTTGCCCAGCGGCCGGATCCTGGGACACCAAAGCGACATCAGGAAGTCCACCGCTGGTCAATGGTGAGGCGATCAGCGCGGAGGGCCCCGCGGGAACATTGATTTCCAGGCGCGAGGCAAAGGTGCCATGCCCTTGACCGATATAAACGCCGAGCGTGCCGGAGCCTTTGTTGGTCACCGCTATGTCCGGCACCGCGCCGTTGGCAAAATTGGCGATCACAATGCCAGCCGGAGTCGTCGCCGTCGGCAGCGCAGAGCCACTGGCTTCGGTGAATGTGCCATCCAAATTACTGCTACCCAGCAAGACCGAAATGGTGCCCGCAACTGCGGCCGTGCCCTGATTCAGGACGGCCAAGTCCGGAACGCCGTCAGCATCCAAGTCTCCCGTGGCCATCGCCACGGGATTAGTTCCGACCGAGATAGGCGAACTGGGGGCCTCGGTGAGAGTGACATTCAGATTCTGATCAACGGAACTCAGCAAAATGGCTACGTTGTTCGAGCCCTGATTTGCGACGGCGAGGTCCACCAGAGGGCTGCTGTTGATGGTGTTGCTGCTGTTCCGAAAATTTGCGCTGACCATGGCGACCGGGGCGGTTTCCGAAATCGTGGTGGTATTCGTCAGCTTGAAGGGCGAGCCCGGAAACTCCGCAAATGTTCCGTCTCCATTTCCCCGGAAAAGAGAGATGGAATTGTCACCTTGATTGGCGACGGCCAGGTCCAGAAAACCGTCACCGTTAAAATCAGCGACGATTACGGACCTTGGATTATTCCCAACAGCCAAAGGGGAGCCGGGCGCTTCTGTAAAGAGTCCGGTGGCTTTGCCGCTGGTGTCGCTGCTCCCCAATAACACCGAAACGTTATTCGAAGTGGAATTTACCAGGACCACATCGGGCGGCTGGATGGTGGAAAATTTTGTGGTGTCGTTGCGGAAGACCCCGCTACCAATGGCGACCTGGCCGGTTTCGTTGGCACCTAGTGTGATCGGCGATGGAGTGACCTGCACAAAGTTTCCATTGTCTTGATTCTGCAGGATGACAAAGGTGTTGGCCTTCGGATCGTCAAAAACGACCGCCAGATCGGGGAGCGTGCCGCCGGTAAATCTATTGGCAACCAGCGCGGAGGGATTGGCCGCGACGGAGAAACTAGTTTCCGGGAAAATTGTGGCGCGGGGCACGCCCGTCAACGCGCCTCCGGTCCCCAGGCTTCCGGACAGCAAGGAGAGGGTAATCGGAAAACGATCGCCGACGAACAAGCTGGCCGGCTTTCCGTTTTGCGCACGCAGCAGAACCTGGCGCCCACTTTCGACGAGCGAGAGAGAATCGGAGAAATTGGCCGCGGCGGTGGGCAGAGTGAGTAGAAAAGTGGTCAAGCCACCACCCACGGGAAGGACGGCCGGGATGCTGGAGAATCCTTTTCCCGCGAAGACTTGCTGAATGTTGGTGAGCAGGTTGGTCAGGTTGGTCGATGATTTGAGCTGGTTCAGGTCGTTGGAACTCAGCGCGATCAGCTGCTCTGAAGCCGGAGGCGTAATTCCAAGACCGCGGGCCTTGTTGCGGTCGACTTCGAGGAGCTCGATTTCCAGCATAACTTCGCCGCGGGCCCTCTCGAGTTGATCGATCAGTTCACCGGCCAGGGCCAGCCGCTCCGGCGTGTCGCGCATGGTAATGGTGCGGCTGCGAGTGTCAAGATCGACGCGCGTGGCTCCAGTGATGTCGCGAAGGACGCGCAGCATCTCGGTCACCTCCTCCGGGCCGACGGCCGCGGAGAGGGGAAAGGTCTGCTCGGCCACCACGGCGTACATCCGCCGCTTCTCCGGCGTGTCTTGAGCCACAAATATCGTCGTGGCATTCAAGGGGCGCCAAAAGGCCCCCACTTGCGTACCAAGAAGGGCCATGCCGGTATAGAAATCAACATTATCGACGTGCAGCCGCACATTCCTGACATTGATGTCCGGATCAAGCGTCGCTTTGATGCCAAACAGGCCCGCCAACTCTTCGTAGGCCGTCCTGGTATCGCCGCGCAGGTTCAAATTGCGTTTTCCGGCTTGCGGTTGGAGACGAGGAAGGCCGGAAATTGCCGTCAGGGGCCTTCGGCCGGGCTCAGTCTCCATGGTTTTGAGTTGCGTGAGACGCTCCGCGACGATCGTGTTTCCGGGATCGACTTGGAGTGCCGCTCCCAATTCCGCAGTAGCCTGGTCCAGATGACCTGCCAAGGCAGCACGTTCGGCAGCCTCGACGTGTCCGCGAACCAGCTTGGAGCGCAGCGCTACACCTCGTGCGACGATATGGGCATCCTCAGGGGCATAACGCGCGGCCTCTTGGTAGGCCGCCAGGGCTTCCTCGAAGCGCCCTGCGGCTTCCGATTGGTTGCCCCGCTCGGCAGCCTTCTGTGCGCGCTTCGAATCGGGTCGCACCATGGTGGTTTGAGGTTCCCATGGTGAGGCCTCGGCGAGAAGCTGCCGACAAGACAGTAGCAACAAGAGCAAGGAGGAACTTAGCTGGATGGTGCGCATGAGCGTCAGACAGGATAACCTAACTCGGAGAGTAAATAGGACCAAGTTGGTCCGGTTGACGGAAATCCGTCAGTGCGGTACACTGAATTGGTAGTTGCAAATTACTAACAACTGGAGTTTTTGTGCTCTCGGCTTTTCTCATCGCACTTCGTGAAGGCGTTGAAGCTTCTCTGGTCGTCGGCATTATTCTCGTCTATCTTTCCCGCACCGGCCGCGGGGGCCTGGTGCGTTTCGTGTGGTACGGCGTAGCGGCGGCGGCGGCGCTCAGCCTGGGCGTGGCCGTGGCCCTGGAACGCTGGCGCATCAGCGAAGACGGGTTTGAGGGGCTGATGCTGCTGATCGCCTCGGTGTTCGTCATTACGATGATCGTATGGATGAACCGAGTTGCGCGTCACCTGAAAGAAGAGATCGAGCAGAAGGTGGAGGCTTATGCCGAGCGCGCCGGGAGTGCGGCGGGGTGGGGCATTTTCCTCTTTGTTTTCCTGATGGTCCTGCGCGAGGGGGCGGAGCTGGCGCTGATTCTGCGCGCCGTGGAGCTTTCTAGCGAGGGGTTGCAGACCTGGATCGGAACGATTGTGGGGATCGCGGCCGCCGTGGCGGTTGGGCTGTTCTTCTTTAAGGGCACTTTGCGCGTGCCGTTGCACCGCTTTTTCGCGGCCACCAGCGTCATTCTGATGCTGGTGGCGTTTCAACTGGCACTCACCGGGATACATGAATTGAGCGAGGCGCGCTGGCTGCCTTCGAGCAAGGTGGAGATGGCCATTCTGGGGCCCATTGTCCGCAATGAACTGTTCTTTTTTGTCTTTATTTTTGGCGCGGCGACGTTGCTGATCCTGAGGGAATGGCAGGCCGCCGCGCATGACAAGAACGCTCGGGGAGCGGTGAACGATGCGGAAAAGCGGTTGTTGGAATCGCAGAACCGGCGGCAGCGGCGTTGGATGATGGCGGCGGCAGTGGCCTCTCTCACGGTGATTCTGGTGTTGACGGCGGATTTCATCTATGCGCGGGCAAACTCGGCGCCGCCGGCAGCGCAGCCCATTGATGCTGCGGGAAATATCGTGCGCCTGCCGGTCGGCGAAGTTCAGGATGGAAGCCTGCATCTTTTCACCGTAAATGCGGGTGGGCAGTCGCTGCGATTCATGATCATTAAGAAGCCCAACGGATGGGGAGTGGCGCTGGATGCCTGCCGCATCTGTGGCGCGGAAGGCTACCGGCAGGATGGACAGAACGTCATTTGCCGGCATTGTGCTTCGGCCATTTACATTCCGTCGATTGGCGATCAGGGGGGTTGCAACCCGATCGGCGTGCCCTCGCACTTGGATGGCGGAGACCTGGTGATTGATATTTCGGCGTTGACGATAGCTGCCAAGGAGATTCCTCAATAGCGGCACGGTAGTTCGTGCCCCTTAGGCGCCGAACCAAACCATTTTATGTTCCTGCGAATCGTTGCCGACTCTTTTGGACGCCGACCACGCCACAAGCTCCTTACCGGGGCGGCGCTGGCGCTCGGCATGGGAGTGGCCACGGCGACGCTAAGCGTATCGCTGGATGTGGGAGACCGGCTAGCGAAGGAATTCCGCAGCCTGGGTGCAAATCTGTTGGTCACGCCGCAGGCTGATTCGCTGCCGCTCGAAATCGGCGGCGTGGACTATCGTCCCGTCAATGCCGGCGCGTATCTCCCTGAAACCGACCTTCCTAAGCTTAAGACCATCTTCTGGCACAACAATATCGTGGGCTTTGCACCGGTCTTGGAATTACCAGTGAAAGCGATGCTGCGCTTCCGCGACGATAGACGAAGTTGGCCGCCCAATCGCAATTCTTGGCCCGATCTTCTGGCCATAGGCGTATGGGCGGATCATGCACTCCACCTAGAGGACGGCGCTTACTTCGAGACGGGTTTAGAAAAAACCAATCCCTGGTGGCATATCCTGAAAGGCCGATGGTTCAAGGACGATGCTGAGGAATGCGTCGTCGGCAAGAACTTAGCCCGCCAGAAGGAGGCCAGCCTCAACGGTGGGATTCCGCCAGGTTGGCCCGTCGGTGACAATCTGGTCATCGATCGGGGACCTTCCGCACCACCGCTGTTCCTCAAGGCCGTGGGCATTCTAGATAGCGGAGGGCTTGAGGATGACGCGGTAATTGTTCCTCTCCGAGTTGCGCAACAACTCGCCAACCAGCCCGGACAGTACCGCAAGCTATATGTAAGCGCGCTGACCAAGCCGGAAGATGCGTTTGCGAAACGCGACCCCAAGACGTTTACACCTGTCGAGTACGACCGGTGGTTCTGCACGCCGTACATTTCCTCGATTGCGTTTCAAATTCAGCAGGAATTGCCGGGAACCGACGTGCGCGTGATTCGCCGCGTTGCCGAAGGAGAGGGGCAAATCCTCAGGCGCGTTCAAACGCTGCTATGGCTGGTCACCGGAGCGGCCCTGCTTGCGGCGGCGCTGGCTGTGGGAGCGTCTTCGGCAGCTTCGGTGATCGAGCGGCGGACGGAGATCGGCTTGATGAAAGCGCTCGGCGCAGGCTCCGGAACGGTCGGCTTCCTACTTGCGGCTGAACAACTGTTGCTCGCCTTCGTAGGCGGGGGAGCCGGTTACGCCATCGGGATTATTCTGGCACGCCTTCTCGGCGAAAGAATCTTTGGAGCCGCACCGGAGCCTTCGCTCATGGTCTTTTTTGTGATTATTGCACTCGCTGGCGGCGTCACGATTCTTGGCAGCGCCCTTCCGCTGCGCCGTGCCTCAAGGTACGAGCCGGCACCGATTCTGCGAGGCGAATGATGCCAGGCCAGGCAACCAATAGAGCCATGTTCTGGCGGATCATCCGCCGCCTTCTCGGCGCCAACCGCGGCCGCCTTTTCATCATCCTGCTGGCGCTCGGCGCAGGCGCCGCAGTGACCGCCGCTCTCCTCAATCTCCAAGTCGACGCCCAGCATCGCCTTACCACTGAGTTTCGCGCGTTTGGTCCCAACATCATCGTGGCCCCTAAGCGAATGGACACTGAAACTTCTCCTCCAACCTTGGACAGTTCGATCATCGAGCGCATTCCGAAGCGATTCGAAGCACAGCCAGTAGATGTGGTGCCTTTTCTGTACGGACTCGCTAAGGCGGCACCGCAAAGTGGGAAAAACGCTGCCGCTGCGACGGTGGTAATCGCCGGGACCAGCTTCGGAGACTTGCAGCGAATGGGGTCTAGTTGGCGATTTGAGCGCGTCGGCGCGCCTACCTCCGCTCTTTTTTCAGAGACGGAGTGCATGCTGGGCGCAAGTGTCGCCGCATCACTCCATGTTCAGGCTGGGGATAGCGTGGCGTTACATCACGAGGCAAATGTGGATCGCACATCCTGCTTCGTGAGTGCGGTCATCAGTTCAGGAGGTTCCGAGGACAATCAGCTGTTCGTGGACCTACAGGAGGCTGAAAGTCTGACCGCAACCCATGGCCGTCTGAGTCTCGTTCAAGTTAGCTTTCATGGCACCGGGGAGTCAGTCAATCGATACATCGCGGCACTCGGAAGCGCACTCCCGGATGCCGAGATCCGCCCTGTTCGGCAGTTCACGGAAGGGGAAGCAAAGATATACAAGCGCATCAGCGGGGTGCTGACGGCCACAGTGGCGATCGTGCTGGTGCTCAGCGGGCTGTGCGTGATGGCGGCGATGACCAACGTGGCGATGGAACGGAAGATGGATGTCGGCTTGATGAAGGCCATCGGTGGCTCGATGCGACGCGTGCTGCGGCTTTTTCTCGCGGAGGCGGCGCTGCTTGGCCTGGCCGGAGGAATGATTGGCGCGGCGGCGGGGATTTTTCTATCCGTCGGATTGGGCAAAGCGGTCTTTGGCGTGGCGGCACGGCCGCGGCTGATTGTGTATCCTGTAGCTGTGGCGTTGACCATCATGGTGGCGATCCTCAGCGCGTATCCGCTGCGGCGGCTGGCCAGCATCCGCCCGGCATCGGTTTTCAGGGGTGAAGCGTGAGTTCCATCGCTCCCGCACCGCCGCTAATTGCGGCCAAGCAAGTGGTCATCGAGAATTTGATCAAGCAGTACGGCACGCTGCGCGCGCTCGGCGGCGTTAGCCTCGCAGTGAACACCGGCGAGTGGGTGGCGCTCATGGGGCCCTCCGGCTCGGGAAAAACTACGCTTATCAACATTCTCGGCGGCCTGGACACACTCACTTCGGGCCATGTGGTCGTTGACGGCGTCGATCTTTCGAAACTTAGCGAGAGCCAGATGGTGCGTTACCGCGCGGAAAAAGTCGGCTTCGTCTTCCAGCAATTCCATCTCGTGCCGTATCTTACAGCGCTTGAAAACGTGATGCTCGCACAGTATTTCCATAGTGTCACCGACGAAACGCAAGCTGAAGAAGCGCTGCAGCGCGTGGGCCTCGGCGAGCGGCTGACGCATCTCCCCGCGCAGCTTTCCGGTGGCGAACAGCAGCGCGTTGCCATTGCGCGCGCGCTGATCAATCAGCCGAAGATCATTCTCGCCGACGAGCCCACTGGAAATCTCGACGAGGCCAACGAAACGATGGTCATCCAGATTTTCCGTGAACTGCACAATGCCGGCCATACCATCCTGATGGTGACGCACGACCCGGACATCGCGCGTCAAGCGGACCGCCGCATCGAGCTTGCTCACGGCCACCTGCACTTCGACACCGCACAGCACGGTCCAGGCCATCCGCTGGCTTGCCCTCTGGCCGACACCCGGGACTGCTGCACTCCTATTTCCACCGACGACGAAATTCGCTTCGATCATCTCCTGGAACAAATCTGGACTTGCGGGGAGGAAGGGAAACCGGCTCAAGCGGAGCGCCTCCACGCCACTGGCCCATCGGGGCGGCTGCCAGTGGTAACTGACGAGCCGGCCGCGCGAGTTCTTTCGCGCATGTCCGATCTGCGCTTAGTGGAAATGCAAAACGGGGAAGTGCAGCTCACCCTCATGGGCAGCCAGCGCGCGCGCGACGTTGTCCGGCGTCACCGCCTGGCCGAGCGCCTGTTCAAGGACACTTTTTCGATCGACGATTCCGAGGCCCATACGCAAGCCTGCAAGTTCGAACACATCATCAGCCCCGAGCTGGACCAGCGCATTTGCACATTCCTCGGACACCCCAAGACCTGCCCGCACGGGAATCCTATTCCGCCAGGCGAATGCTGCAACGGCAAATCCAAGGGCTAATGGCACATCCAAACCATGCCCACTCCTCTGGACCCGCGAAAAAAACCAACCAGCCTCAAGATTCATGTTTCTAGCGGCACGGGTGTGGATGTCACCTGGGCCGACGGCCACACCAGCCACTACGAGTTTGCCTACTTGCGGGAGGAATGTCCCTGCGCCACCTGCAACGACGCCAGAGAGAAGAAGCAGTCGCTCGGCGAGGTAGCCTCGGCATTCAAGTCCTCTCCCGCGCTGCCCATGTTCAAGCCCAAACCGCGCGCCCAGACCGCCACGCAAGTGGGTAATTATGCCATTCAAATCAGCTTCACCGACGGCCACTCTACTGGCATCTACAGCTACGACCATCTCCGCAACATCTGTCCCTGCGCCGAGTGCGCCAAGACCTTCCGCGCCTCCGTGGGCTAGTGCATCCCGGTGATTCACCGGGATGTCCGGCTAGACTTAGGGCCTCAAAAATGCGAGCATTTCAGTCTGCGATTTAACGAAACCCATACATGAGCAGCACTCCCCATCACCCTGCTGCCGCAGGCAGCCGCGGCAATGGTATTCCGCGTGTCATCGTCGCTACCACCGCCCTCCTGACCTTCATTTCGTTCTGGCGAGCGGCGGCCATCGTGCTGAACGATCTGGCCTCTTCGGCGTACTATGCCGGCGGCGAAGCGGAAGGCTACATCGGCAAGACTGCGCCGTGGTTCATCCTCGCCATCATGCTGTTTTCGTACGCCGTGCGCGCCGTTTACGTGGAAAGCTGCAGCATGTTCGTGCGCGGCGGCGTGTATCGAGCCGTGAAGATGTCCCTGGGGGGGACGCTCGCGAAATTCAGTGTCTCCGCGCTCATGTTTGACTACATCCTGACGGGGCCGATCAGCGGCGTGGCAGCCGGCCAGTATCTTGCGGGATTGATCAACGATCTTCTGCTCTATCTTCACGTGAGCGGCCCGCTCTCTCCGGGAACAACCAGTCTTATTGCCGCGAGTTTTGCCATCGTTGTCACCCTTTATTTCTGGTGGCAGAACACCAAGGGCGTTGCCGAGTCCAGCGAAAAAGCTCTGCACATCATGAAACTGGTCACCGTGATGGTGGTGATGCTCATCGCCTGGTGTATCTACACGGCGGCGGTGCGCCATTCCGCGCTGCCTCCGTGGCCACACCCGCGCAACCTCAGGCTGAGCGCCGGCGCCCTCGGCTGGCTCGCGCACAGCAACCTTCCTCACATGTTCGGGGTCATCGCCATCTTCATCGCCCTGGGCCATTCCGTGCTGGCCATGAGCGGCGAGGAATCGCTTGCGCAGGTCTATCGCGAAATCGAAAGCCCCAAGCTCCCCAACCTGAAAAAGGCTGGCGCGGTCATTTTTATCTATAGTTTGGTCTTTACCTCTTTGGTTTCCTTCTTTGCCGTGATGATCATTCCGGACGACGTCCGCCAGCACTTTCTCGAAAACCTAATCGGCGGGCTGGCCATGAATCTGGAAGGGCCATTTTTCGCCCGTCTGATATTCCACGGCTTTGTTGTCGTGGTGGGCACCTTGATCCTGGCGGGCGCGGTGAACACGGCCATCGTAGGCTCGAACGGAGTGCTGAACCGCGTTTCTGAAGACGGCGTGCTCAGCGCATGGTTCCGGCAGCCGCACAAGCGCTTCGGCACCAGCTATCGCATCATCAATATCGTCGTGGCGCTGCAGGTCATTACCATTATCATTAGTCGTGGCGACGTCACGTTTCTCGCGAACCTGTATGCTTTCGGCGTGATCTGGAGCTTCGCCATGAACGGCCTCGCGGTGCTCGTTCTTCGCTACACCAGTCCCGGCCAGCGAGAATTTCAAGTTCCGCTGAATTTCACGTTCCGTGGTGTGCAGATTCCCGTGGGACTCGGATTGATCACCTCGACGCTTTTCTTGATCGCCGTCGTAAACTTGTTCACCAAGCCCATCGCCACCATGGCTGGCGGAGCCTTTTCCATTCTGCTCTACATTGTGTTCACGATTTCGGAGCGCCGGGGCAAAAGGGGCGGCGCAGCCCACGTCGAGATGGACCAGTTCAATCTCGAGTTGGAATCGGAATTGACTCCCGAGGCCGTGGGTGCGCGCCCCGGCAATGTCCTTGTTCCGATAAGCAACCAGTACGCGCTCTATCATCTCGGAAACGTGCTGGACCGCATCAAGCCCGGGCGCCGCGACGTTGTGGTGCTCCATGTCCGGCTCTTGCGCCGCTCCGCTTCGGGCGAAAACGAACTCGAGGCCAACCAGCTTTTCGGCAGCATCGAGCAACAACTCTTCTCCCAAGCGCTTTCCATGGCCGAAAAGCGGGGCAAGTCCATCCGCCTGGCGGTGGTCGCCGCGAACGATTTGTGGGACGGCATCCTTCGGGCCGCGACATCACTCGAATCCAGCACGATTGTTGCCGGGCGTTCGACAAAGGAATCTAACGAGGAGCAAGCGCGTCAGATTGGTGACGCCTGGGAAAAACTGGGCGATCAAAAGCCGCAATTCAATCTGGAAATCCACTTGCCCAATGGGGACAAGCTTTACAAAGTCCTCGGGCCGCACGCGCCCAATCTGACGGCCAACGAGGTAAATCTGCTGCACCGGCTGTGGCTGCGTTTCAGTGACGCCGTGGCTCCCCTGGAAATGCACCATCACGACGTGGTGCACTTCGCGCTGGAAGAAGTGCAAAAAGAGGTGGAGGAAGGACACGAAGACATCGTGGTCAACCGCTTGCGCGCGCATCTCGAAGCCAACCAGACGAAGAAAACTCCGAGGACCTGAAGCAACCAGTTTTCAGTTCTTAATCTCTCCTTGAATGTGAATGGTCCCTTATTCCTAGCGGCAGTCCTTTCTCGGGAAGGGCCAACTACTGACCACCATTCACGGCCTCATGCCAGCTGCGTCGTGCAGTGACCGCAGCGCTTGGCCGCCAGGGGAATCGGCATGGCGCACTGCGGGCAGTCCTTGGTGGTCGGCAGGGGCGCCGGTGCCGCGGCGAAACGATTCACCTGCTTGACTACTAAAAAGACGCAAAAGGCCACGATCAGAAAATTGATCACGTTATTGATGAACATCCCGTAGTTCAGCGTCGGCTGTGGCGGGGTCGCCGCCTTGGCCGCCGCAATCGAATCGAAATGAGTGCCGCTCAGGTTGATGAACAAACCTGAAAAATCGACGTGGCCAAGCAGGCGGCCGATCGGCGGCATGATCACGTCCTCCACCAGCGATGAGACAATCTTCCCAAAGGCCGCGCCGATGATCACGCCGACGGCCAAATCCACAACACTGCCACGCATGGCGAAATTTTTGAATTCTTTCAGCACGGACGGTCTCCTTTATTTCTTCGATGAAAATAATGGACGGCCCTAGGGCGGATTTCCAAATACTGGGGCGCTCCGTTACCGGGATTATAGTCGGGCCGAAAGAGAAAGATAGCCGAGAAGACGGTCGAGCTCGGAATCTGCCGCCACGTCCTTCCGGAACGCGCTTCTTCAGCGTGGCCGGAAGATCAGCGCGGAACCGACAATCCCGCGCAACGCGAGTACCGCTCCGCCGGCCGCCAGCATCGGCCCGACCCAGGCAAACGGCACCCGTGACATCAAGAGCATGAGGACGCCCAGAAGAGCGAGAGACAGCCCACGCGTCCAGTTCTCCCAGCGCAACCACCACTGGCCCCGCTTATAGAGCGCGCGGAGTCCCCAAAGAATCAGCGCTACGCTGAGGACTAGCCAGGCCATGCTGTGCCGATCGACGGTTCGGCCGCGGGCGGGGCCAGCAAGACCGAGCCATACCAACAAAGCGCCGAGCAGGACAAAAATGAATTCGATGATAAGCCGCTGGAGTCGCTCGGGCGTGAGCATGGCCATGGCGTCCGCTTACGCGACGCGTTCGATGCGCAGCTTGGTGATAGACACGGGTACTCGCGGGCGGTCGTTGGAATCGCGCGGCAGCTTCGAAATCTTGTCAGCCACGTCCTGGCCTTCGATGATTTCGCCAAAGATAGTGTGGCGGTTGTCCAGCCAGGGTGTCGCGGCTACGGTGAGAAAGAACTGGCTCCCGTTGGTTCCCGGCCCGGAGTTGGCCATGGAGAGCTTGCCGGCCTGGGAGTGCTTCAGCGAGGGATGAAATTCGTCCGCAAACTTGTAGCCCGGCCCGCCCATTCCGCTGCCCTGCGGGCACCCTCCCTGTATCATGAATTGCGGAATCACGCGATGGAAAATCAAT
Organism: Acidobacteriota bacterium; assembly: GCA_003225295.1. GTDB lineage: Bacteria > Acidobacteriota > Terriglobia > Acidiferrales > UBA7541 > Acidiferrum. Next base: position 97,090 of record QHYZ01000058.1, on the reverse strand, counting down.
CCGTCGTAGAAAGGTCTCTTTTCCTTTTGCCCGGTCTTTTCATTCGTGAATTCTTTGGTGCCTTCGGCCAACCCGATGAAATTCGCAACCGTTTTTGGCGCTTCGTTTTCGAACAGACGTGCCACAATGTTCCCTTGGGAAGTCTCAAAAATAGCGTACGTTCCTACCGCTCGGCTCATGCCATCTCCTTCCTTACCGCCTCATCGTACACGAGGCGGACTGCGCCGCGCCACTTCAGGAGCAGGCGGAAACCTTTCTCCCGGCGGATTGGCGTGACCAAGTCGAGGGCCAGATGGAGTACTCGTGTTCGCCTTGCTACCAGCTCTTTTTCTTGCGCAGTTCAGTGATGTGTGCGGTGTGATGCTTCCCGTGCCACTCGTAGAGGAAGAGCAGCCAGTCAACGGTGCGCTCGCCGTGCTCCGGGTGGACCAGGATTCTTAGAAAATGCTCGGGCTTCAAGGAGCGCCACAGCCGGTCCCAGCGGGTGTGTACCGAATCCAGCAGCGTCTGCGATACTTCGATGGGCATCGATTTTGAGTCCGCCAGTTCGGCCCAGGCCGCCTCGTTGTAGGGCTTAATTGTCGGCTTTTCTTCGGTGAGCGCCAGCTTCAAACGGACGTACGCATTCAAGTGGCTGTCCGGAACGTGATGTACAACCTGGCGCACCGTCCAGCCGCCTTCGCGGTACGGCGTGTCGAGATGCGCGTCGTTCATGCCTTTCACCGCGGCGCGCATTTTGACCGGTGTAGCCGCAATCTCATCGATCGCCTGTTGGCGCCGAGCCGGCGCCACTTCGGCGGGCATCGCAAATTGTCCAATCGGATAGCGCGGATCCATCGTGATTCTCTCCTTCTGGCTACCTGGGTATTTCTCTCGACTATAGCGATGGCCGTTCGCACCGGTCAATGCCGCCGGTGTGAAAAGGCCTCTCCAATTTGGCTGCCCGCATTCCGAATCGCGAGGGGGGGGATGCTACAATACCGGCCTGCGTTGTATCCGGCGGGTGCCGTGCCGAATCTAACGGGTGGAGAAAGATCGCATGTACAACGTCCTCATTATCGGCAGCGGCTGCGCCGGACTCACCGCTGCAATTTACGCTGCGCGCGCGAACCTGAAACCGCTCGTTCTGGACGGACATGAGCCTGGCGGGCAGCTTTCCCTCACCACCCACGTTGAGAATTATCCGGGGTTCCCAGAAGGCATCATGGGACCGCAGCTCATCGAGAACATGCGTAAGCAAGCCCAAAAATTCGGCGCGGAGTTCAAAGCCGGAGCGCTAACCGAAGTCGACCTCAGCAAGCGGCCATTTAAGATCATCGCCGGAAAAGACATCTACGAAGCGCGAGCTTTGATCGTGGCCGCGGGGGCTTCAGCGCGTCTGTTGGGTCTGAAGGGTGAAAAACAACTGATCGGCCACGGCGTTTCCACCTGCGCAACCTGCGATGGCTATTTCTTTCGCGGCAAACCTATCGCCGTAGTCGGCGGCGGTGATTCCGCCATGGAGGAGGCCAACTTTCTGTCGCGCTACGCCAGCAAGGTCCATCTGATTCACCGCCGGAATGATTTCCGCGCTTCCAAGATCATGATCGAACGCGCCAGGACCAACGAGAAAGTCGCATTTGTCACGCCTTTCGCGGTGGAAGAGATTCTGGCTCCCCAGGGTCACGTGGAAGGAGTGAGTGTGCGCAATCAGCAGACCAAGGAAACGCAAGAGATTCCGGTCGACGGCGTATTCGTGGCCATCGGTCACGATCCGAACACCATTGTTTTCAAGGGCAAACTAGAGATGGACTCGAACGGCTATCTGCTTGCCAAACACGGCAGCCTGACCGCGATTCCGGGCGTATTCGTCGCCGGCGACGTGCAAGACCACCGCTACCGCCAGGCCGTCACCGCGGCGGGCACCGGCTGCATGGCCGCCCTGGATGCGGAAAAGTTTCTGGAAGAGCACAAAGACTAGTTTCGCTCTTCCTACGCTGCCATAATAATTCCCGCATGCTCCGGTCGACGCTCCTCAAGCTTTCCGAAAGTAAAAGCTTTGCCAATTGGGTCACCTCCAATGGCACCACCCGCCGTATGGCGCGCCGTTTCGTTGCCGGCGAAACGCTCGATGAAGCGATCGCCGCCGCCCGCGAGTGTAATAACGCGGGCATGCTCGCCAGCCTCGATTACCTCGGCGAGAACGTTGCCACCACCTCTGATGCGCAACATTCCCGCGATGCCTATCTGGAGATTTTTGAACGCATCGCTCAGGAGGGGCTGCAGGCTAACGTTTCCGGCAAACTCACGCAACTCGGCCTCGATATCAATATTGAATTTTGCGAAGGTTTGGTTCTCTCCATCGTGGAGCGCGCCGCGGGCTTCGATAATTTTCTGCGCATCGACATGGAGGGGTCTGTTTACACGCAGCGCACCATCGAACTCGCCAAACGCGTTCGCGCACGCAGTCCTGCCGTCGGCACGGTCATCCAGTCCTATCTCTACCGCAGCGAGACCGACGTCACCGATCTGCTGGCGTACGGTTGCCGCATCCGTCTTTGCAAGGGCGCGTACAAGGAATCAGAAGAGGTTGCGTTTCCTTTGAAAGCCGATGTCGATGCCAATTTCGTCCGGCTGATGCAGCTGCTGCTCTCCAGTGGCTTCTATCACGGCATCGCCACGCACGACCCGCGCATGATCGCAGCGACCATTCGCCATGCGGCGGCCCAGCAGATTTCCAAGGACGATTTCGAATTTCAGATGTTGTACGGCGTGCGCACCGACCTACAACGGCGGCTCGTCAAGGACGGCTACCGCGTGCGCATCTACATCCCCTACGGCCGCGACTGGTTTCCCTATTTTATGCGGCGTCTCGCCGAGCGTCCTGCCAACGTGGGCTTCCTCGTCCGCAATTTCCTCCGCTCGTGAGCCTGTTCCGAGCTATTGCTTCCGGCAGACGGTGACGCCGTCGCGCAGGGGGATCAAGACCGGGTAGAGCCCTTTCAAAGCGTACACCAGCCGGTTGAATTCCTGGACACCCTGCGTGTCAGTGTCGTCCGGCGCTGCCGGCCGCGCCGCTTTTCCCGACCACAGCGTGTTGTCAGTGATGAACAAGCCGCCGCGGCGCAGCTTGGGCAAAGCCGCGAGCAGTGCGGCGGGATATTGGTGTTTGTCTACGTCGTTGAAAATCAGATCAAATGTACCCGGCGTTTTCTTTACCAGTTCCAGGGCATTACCAACACGGATTTCGATCCGTTTGGCCACGCCCGCCCGGCGAAAATAATCCTTCGCCCGGCGGGCTTTCTCGGGATCGCCATCGCTATAGAGCACCTTGGCCTTCGGCCCAGCCGCCCGTGCCAGCCAGATCGTAGAATACCCAATGGCCGAACCCATCTCAAAAATCCGCTGGGCGCCCGAAACTTGCACGAAGAGCGCCAGCATGCGCGCCACCGCCGGCCCGATGATCGGAACGCGGTTCTGCTCGGCGTAATCCTCCATCTCCCTGACGACGCTATCGCGCTCCGGCAGCAGCCGGTAAAGATATTCTTCGACGTCGTCCTGAATATAACCGCTGCGCAGATTCTCGCTGCGAATCATAGTTTCTCCCCCGGCTTCAGCGCGTGAATTTTCAGCCCTTTGATTTTCTTCGTTTCTTTGCGCAATTCTTCGGCCGTACCGGTCAAGAAGGGAAACGAGGCGTAATGCATGGGGATGACGTGTTTCACGCCGAGCAGGCGAATGGCATGGGCCGCCTCGCGCGGGCCCATGGTGAAGAGATCGCCGATCGGCAACATCGCGAGGACCGGCTCGTACAGCTCACCGATTAGTTTCATGTCTCCGAAGAGCGCAGTATCGCCGGCATGGTACACCTTGAACCCGCCGGGCATGTTGATGATGTATCCCGCGGGCTCGCCGCCATAGTGCCGCACCCCGTTATCTTCGATGGAATTGGAATGAAATGCGTGCGTCATGGTGATTTCGAAATCACCGATTTTCTGCGAGCCTCCCTTTCCCATTGGGCAAGTCTCTTGTCGAAAGCCCTTGTCCTCCATCCAAAGGCAGGTCTCAAAGCTCGCCGAGATTTTCGGTTTGTGCTGTTTCGCCAAAGCCAGAAGATCACCCCTATGATCGCTATGCGCGTGAGTCAGGAAAATGGCATCCAGCCGCGCCACTTTCTTCAGCGCCTCCGGACAGAAGGGATTCGTCATCACCCACGGATCGATCAATGCGACCTGCCCCGAGGGGGTGGTCAGCGAAAACGTGCTGTGGCCAAAATAAGTAATGCGATTGCCCTTGGTGTTGAGCATCAACGACCTCCCGCGGCAGTTTTTAGCCGACCAAATGCAGTGACTTCGATTTTTTGGAAGTAGTTCTAGTTGGATGCTGACCGGAGCAGCGTGCGAATAGCCGCCTCATAGGTATCCCGCGTGCCCTCGCCGAACACATGCCCAATCTGCCGGCCGTCTTTGGCGTACAAGAACGAAGCTGGCAGGACTCCGTTCCAGCTCGGCAGTACCCCTTGCCGGAACAGTTTCTCATCGCCTGCTTTCTTCCTGTAGTTGGGAAAAACCGGCTTGTAGCGGGCCAGAAAACGCCGCATCAGGATCAAATCACCGTCGTCATCGAGGCTCACGCCCACAACCCGCAATCCCTGCGGAGCGTATTGCTTCGCCAATTCATTCAGCATGGGATACTCGTCACGACAGGGTTCGCACCAAGTCGCCCAAAACGTCACCAGCAGGGGTTTTCCATGGTATTCGGCGAGCAATTTCTGATAAGCCTCGACGTCGATGAGTGCTGGATCGCGGGAAGCGGTGGTCCGCGGCGCCTGCGGCGCGGCCAGGGCAGTCCCCACGGCCAGTAAGACAAGTGAGAGAAGACCAGCCTCGGTTCTCATGGTCATTCCTTCTGCTCTCATTCTATCCGCACCGGCACCGGTTGAGAAACTCATTCCTACCGCGTACAATTCTCCTAGCTGCTTGTCGCTCCGGGCAGTCGCGTGGTATAAGGAATTTTTGCCGGTCGTGCTGTTTGCATCGGAAGGGGCGCCGGTGGGCTGTCCGAACAAAGGAGACCCTTAATGGCTTACGTGATCGCCGAGCCGTGCATCGGCACAAAAGACACCGCCTGCGTGGATGTCTGTCCGGTAGACTGCATACATCCGCGCAAGGATGAACCCGATTTCGAGAGCGAAACACAGCTGTATATCCATCCCACGGAATGCATCGATTGCGGAGCGTGCGTCCCGGTCTGCCCGGTGACGGCCATCTTTGCGCTCGAGGACCTGCCCGAAAAGTGGAATAGCTTCACGCCGATCAACGCCGATTGGTACGCAAAAAAGGGAAAGTAGCCTAGTCTGCTAGGACGCAACCGGATTTGTACGGTTTTGCTCGGCACGCTGTGGCGTACCGCTTTTTGTATGCCGCCAAATCTCTAGCCCGGTTTTTGAGCCTTGCTTTACACCCAACGCCTGATCCGCGCGGCTCACCATGCCAACTCTTTTGGGCCGGAAATCATCTACCATCCTGAAGGTGGCGTGTGGAGGTTTTGGGTGAAGCCTGCTAACGGAAGACTGGCCTTGGCCATTTTCTTCTTCGGCCGGGCTGCTTTTTCGACTGCCTCGGCCCAGACTCCAGCCGTTCATAAGCCGCAACGGCAACCGGGCTCCGCCACACTGGAAGGCCAATGGAGCGGTTCGCTGCCAGCGGGCGAAGCAATCCTCCATCTGGTCCTGCATATTTCAAAGGTCGAAGACGGTTCCTTCAAAGCGACCATCGATAGCCTGGATCAAGGCGTTTACGGTATTGAGGTGACCGCTCTTACCCGCAAAGACTCCACGCTGCATTTCAATGTGTCTTCCGTGGGCGCTTCCTATGAAGGAAAGTTTACCGCGGATCGCAACGGCATCGAAGGTGACTGGACACAGGGTAGCTACAGCCTGCCGCTGGTCTTTCATCGCCAGGCTGCGGGAGCGGGGGCCAGAAAACCTTCCGATGCGGTCGCGAGCGCCGAGGGAGTGTGGCAAGGCGCACTGGAAGGCAACGGCATGCGCCTACGCTTGCAATTGCACGTCTCCCATGATGATCAGAAGCAGCTGGTCGCTGCGCTTGATAGTCCCGATCAAGGTGTCAGCGGACTACCGGCCATCCAGGTGAGCCAGAAAGGCGCGGGCTTTCATTTTGAAATTCCTGTGGTGCGCGGAGTCTATGACGGCACACTCAACGCCGCAAAGGTAACCATCACCGGAAGCTGGACGCAAAACAGCGTCGAGCAGAAATTGGATTTCCAACGCTCGGACCAGCTTCTGGAACTGGTCCGCCCACAAAACCCCGCAAAACCTTATCCCTATCAGGAAGAGGAAGTCATCTTCACGAACGGCAAAGCAAAGATCTCACTCGCGGGCACACTCACTGTTCCGCGCGGGCCGAGGCCGTTTCCCGCTGCCATTCTCCTCAGCGATTCCGGGCCGCACGACCGCGATGAATCTCTGGTTGGACATCGTCCTTTTCTAGTGCTGGCAGACCATCTCACGCGAAAAGGCATCGCCGTTCTTCGCTTCGATAAACGTGGAATCGGCAAGTCCACGGGAGATTATGCCAATGCCACGACCGAAGATTTTGCCAGCGACGCCGAAGCTGCCCTCGCTTACCTGAAAGCTCACCAGGAAATTGACCAAAAGAAAATCGGCCTCATCGGCCACAGCGAAGGCGGAATGATCGCGCCCCTGGTGGCCACGCATTCCGGCGATGTAGCCTGGATCGTCCTTCTCGCCGGGCCTGGCCTCAAGGGCGAGGACAATCTGCTGCTCCAGTCCGAGCGCATCTTGAAGACAGCGGGCGTCAATGACGAGCAGATCGCCAGCACACGTGAATTCAACAAACAAACCTACGCGCTAGTTCGCCAGGAGAGAGACCCGGCAACTCTCCAGGCCAAGTTGAGCGACCTGGTGCAGTCCAGTGGGATGAGCGCGTCGCTTCCGCCGGCGGCCTTCGAATCGCAGGTCCGCATGATGGTCTCGCCGTGGTTCCGGTTCTTCCTCGATTATGACCCCCTCCCGGCACTCCAAAGGACGATGTGTCCCGTCCTGGCCCTCCATGGTGAAAAGGATCTGCAAGCCCCGCCGAAGGAAAATCTCGCCAAAATCCGGAAAGCCTTAGAAGACGCCGGCAACAAGGATTTTCAAACCACCGAATTGCCAGGCTTAAACCACCTCTTCCAGCACGGCCCAACCGGCTCACCCACCGAATATGGGGGAATTCAGGAGACCATGGCCCCGGAGGCTCTGAACGCGGTCTCCGATTGGGTGCTAAGGCACACGGAACTCTGAACCAACCGGGGGTGCGCCTCGCACCCCCTCGAAGGACGCACTTCCCAAATTTCTCACGCGAGCGGAATTCATAAATTCGCATGGCGGGTTATGATGTTAGGGAGAAAAAACTGTCCCCATGCCACAGAAATTTCATCTCACCCTGCTCATTCACGCGCACCAGCCCTGCGGCAATTTCGAACATGTCCTCGAAAAGGCCTACGACTCATCCTATCTTCCATTCATTGAACATCTTGAAGGGCATCCGCGAGTTCGTCTCGGCCTGCATTATTCCGGGCCGCTCCTCACCTGGATCGAGAAACATCGGCCTCAGTATTTCGCTCGTATCAAAAAGCTGGTTCAGGGCGGACAGGTGGAGCTCATTGGTGGCGGCTTCTATGAACCGATCCTGGTTTCGATTCCATCCGAAGATCAGCACGAACAGATCACCCGGTTGGCTGCTTATCTCGAGAAACACTTCGGCCGGCTTCCCTCCGGCGCCTGGCTCGCTGAGCGTGTTTGGGAGCCCCAGCTTCCCACCGCCCTGGCCACGGCCAACGTGGCCTACACGCTCGTCGATGACATGCATTTTCTTTCCGCGGGCTTCGAACCGGAAGAGCTCTTTGGCGCCTACATCGCCGAAGACCGCGGCAAAACAGTGTGGCTTTACCCCGGGCAGAAAGTTCTGCGCTATCTCATTCCATTTGGCAAAGTCGAAGACGTCATCGCGTACCTGCGTGACGCTGCCAGCCTCCATCCGGGCGGCGTGGCGGCTATGGGCGATGACATGGAAAAGTTCGGTGTCTGGCCCGGAACGCACGAACACTGTTACAAGGACGGCTGGCTGTCCGATTTTTTCACCGCCCTGGAGGAAAATGCGGATTGGTTGGCAGTTTCCACGCCGGGGGAGTATCTGGAAACACGCGCGCCTCTCGGCCGCGCCGATCTGCCGACGGCTTCCTACACCGAGATGATGGAGTGGGCGCTCCCGACGCGCGTGCGGCAACGCTATCACGAGGTTTTAAAGGAGTTCAGCGCGCGACCGGAAATCCTGTCTTTCCTTCGTGGCGGTTCCTGGCGCGGTTTTTTTCGCAAATACCCGGAATCCAATCTGCTGCACAAGAAAATGCTGCGCGTTTCCGCGCGCATCGCCGCCGCGCCGGCGCGGCACGACGACCGAAAGGCGGCCGATGAATTGCTGCAAGCGCGCGATCTGCTCATGCGCGCCCAGTGCAATGACGCCTATTGGCACGGTATTTTTGGCGGAATCTATGCCCCGCATCTGCGCACCGATCCCTGGCGCAATCTGATTCGCGCCGAGGCCATTGCCGACCGGCAGACTCCCGGTGCGCTCGTCGCGCGTGTGGAGCTCTTGGACTACGATGCCGACGGCACAAACGAGCTGCTCTTTACTTCTCTCGAAGCGCAGGCCCTTTTAAAGCCCAGTGACGGTGGCACCATTGCCGCCCTTGATTTCCGTCCTGCCGCCGCCACGCTGGTCAATTCCATCCTGCGCCGTCCCGAGGCCTATCACACGCGTTTGCGCGAAGCGGCGGGAAAGCCCGCCACCGGCGCGGTGGCCTCCATTCACGAACAAACCCGCGTGAAAGAACCCGGCCTGGAGCGCTTTCTCCGTTACGATCGCTGGCCTCGCCACGCCTTCCGCGTCATGATCTTCGATCCCGCGCGCACGCATGCTGATTATGAAGCACTGGAGTTGCGCGAAGCGGTCGGCTTCGCCGGCGGGGCCTTCACCGTGAAAAGCTCTGCGCCTTATGAAGCGGAGCTGTTCCGTACGGATTCCTTGACGCTGCAAGGCCAGAATCAGTCTGCCGGCGCCAAACTCCTGCTCGTCAAGCAGTTTTCTTTCAGTCCGGCCCCGCACGGCTTCGAGGCGGCTTGCGAGGTCATCCTGAAGTTCAAGGAAACTCCCGAAAAGCCGCTGGCCGTGGGCATCGAATCGGTCATCAATTTGCTTGCGCCCGCCGAGCCCGACCGCTTCTTTGAGACGCCTGCGGGTCGCCACCATCTTCGCTTCAGTGGTTCGCTGCCCGGTCCCATCCTGCGCATGGAAGACGGCTGGCAACGCGTCCGCGTCGCGCTGCACGCGCCGCTTGTCGAGGAGTTCTGGGTTGCGCCGATCGAAACAGTCTCGGAATCCGAGGAAGGTTTCGAGCGCGTTTATCAAGGTTCGCAAATTCTGGCCGTCTGGCGCCCGGCGCTCAGCACGCAAAAAACCTGGGCGACCCGGCTCGTCTGGCGCATCGAAGCCTTTTGACTTTTCGCCGCCGGCTGGCAAGCCCTGACGGGCCGCACGCTCGACGCTAGGAAGCGGCTAGTCGATGTCGAACTGTCCGAGCGCAACGCTTTGCTGCTCTCGGACTTGTCAGCCGCTTTTGCCGGCGGCTTCCTCTTGGGTGTATCGGCTGAGGGTAGCGCTCGCGGGCATCTTCCCAACCAGAGAGCATTTGGATCCACCGTCCGGCCGCGCTATTCCGCCACCAGCAAATTCTGAGCGAAGGGCCATTCGCGGTCGATCCACTGCCCGTCGCAGCGGAATCCGGTGCGCTCCGCCATCTCCGGAATTTCTTCAGCTTTGTACTTGTGCGAGCTTTCCGTCCAGATGGTTTCGTCTTCGTTTAGCATGAACCGCAGGCTGGCCACCGGAACGTGCACCGTTTGCCGGCGCGTGGAGCGCAGGTGCATCTCGATGCGTCGTTCCACGCAGTTCCAGCGCGCCTCGTGCCGGAAGCAGCGCAAATCAAAATCCGCGCCCAGTTCCCGGTTGATCCGCACCAGCAAATTCAAGTTGAACGCCGCCGTCACCCCCGCGGGATCGTCGTAAGCGAGGATTTGTAGCTCGACGCTCTTCTCCAGGTCCGTGCCGAGCAGCAACGCATCCCCCGGCCGGAGAATCTCCCTGGTTTCGTTTAAAAACTCCTCCCCGGCATCGCGATCGAAATTGCCGATGGTGCTTCCCAGGAAAAGCACCAGCAGATGATCGTGCTGGCCTCGCCCTTGTGCGACGGTGCGCAAACCCTCCAGGTACGGCTGTTCATGGCCGACAACGCTGACCAGATCGATCTGTCCGAGTTCCTTGGCGCACGCTGCCAGCGCCGAAGGCGAAATCTCGATGGGGTAGTAATAGGTTTTTTGCCGCCGCGCAAGCGCTTCCAGGATCCATCTGGTCTTTTTCCCTGAGCCGCTCCCGAGCTCCGCCACCTTAATCGGTGAGGGCAGCCGCCGCACAATTTCTCCCGCATACTTCTCCATCAGCCGCGCATCCGCGCGAGTCAGTCCGTATTCCGGCAAGACGCAAATGGTTTCGAACAGAGCCGAGCCCACTTCGTCGTACAAATACTTTGATGGGAGTTCTCTCTGTCCCGGCTTAGTAAGGCTCTGGCGTACGTCCGCCGCGAATTCAGACACGTGGCGGACAGGAAGAAAGGAGGTTAGCATGGGGCTCCCGGGCTGGGGATTGATTAGTCCTCGACGCAACGGAACGTTGCGTAGACATACGGATAATGCGGTTGGAACCAGTTTCGAAACGATCGCCGCAGCATGCACGCAGCGGTGCGCGGCGAGCCACCCTTCATCACATAGTGTTTGCCGTCGAAGAAATTTGCGGAATAGTTAGGATAGAACGGCATTGGTGTAAACCCCGGAAATGGCGCGAACTCCGTCCGCGTCCACTCCCAACCGTTCCCCACGAGATCGTGCACGCCGAAAGCGCTTCCGCCTGGGATATGCGCCCCCACCGGCGAAGGATCCCACGATTTGAAATTGAAGTTTCCCCTGGACGCGCTCGGTGCTTCCTCGCCCCAGGGGTAGCTCCGTTCCTTCCCGCCCTCCGGCGCTCCGTACGCGGCACGATGAAACTCCGCTTCGGTTGGCAGTTTACGCCCAAGCCACTTCGCATATGCGGTGGCCTCGGCATGGCTCACGTATACCGGCCACTCCGGGGGCAAGCATATCTCGCCGAACATGGTGCGATAAATCCAGAGATTGCCTTCGCGGCGCCAAAACATAGGATGCTCAATGCCTTCCTTGGCTTTCCAAGCCCAAGCTTGGTCACTCCAAAGAGCAGGGTTCTCGTAGCCCCCCGCCTGCATAAACCGCAGAAAATCGTGATTCGTTACATTGTAGTTGTCGATCGCAAACTCCTCGACCGCCACTTCATGCGCCCCCAATTCGTTATCCCACGCGAATTCATCGCCGTGAATGTGCTCCATTCCGAGCGTGGCAGTTCCGGCCGGGATCTCCACGAGATGCGACTTCACCGCGCGGGCCTTCCAAGCCGCACTCTCCGACCCGCCCATCTTTAGGTGGCTCGGCAGCCGGTGCAGCATGTACGCCAGCGTCTCGGCATGCATCAGCCGATGTTCGATGGCCACTTCCAGCATGGGGATCAGCTGCGGATGGCCTTCTTCGGGCCGCCCCAAGGCATGCTCGATGGCGTGGTCCAATTCATCGCGCAGACGACGGTTGTAGCGCTCCACTTCCTCGCGCGACGGCCAATCCGCCGGAGTATCCGACGGCAATCCCCCATCGACGGGGTCAATGCCAAACGCAAACAAGTGATCGAATGTACGCTGAAACGATCGTAACCCGAACGCCCGCTGCGCCAGCAAATTCCAATCGAAGGCCTCAACGTGCCCCACATAGAAGATAATACGGTGTCTCTCGGGTATCGGCCGTTCGTAAATGGCTTGGTCGCGAACCACGCGGAATACCTCGTCGGTTCGCCCGCGGGCGTCAAGCAGTCTGGTGTGAAGGTCGTGACGGATGCGGACAGCGGTAGCAGGAGACCCCATGGCGTTCTTCCCCTTCTCTTGGATGCAGCTTCCACGCGAAGGATGCGCCAAAATTCGGCGGTGCATTTAAGTCGGGAGGCTAGGTGCATTAAGATGTTCGCTCCGTGACTTGTTGCTGTCAATCGAAATGAACATGAAAACGCAACTCTCTCCCAAGAAGATGATCGAATTTCGCGGCGTATCGTTCCACATAAACGATATTCTTGCTCGCGCAATCGTTTCCGGCATCTCCTTAGAAATCCCTCAGGGTGAAACGCTTGTTCTCCTCGGCCGCAGTGGCAGCGGCAAGACCACCCTGCTCAAGCTGATGAACGGAATGCTACTTCCCACCAAAGGAGAGATTTTCGTCCAGGATCGCTCGACCACTGCTTGGGACCCCATCCGCCTCCGCCGGGGCATAGGTTACGTCATTCAGGATGCCGGCCTGTTCCCCCATTTCACCGTGGCGGAAAACATCGGTCTCGTCCCCAGCCTGAAAAGTTGGGAGGCCTCCCGCACCGCAGCGCGCGTCGATGAAATGCTTCAGCTTGTCGGCCTCGCTCCTCGCGAATTCTCGCATCGCCGCCCCCGCGAGCTTTCCGGCGGGCAGCGTCAACGTGTGGGGGTCGCGCGAGCGCTCGCCGCCGATCCGCCCATTCTCCTTATGGACGAGCCCTTCGGCGCGCTCGATCCCGTCACCCGCACCGAGCTCCAACGCGAATTCAGCGCCCTTGCCCGCCGTCTTGGGAAGACCATCGTCTTTGTCACCCACGATCTCCGCGAAGCGCTGCTTCTCGCTTCCCGTATCGTGCTGCTCGAAGCCGGCCACATCGTTGCCAGCGCCACGCCGCAGGACTTCCTTCGTCTCGAGCACCCCGAAGTCCGCGCCTTCACTGCATCTCTCGCCGTAAACCCGGGAGCCCCCGCGTGAGGCCCCCATGACCACTTGGTCCTTCTTTGCCGATCACCGCGCCGAAATCCTTGCCGCCACGCTCGATCACCTAGCGCTGGTGGTTATCGCCATGATCATTGCCATTCTTATCGGCGTCCCGCTCGGCATGTTCATTGTGCAGCGTCCGGCCCTGCGCACCATCGCCCTCGGCATCGCTAGCATTTTCCAGACCATTCCTAGCCTGGCCCTGTTCGGCTTCCTAATTCCCATTCCTTACATCGGCGGCATCGGCAAGCGCACCGCCACAGTTGCTCTGGTCCTCTACGCTCTTCTCCCCATCCTGCGCAATACCTACGTCGGCCTTACCGGCATCGATCCCGCCGTGCTCGAAGCCGCTGAAGCCATGGGCATGACGCGCACGCAAATCCTCTTCCGCGTCCGTTTCCCGCTCGCGCTCGCCGTCATCCTCGCCGGCATTCGCACCGCCACCATCATCACCATCGGTGTCGCCACCATCGCCGCGGCCATCGGCGCCGGCGGCCTCGGCACCTTCATCTTCCGCGGCGTCGCCCTCGTCAGTGATGCTCTCATCCTCGCGGGCGCCATCCCCGCCGCGCTCCTCGCCCTGCTTGCCGATGTCCTCCTCGGCCTCCTCGAGCGCCGTCTCAAGGTCTATTGAATAACTCTATGAACCAAACTGCCAGCCGCGAACAGCTGGCCTCCTCGTTTTTTCTACCCATCTTCGCCGCGTTTTCTCTGCGCATTTGTGCGTTTCCGCCTTGGATGATTCCCCTCCTCTTCTGGAGTGTCTTGGTGTGTTCTCTGTGTTAGATTCTTCTTCTCTTACCCAGGAGAACTTCCCGCTAACATGCCCCGCGCTCCGCTCCGATTCGTTTACTTCCTTTATCTCCTGACCTTCCTTTACTTCGTTTCCGCTTGTAACAAACCTCCTCAAACCAAAATCACCATCGGCTCCAAATTCTTCACCGAGCAAGTCATCCTCGCCGAGCTCCTCGCCCAGCACATCGAAGCCCGCACCAGCATCCCCGTCGAACGCAAAACCAACCTCGGCGGCACGCTGCTGGTCCACAAAGCCCTCCAAGCCGGCCAACTCGACCTCTACGTCGAATATACCGGCACCGCCCTCACGGCCGTCTTGCATGAATTACCACCCGGCGATTCCGCCGCCGTCTACCATCGCGTCAAACAGCTGTACTCCGATGGTTTCCACCTCGAACTTACCGAGCCCCTGGGCTTTGAAAATACCTTCGCCATGGTCATCCGCGGCGACGACGCGAAAAATCTACACCTTCGCACCATCTCCGATATCGCGCCCATGGCCGGCAAATGGCGGGTCGGCGTGGGCTACGAATTCCTCGAGCGCCAGGACGGTTTCCGCGGCTGGAGCGATCGCTATCATCTCCATTTCGCTGAATCCCCCAGAGTCATGGACCTCGGCCTCATCTACCGCGCGCTCGTCGATCATCAAGTGGACATCGTCGCCGGCAACTCCACCGACGGCCTGATTGACTCCCTTGGCCTTGTCGCTCTGGCCGACGATCGCCACTATTTCCCGCCTTACGATGCTGTCCCCATCGTCCGCCAATCCACCCTCGCGCGTTTCCCTCAGCTCCGTGCCGCGCTTGCCGATCTAGCCGGCAAACTCTCAGCCTCCGACATCCGCCGCCTCAACTACGCCGTCGACGGCCAACACCAAGACGTCGCCGCCGTCGTGCGCTCCTTCCGGCGGTCCAAGGGTCTGTAGCGCCCTCGGGCCTCACCTCTTTCGCCCTGCGAAATAGCGGACCACGGCGAGGACCGGCCGGATATCGTATCGTCCTTGAATCGTTCCCGACGCGTTGAAGAAAGAGGTGTGCACAGCGTCAATGCCGACTCGCAGGGCAGTAGAGTTAGAGAACCAGTATTCGTACCCGCCACCGAAGGCCCACGAAAAATCGTAGACGTATCCTTTCCCGATTCCGCCGCCGAAGGGCACAGCGCCCGTGACCTTGGCACCTCCCAATAATCCATGAACATAGGTAACCAGACGCCGGTCTCTCCGGGGATAGAACACCGGGCCAACGAGGTAGCTTAGAACATCGCTGTGATACCTGGTGCCAAGCGCGTTGGGCGCACGCAGGTAGCTGCAGTCCTCCCTCACGCTAAAACGGGGAGTTATAGCTTCCGTCAAGCTGGCGTCCACGCCGTCGAAACCGACCCCGGCCGACAACGGGGTAGTGCTTCGCATGTAGGAATACCCTAGGCTGGCATCCATCGTTGGTCCGACCCCAGCCGGAACCGGTAATTGCGCCCATGCGCGTGCAGCGCAGAACAAAAGACAAAGTACGATCTTGCTGGCGATTTTCATGGGATCAAGAGAGGGCCTAGGGCTTCTTATCGGGATGCAGTACTCGCCACGGCTGGTTCCTGCAAATGCGGAACTTCATCCGCATTCGCAAATGCTTTTAGTACCTGGGCAGACAGAGTTCAATCCGGCGAAAACCCCGTTTGGCATCAGGTATATTGCCTATGCCTGTGCTTGGAGCTAGTGAATACTTGGTCGGGGACGCGCTGGACGCCTGTTGCTGGCCCCGCGGATTCTTCAAGGGGAAGCTTCGCCGTGCCAGATTTAGGCGAGAGAGGCCACGGGCTTCAGAGGTTCTTGACGTCCGCGTCAAAATTTGAATGGTCAACAGGATTTGAACAGACCGCGGGGAAACCGGTCAAAGAGGACGGCGTAACTCATTGTCCCGGTGCCGCAGTCACTCTGGCCCCTGGGGTTGTTCCTTTTCGTTGGAACTGGGGCCAGAGTGACTGCAGGCACACCGAAAATACGGCAAGCACTCCTGGCGCTCTCATGCAATTCGCCCCTTGCTTGGGATTGTAACCAAACGCTCGTTCGAGCAACTGGGGGGCCTCCCCAAAAAGGCGCGATGCCGCACGCCAAGGCGCAATCGCGCACCGGCAAACCGAGATGATTTTGCTCTTCAGGCGTGAAATCCAGAGAGCAAGAGGTCTCAGCCCTCCTATCGTTTGCTTTCGAGCAAGGCGCAATTGGCGACGCACTGCACCGCCAGCATCTCGATTTCGGCTTTCTTGTGATTCGGGACGCTTCCGGTCGATTCCGGTACCACGATGAGCGACTGCGGACCGTCGCCTGCGTTGAAGGTACACTGGAACTGCAAAGACTGAACGCCGCGTTGCTGGCAAGGGTTTTTCTCCAGCGCGGACTCAAACATTTCCGGCTTGGCATGCAATTGGTTGGCGATTTCCGACGGCAGTATGGCCACCACCATGGGAATCGGCGATTTGATTTTGATGCTCACTTGCTCCCCGTCATGGTCCGGCGTAAACCCTCCATAAACCTTCAGGAACGACGTGAGCTCATACTTCTCTTTGATCTGTCGAATCCACTGATACTCCGGCTGGATGCAGTTTTCCACGCAGTCCCAGCGGAAGTATTGAATGTGCACGTCGTTCGGTGAGGTGAAACGACGGGAGACGTAACCTTGACCCGTCAATACCGTCGCGATCCCCACGCCAACGGCGCGCTCGGCTTTATCGTGCGAATCCAACACCGCGCCGAGTCCGGCAAAGACCGCTGGATCGAGGCTGTTTCGCTCGTCACGGATGACCAGCGTCATGGCTTCCGGCGGCAGGTCGCAGACATACGTGGTTTCCATCACATGCTCCCGCATGCACAGTGACTGCAGGTTGGCGAGGCCTTCGGGATGCTGCAGCGCCTGGTTCCATCCCTCCGCCGAGGTCAGGAATATGGTGATGGGCTTTTCCGCCTTGATATCCACGTGGATGTTGCCGCCACTCGCACTCGGGTGATACGTCCGCCCGGTATGATAGTTCGCAGGATCCAGCCGCACGCGCTCATCATTGGCAGGGAGCCAATTGAAAACTCGTTGCTGGCCAAACGACGGCCCGCAGAACGCGCCGGTCAGCAAAAAAGCGAAAAGGAAGGGCCTTTTGGTGTTTCTCATAGTAATCCCATTGGAACGCGGTGGCGCTTCGCCCGCAAGGTTTCCGCCGAAACGTGCCCCTTAGCAGTATCCTGACCAATGGGACAGGTAACCGGAGCATTGCCGGGCACCATGATTTCAAAAAAAGCCTAAGGGAATGGACTTGTGATTTTTCCCCTCCTGGATGCACACCGGTTCAGCCCGTCACCCATCCCCGCCTCTCCTGCCGCGTGGAATGAATCTGCCAGGCCGTACCGAGGCCCTGCCCATCACCTACAACCTCTGCTAGAATCGCTGCCATGAAAAGACGCACATTGCTTCACTCGCTTCCGGCACTAGCGTTTCTCCCAGCAGCGGCCTGGCTTACCTCCGATCAAGAGAAGTCGGGCTCGGGACAGTCCTCAACACCTATCTACGAACTCCGCGTCTATCACACTTACGAAGGCAAGCTGGACGACTTGCTGAGCCGCTTTCGCGAACACACCATGAAGCTTTTCGAGAAGCATGGAATGAAAAACGTGGCGTACTGGACCCCCACGGAGGAACCCCTCAAAGGCAAAACTCTCGTCTACATCCTGGCGCATCCGAGCCGCGATGCCGCAGCCGTCAACTGGAAGGCCTTCGGCGATGATCCCGAGTGGCGCCGGGTGCGCGATACGTCAGAAGCCAACGGGAAGCTGGTTGAGAAGGTGGATTCCACCTTTCTCGTTCTGACGGACTTTTCCCCCAAGCTCCCTTAAATCGTTTCCTTTCCTTGGCAATCCTTCCCGGCCAAGCTAAAACGCGGCGGAGAACAGAGGCGCCAGGCTCATGGTCGGGGCGGGACTGGCCCGGTCCGCGGAAGGAGGCCCAATGCCAGGTGTCCCATGGCCAAACTTGGGTCTTGCTCTTCTCCCTCTTCCAATTTCATTTTTTTGATCCCATTTCAGGCGTGGTGTCTACTCGGGGGGACAGTATTTTCCGGCGAGCAGAATCCGGGCCATCCAGCCGGCATGGGGAAGCCCCGAACGCGACAGCTCTCTTGCTTCACTCTCCACATCGTAGTCGACCCGGCGAATGGCCATACTCTCTCCGTCCATCAGCAGATAGGACGCGCGTCGATCTCCATCATAGGATTGGCTGACGCTGCCGGTATTCACCACGGTCATTCTGTCGAGCCGCCGTACGTAGGGACAATGAATATGTCCGTAGACCACGATTGGAGCGCCAAGAGACGCATACGTAGTTTGCAATTCCTCATCGCTGGCGTTGGCCATGGGAGCCCGCCAGAGGTCATTTGGACTGGCGTGAACCAGGCTAAAGCCTTCCTGGGAGTGCATCGCAGGAAGTCCTTCGAGCCACCGCAAGCGTTCTTCACCGATACTCGCGAGTGTCGGGGGAATCGTCTCTTGCACCATGGCCAGGAGTCGCTCGATCTTCGGGTTGGCGGCGGCATATTCGGCCAGAGATTCCGGGGACCAAAGCATTTCATCGGTATTTCCACGGACCCCGGGCCACCCCAGCGAGCGGACCTGGTCGATGATGTCCGCCGGGTGCGCTCCACCGGCCGCCAAATCGCCGCCATGGAGAATGACGTCGGGTGCAACCTGCTGCAGGTCATCGAGAACGGCCTCGAAGGCGCGCCGATTGCCATGAAGGTCCGATACGATTGCGACTCGCATTTTGTCCGCCGCTGTTGCCAGTATGGCTTAGCCGCAGCGCGCTGGAATTTTAGCTCACCGGGTTCTATATTCCCTGACAAGAATATGTCTTGACAAGAATATTCACCTTGAGGCATATTCCGATTCGCCATGATGGCAACACTCAGGGCGCTGGCCGAGCCCAGCCGTTTTCAAATCGTCGAACTCTTGCGCGACGGTCCACGGCCCGTCGGGGATATGGCCCAGCGGTTGCGTCTCCGCCAACCGCAAGTCTCCAAACACCTGCGGGTGCTCGGTGATGCCGGACTGGTTGAATTTCGCGTGGACGCGCAACGCCGAATTTATGCATTGCGGCCCGCGCCACTCCAGGAGCTTGAAGTGTGGCTGGAGAGGTACCGGAGTCTTTGGGAGGACAACTTCCAGCGCCTGGACACCCTTCTCGAGGAGTTGAAGACCGGTGAGAAGAAGCGTCGGGGCCTGCGGCGGTGAAGAATGGCATACCGTGAACCTGCGGGCTGGCCTAGTCTCAAAAACGTGCGCGCACCAAACGATCGAGGAGATCACCGATGAAGGACCCGGGAACTTTGAAACTGACGACCGGCGGCGATCGGGAGATCGTCATGACACGCGTCTTCGATGCTCCGCGCACCTTGGTCTTCGACGCCTTCACCAAGCCCGAACTGGTCAAGCAGTGGTTACTGGGACCGCCGGGCTGGTCGATGCCGGTCTGCGAGATTGATCTGAGAGTGGGCGGCGCCTATCGTTACGTCTGGCGTCACAGCGGCGGAAAAGAAATGGGGATGGGCGGTGTCTACCGCGAGATCGTGCCGCTGGAGCGGCTCGTCTATACCGAGTTGTTCGACGAGGCCTGGTACCCAGGCGAGTCGCTGATCACCGCCACCCTGGTCGAACGGGGCGGCAGGACCACGATGACTACTACCATCCTCTACGTATCGTCAGAGGCTCGCGACGCTGTCCTCAAGTCCGGCATGGAGCGGGGGGTCGCCGCGAGCTACGACCGGCTCGTCGGGCTTCGCCACCGACATCGTGCTGCACATAGTCGGTGTCTTCCCACCATGGGGCCAGTCCATGGTGGGCTTCGACGGGCCCCTCCTGCTTGCCACCGTTTATCGCGCTATCTATGGAGTCGCCGCCAGTTACGTCATTGCCCGGCTCGCGCCCGACCGGGCCATGGTGCACGCATTGGTGGGCGGCGTGTTGGGCCTTGCGGCGGGCATTCTGGGCGCCATCGTAACGTGGAACAAAGGACCGGCCTTCGGGCCTCACTGGTATCCGATCGCGCTCATCGTGCTGGCCATGCCGCAAGCTTGGGTCGGCGGCCAACTCCGCGTGATGCAGTTGCGCGTGCGCGTTGACGGCTGATCAGGAGAAGAAACGTGGACACACGAAGCGATGAAGGAGATCACCGATGAAAAATACCGGAACATTGAAAGTAACTACGCCCACGGAACGGGAGGTCGTGATGACCCGTGTCTTCGACGCTCCGCGCCGCCTGGTCTTCGACGCTTTGACCAAGCCCGAGTTGTTCAAGCGTTGGTTTGGGCCGCGAGGCTGGTCGCTGGCGGTCTGCGAGATCGATCTGAAAGTGGGCGGCGGGTGGCGCTCCGTGTTGCGAGGCCCCGACGGCAGGGACATGGGGATGCGCGGCGTTTACCAGGAGATCGTGCCGCCGGAGCGCCTCGTGAGCACCGAGTCGTTTGACGATTACCCGGGCGAGTCGCAGAATACTTTGGTCCTGGTCGAGGACCGCGGAAGAACGACGCTTACAATCACGGTGCTGTACCAGTCGCGGGAGATTCGCGACGCGGTGATCAAGTCCGGCATGGAGCACGGCGCGGCGGAGTGCTACGACAAGCTCGCTGAGTTGTTGGCGTCTGCGGATGCTCGCTGGAAGGAACGGGGAGCAAGCGGGTCATGAGCGAAGCGCACCGTCCCCGCCGCACTCTTCGACGCATCGGCGCCGTGCTTACGGGCTTGCTCGCGATCCTCGTTATTCTTTATCTCAGTTTCTATATGTCGCCAACAGAGCGCTGAACAGGACGGATATCGATGCAAAACAAAAAACCGTAACGTCCAAAGATGGCACGCTGGTCGCCTTTGAACAGACCGGCGCCGGGCCGGTGGTCATCCTGGTGACGGGCGCTTTGGCAGACCGTAGTGGCACTAGATGGCTGGCCAAGCACTTGGCTGAGCACTTCACGGTCATCAACTACGACCGCCGCGGCCGAGGCAAAAGCACAGATACTCAGCCGTACGCCGTGGAACGTGAGGTTGAAGATATCGAAGCTCTGATCGATGCCACCGGCGGATCGGCCTTCGTGTTTGGCGTATCCTCTGGCGCGGTTCTAGCTTTGGAAGCCACAAGCGAGCTAGGGGGCAAGGTGCAGAAGCTGTTCCTGTATGAGCCGCCCTTCATCGTCGACGACAGCCGTCCGCCAATGCCGGCTGATTTTGGCAATCAGATCACCGAGATGGTGTCGGAAGGCCATCCTAGCGATGCTGTTAAGCTCTTCTTCACCAAGGGTATGGGGAATCCGCCCTTTGCGGTCACGATCATGCGACTGCTGATGCCGGGTTGGTCAAAAATGACCGGTACGGCGCATACTCTGAGATATGACCTCGCTATTCTGTCGGGGGGCTCAAGAAGGCCAACCATTACCGGTCAAACGATGGGCCGCCACTGCGGCACCGACTCTGGTAGTGGTAGGAGGTCAGAGCGAGGCGTTTTTTCACCATGGCGCCCAGGCCCTCACCGAGACGCTTCCTATCGCCCAGTACCGCTCCCTCGAAGGCCGCAACCATGCCGCGGTTCTTATGGCTCCCAAAGCCATTGCTGATGCCATGCAACAATTTTTTCTGATGGGAAGATAGTTACAGGATGGCCCTATGAAAAAAGCGAATTCCGGTTCGGCTACGAAACGCAACGTCGCTAGGAAGAACACGGACGAATACCTCGCCGCTGTCCCAGAACCTGCGCGCAGCACCTTGACGAGGATTCGCGCGGTGATTCGTTCTGCTGTGCCGCCGGAGGCCACCGAGGTCATCAGCTATCGGATTCCCACGTTCAGATACAAAGGGCCGCTGGTGGGCTTTGCCGCGTTTCCCAATCATTGCAGTTTCTTTCCCATGAGTTCGTCCGTGTTGGAGCGGTTCGAGAATGATCTCCAGGGCTTGGAAACCTCCAAAGGGACCATCCGCTTTCCGGTGGATAAGCCGCTCTCCGCCGCGCTGGTGAAAAAGGTGGTGAAGGCGCGCATCGCGCAGAACGAACTCAAGAAACAGCGCTGAGCGGGCTGGCTTCGAGGCTACCTTGTGCCCTTGATGCCGAGACGGATGGCAGGTCAATTGCGCTCGGTTTTTACTTAATTAACTGCCGTCCAGCAGGAAAGGGCCAAACGATTACGGCTCACTGTGGGCCGGAGGCCCCCACGGCGCACGGGATCATGCGGACCACTTGAATGTAGATCCCTCGAAGTTGATGCCCACACAATAGCCACCGTTCGGCTGCGGAACACAATAGACGATGCGCGCGTGCTGGGGGTATTCGCCAATCAAGGACGTAAGCAGCGGCACTTCGCCCGGCTGCCAGTATCGACTGGTGAGCACTCGAGCGCCGTGCGGACTGACGTCTTCTGTGACCGTCCGTTCGCGAGCCCGGGGCTCTGCCAAACTGGCGAGGTAGACCTGCACTGGAAGAGGAACGCGCTTCTCAATTCTCGCGTCGAAACTCTTCAGGCGAAGATTCTTCCGCTGCGTATCGCCATAACTGCCTTGCTCGGTTAAATTCTCGACCGGCTCGGTTCTTTTCGGCCACGCCATGGTGCGCCTCCGCCAGGGTTCTGAAAGCCAGACCTAACGGCCAGAGCCAAGAAGCCAAAGTCTACCACTGGAATGCCCAACACTCTTGCTTCCCAATTCTAGCCAAAGGAGCAATCGTTAGGACTGACCGTGTTGGCTGTCAAGTAGTGTAAGCCTATATTGCGGCACAGGGGATCCTTTCTAGGATACATTCTAGCGCGAGTTTCCGGGTTATCGTCGGTTGGAACCCCGCAGGAGCGAAAAAGATCAAGCCTGGCGCGGCTGTGAGGCCTATCGGAGGCGCCAGCCGGCGTAGTTACTAACGCGCCTTGCAATCGTCCAATCGGAAAATTTCGGCGAGACGGCTGCTCGTGGGTGTCGGCTCGGTGTAGGTAGTGGCCGCTCGAAAGCGGCCTGCCTTCCCCGAAATCGGGGCGTAGAGATTGATGACTTCGCAGATCGAGGAAAGTTCCCGACCGATGGCCTCCAAACTGAGCTCCAGGCCGGTACGGTGCGCTTCGCGCTGCAGCAACCCGGCCAGAGTCAGGGCCATCACGCAGTAGAGGGCATGGACGCGGATCTTCTGATCGGTCCAGTGATACATGGGCTCCCAGCCCACGAAGTGAGGATTCTTCATGGTGCGGAAGGCGGCCTCCACATGATACTGACTGCGATAAGCCAGAATAATCTCCTCGGTGGTCCACTCGTGGTTGTCAGTGAACAGAATCCTTCTTCCCAGGGTGGTCGCCGTGAGCCTCTCCAGAGCGTGTGCATCGGTGTGATAGTTGAACTGGAGCTTTCCTCGCCGCCGCTGGATTTCTACCCGCAGGATCTTCTGGATGTACTGGCCCGAGGAGAGATTCTGGGCATGAGCTTGGAGACTCTTTAAGGTGTAACCCTTCCCCTTGGCCCCGGGCTCCTGGCTCCGCTTGAGCTTCCACTGCAGCTCGGACAAGGCCCGGCGGCGCTTCCGGAGCACTTGCGCGATGCCGCGGAGCTGTCCGTCGAGCAACTCCTGGCTGCGCGTGACCACGATGGTCCACTCACGCCCAAAAACCTTCTTGGAGGTTCGGAAGGCGGTGACTCCCTCCAAGCGGGGATCCTCGAAGGACTGGAAACGGTCGAGGGGAACTTCCAGAAGATCCTGGTGCTGGGTGGGAACCATAGATCCGACCACGTGGTAGCGGCTGGGGACCAATGCCTCCAGATTCTCTTCCGAATTGTTGCCCTTGTCGAACACCAAAGTGACGTGCTCGAGGTTCTTGGCCAGCAAGCGGTAACGCTCAATCAGTTCCTCGGTGACGCTTCCGAAAGTGACTGAGTCCGGCTGGTTGCCGGGATAGACGCGGGAGAAGAGTGGGATATGGAAGTCCATGCTCACCAGCAAGGCCAAGCCCACTACGCGCAGATCGGTCCTCTTCGATTTGGCATGACCTCGCTGGGCGAGCTCCGACGTCGTGCGGCTATCGATGAAGGTATCGAAGTTCGTGCAATCGAAGCACAGGCAGCGGACATCAATCCCAAACTCCTCCACCAGTTTCTGGCTGAGCGCGGTCTCGATCTTGCGGATGGCTTGTTCATCGACCGCGTTCATGGCGTCCCAGAAGCGCTGGGAACGAAGCTGTTGGCGAGAAAGCGGGAGCCAGCGCCGCAGCGCGGTCTGTTGATACCAGTGGGCCATCTGGGCCTTGCTGCGGGGACTGGTCAGGCGATTCAAAGCAGCGAGCAACAGATACTGACCGACACTGGCGCCTTGCAGCCGCTTGGGCACGTGCCGGTCGATGAGGGAGACGAGCTGAAGCCTTTGGGCCAGGCCCCAAGCCGCGGCGAGGAAGCCGAACTGTTGGATGCGTGCCTTGATGGGCTCACCGGGTTTCTGTTGCAGGCGAGCGAGGAGCGAGTCGGCGGTGCCGAGGTGAGCCAGGACAATCTGGCAGGGTTTTCCGTCGATGCGTTGGGAGGTGATGATTTGCCAGTAGCGGTGACCGTGGACGACTTTGGCGGTGAGGCAAGCCACGGTTAGTAAATACAACAGGAAAGACCTTCGTGTCAAGGGATGGTAGTAGATTTCAAGATAGCCACTATAGCTACTGATTCAGTTTCTGAGAAGGGGCTGGCGCGATGAGGCCAACTAATATTTAGTAACTACATATTCCGCTGACCAGTGAAGCGAGCAGGACCGCCATTAGAATCGAAGTGGAAATGCGAAAAAATCGCGTCAATACGGGCTTTCGTGAGGATGAAGAGAGAAAAGGAAAGTTATGACATCTCAGAAAGAGCCGATAATTGCCTCAATAACCCGGAAACCCGGGCCTAGCCTCGGCGTTTTTAGGCCGGGGACAGGGGATATAAGGCCTCTTGATTTCTGCGGCCCGTGGTACTAGTCCCTGCCATCGAGGCAGCACAGCCACTAACCTAACGGACGTGTCCGGCTGAACACGCAATCACTTTCTCTTCATGAGGCTGCTAATGTAGAGGACCACCGCGCGTTTGTCTTCGTCGGGAGCATTCTTGAGGCGGCCTGAAACCGCCCGTGCGATTTCTTCTTCGGATAGTTCTCGCTGGTTAAGGGGGAGGCCGCTCTTCAGAGGTTTGTCTCCGCGCTCGGCATGGCATTTTGCACAGCGATCAACGAAGAGGATCTTTCCCGCGGCGAGCAAGCGTTCCCGATGCTCGTCTGCGACAACCGTTTTTGCCTGCGAGCCTGATCCTCGATCACCAGGGGCAGGGAAGAGCTTCGCTGCCGGCCAGGCCAGGAGCAAGAGAACTGCACCGCGGGTGACTCGCATGCCCATTGCCTGCACCTCCTAAGCGCTAGGACGATCATAATCCCATGCCGTTAGCATGCGCACTAGGATTGCGGGCACGGTGAAACGACCCTGCGCCGGGATTCTCGAGCAGCAGAAGACCCCGCGCTGACGGAGCCTGATATCCCCGGCCTGAAGTCCGGGGCTTAGGGGTGAGTTTCGGAAAGGCCGCATGTCCGAATTTGAAGGGTGCAGTACAGCCGTGGATGGCGGCCTCGCCTCGGTGCACAAGGAAATCCTGAAGGGCCGTCAGTCAACCCGGTGTGCCAAGGCCCCCAAGTCCCAATTAACCCCGGCAGTACGCGTTCTGCCGTTGATGTCTGCGTGTATGTAAGATTGCATTTCGGCCTTGAGGTTGGCCGACATCCGCGCTGACAAAAAACTGTCGGTTGTGGGGTCGATGCCGGCGTTGTAGGCAGGGCTGTTCGAGGAAGCGAGCCCGAACCCGCTGACGATACCGCAAGTAGGAACCATCATACCCGAGCATCTTTGTGCTGCTGAAGCGTGGTCGGTTGGCGTTCCCGCCGAGGGCGGACGTGCTGTCTTGTACTGCCCATCCGCGCTCGCCGCGTCATCAAAATAAGGCGTATTGGCAAGCACGGGATCGCCAGAGAACCACTGTGTTGCATCCGAACAGGCAAAGTTGCAGGAACTCCCGAAATAAAGATTCTTGAAATAATAGACGTTGGAATTGGTACCGGCCTGCACGTACGCAGCATGAGTCGGCTGCCAGGCAATGCTTATGTTATTCACGAAGTGACCATTCGTTGAATTCTGCGAGTCAAACTCACCAATACTGGGCTCCGCGGAAAGGTCTAAATCGTTCTTATAGCAGGTATTGTTCACCACCCAGAAATTTGACACCTGATTGGCGGCGATACATTGGCCGCCATTGCCATAAACTATATTGTTAACGATCAGTGCTCCAGGCGGGTAGGGACAGGAAACGGCCGGAGGCGCGGTATCGGTGTCATAGTCGAGGATGATCCCTCCACCGTCGGTATGCCTGCCGTTGACGTCCATGTGATTCGGGCTTTGGTCCACTTCCCCGACAACGATGTTGTTGGAGATAATCAGATGCAATCCATCATAAGAGCTGGAGCACTGGTTTATATTGAACGAAATCCCGCTGGTCCAGCTGTAATACTGGGCGATATTCGGATCGGCGCCGGCCGGGATGTAGCCGTTGTGGGCGATGATATTGTGATCGGCGGTGACGTAATCGCAGTTCTGCGTCCCTATGCCGGACCCCCCGGTGTTGCTGATGACGTTGCCGTAGAACCGCACCGAGGAGGTTCCTCTGCAGAAAAAACCATCAAGAGCCGTCCCCTGGCCGTCTAGCGTGAGTCCCATGAATTGCAAATAGGGAGTGGGAGAGGCCGCCGTCGAAATTATGTTAATCATCGGCGCGGCGGTGAAACCGCCCGTCCACACCAGGAGCACATCGCCATCGCCATAATTCTTATAGGTGATCCAGGACGAGGAGCTGCCGCCGTACGGAGGCACGAATGCGTAAGGCAACTCATACCTGCCGCCGAGCAGGCAAACTACCGAACCCGGCACCGTAGATGCCGCCGCACCATACAGCGTTTTTGGGTAAATAGTTCCGTCCGCATGCTTGGTTCCATCGTGGGCGTCGTTCCCGTTCGCGGCAGCATATATCGTGCAGTCGGTGGCCAGCGTGGCGAAAATCCCTTTGTTGACGCTCTGCAGCGTTGACGGTGCGCCGCCGCGGGCGAAATCAAAGACGGGGCCGATAACCAGACTTGTTAGCACGCATCCGAGGAAAAGGGGCCTGGGCATTTTCTTGATCATGGATTCTCCTTGAGTGATCCCCAGTCGATTGCGCCAAGTGCCCGACGAACCTCTTTGGTAGTCGAGACCTCAGCCTATTTCTCGCTACCCGTGGGGATGGCCTTCTCGCAGGAGACATTGCATGACTGTCCCTGCGACTTTCCAGGAAGCAGGCGCAAGTCAGGTTATGTACGCGACGGCAAGCGTGCGGACAATCCGGTGAATCCCCTATCCGGCAACAGGCCGAGCTAGGAATTCGGTCGTCGAGTAATGTGCTGAAGACTCTTGTTGAGCCTTAGCTCACTCACCTACCCGCACCGGAGGAAGAGCCAATGACCATTACCTACGCCTTGGTCGTTCTGCCAGCACTCTGCCTGAGTCTGAACGCCGCCGGGCGCCAAGCTTTACCGCCAAGCGCCCCTGCCGCCCTGGAGCCGTACCTGGGGCATTTGTAGACGTTGAGGGCGGGAAGCTCTACTACGAAGAATGCGGAACTGGTTCCGACGCTGTCATTCTTATCCATGAGGGCATCGCTCACTCCGCCGTCTGGGACGACGTTTGGCCCACCTTCTGCGAACGATTCCATACCATCCGCTACGACCGCCGCGGGTACGGCCGCACTCCGGCCTCGACCACCTGGTATGCGGAAACGGAAGATCTCGCTACGCTCCTCCGCAATCGAAAAGTAAGTCACGCCATCGTCGTCGGCAGCTCCCACGGCGGCGAACGATCCATCGATTTCACTCTGCAATATCCCGCGCTGGTCCGCCAGCTCGTCCTGGTGGGTGCGGTGGTAGGCGGCTTTCCTTACACCGACCACTTCCTCAACCGTGGCATCAACAATTCCCAGCCCTAAGCGCCTGCTCGACTTGCTCACTGCCAATCCGCAGGTCATGACTCACTCGGATTACGCGCGTCCGACCCAGCCCGCGCTGCATCGCCTAAAGGAGATTCGCGTTCCCACCCTCATCCTCGTTGGTGATGCGGATATTCCTGACGTACATGCCCACGCCGGTGCCATCGAAGCAGGCATAGCTGGCTCCAGACGAGTGGTCATCACTGATGCTGGTCATTTGATGTATTTGGAGAAACCCGAAGAATTCAGCCGCGTGGCCATCACGTTCATCGACCGAAACGGCCCGTAAAAATCGTGCTGCAGAGAGTGTTGTGGGGAAAGCCAACGGATAAGATCAGTTTGCTCAGTATGTCAGCGACCAGCCGACCACCGTCATGGTCAGAACCAGCAAGAGCATCCCGGTGCTGACCAGGCTCAACGTTCTCCCGTGGCCCAGCAGATAGTCGCGTGATTCGGGATCAATGCAGAGAAGAATGGTAACGAAAAGCACAACGCTCCATGCCAGCATCACTGGCACGCCGGGGTGCCTGCCGATCATATCGAAGAACTGAGAGGGAGGTTGGCCCGCTGGAATCCACCAGGGCAACAGCGGCGCTACGCCCGCCGCCAGCGAGAATGTCAGCAATTTACGCGTGAACCAGCCTTTGACCTTCGGCCGGGCCTCTTTCCATACGAAGTAATCCCAGGCCAGCAGACCGATCGCCAGTGGCACCCAGCCATACATGGCCGCTTTCTGGTTGAACCAGTACCATCCGCGAAACAAGACTCGCCCATGGTTCGCCATCGCCAGCCGTGGCAACAGGAACAGCCCCAGGACCGTGTTGCAAAGCACGGCCACAAAAATCGTCATCAAACTCATGAACTGGAACCAGTACCGCGTTGGCACTCTTTTGCATCGAGTGCATACGGACTGTTTGGGCAGAAAGTTTAGTCCACAGCGGTCGCAATACACGGATGCTCTCCGGACAGGCAGGGATTCAAACCAGCGATCGCCGTCAGCTTACTGCGTTTGCCGTTCCAAAAACTACTGGTCCGAGGGGCAGTTTTGGTCTCGGTCGTTTTCTTGCACAAAAGTTCTACTCTGCCCGCGCGGAGCGGAAAGCTGTGTTCCACCGGTCTCCGGGCCATCGACTCACGCATCTAAGTCTAAGCGTTCACCGGAACCAGGACGCCGGAGCCCCCGCTTTGCGACCTTCGTCTTGCAGTTCGTCCAGCTGCTTTTGCAGATCCACTTTGCGCTTCTCCAAATCTTTCAACTGGCCGTTCCTGTCATTGATGTAGGCGATGTTGTCTTTCATCCCCGTGGTCACGTCAAAACCGCCGTTTCCGTACTTCTTGATGTCGTCCTTCATTCTCGCCATGGCCTCGTCCGCGGCGGCGATTTGGCCCAGAATCTCCTGCGCGCGCCCACGCCAGTATTCTTCGTTATTCTCTCCCCCATCTCCATTCGGGTCCGTTGGCCGCGCCCGCTGCGTACCCTTCTTGGGGGCCTCCCCCACAACGGATACGCCGGAGCCCTTCATCCCGGACAAATCATCTTCGGTGTACACCTTACCCTTCGCGGCCGTTGGCTTCTTCGCTTTGGCTTTGCGCGCCGCCTCTGCGAGCGAGTCTTCTTTTTGCGGCGGCTGGCCGGGGGCCGCGGGCTGAGCCTGGGCCGATGATTGTTGCGACGGTGATTGTTGCCAAGACGAAGAGGAGTGCTGCGGGGAGGAAGGCGATTGGGAGAATGCTGCCGCGAGCGGCCAGGTCATCGCCAGCAGGCCGCAAAACATCTTTTGATAGTGCCCAAAACTGGGGGTGCGTGCAGTTACCACGGAGAATTTTTGGAGCGCGGGGAACGGTCCATTCGGCACAGCGAGTTTCAGAGGAAGGTTCATCTTGTGAGTCCGGCTTTCCGCAGGCGATAAGAAGACGCTACGCCCGGTCTAGTGCAGGGTCAAGGCGATTACGCGTCAGCGCGTCCCGGGAGTCACCGCCGCGATATCTTCATCGGCCGAGCGCATGGCCTGATCGCGCGTAGTTGCTCCTGCGCGACGGCGTTTGGTACAGTGCCAATTCACACCATCGAACGCTGGAATGCCGGACGGAGAGACCCATGGCCATCCCCAAGTATGCTATCGATATTCTGGTTTGTCCGGTTTGCAAAACGCGCGTGGAACTGCTGAGCGACGGGTCAGGCCTGAAGTGCGTCTCCTGCCGCCGGGTCTATCCGGTGCGCGATGAAATTCCCGTCATGCTGCCGGAAGAAGCGAAAATCGCTGAGGAATAGCCGATCGAGAAGCACCAGGATCCAAGAGCCTGCATGTCCACGAACATTGCCGATGCCGTTCCCCGGTTGAAGCGATTGATCCCGCGCCTGTGCGGTAAGCGCATCGGCGTGCTCGGTGATCTCATGTTGGACCGCTACCTTTGGGGTACGGCCTCGCGACTGTCGCCCGAAGCGGCCGTTCCCGTCGTGGATTTCGTTGAACAGAGCGAATGCCTCGGTGGGTCGGGAAACGTCGCCGCAAATATAGCTACCCTCGGCGCGCGCGTGGAAGCGTTCGGGGTTATCGGAAATGACGAGCCCGGCCGCGCCCTGCAAAAATGCCTTCGCGGCGCGGGCATCGCAGACAAAGGCATCATCGTCGATTCAAAACGCGTCACCACGGTGAAAACGCGAATCATCGCGCGGCACCAGCAGGTGGTTCGCGTCGATCACGAGCGCCGCGAGCCACTCCGCGCTGAAATCCAGGAAAAACTCCTGCGCTTGCTTCTTACCGCGCTCAAGAAAGTTGACGCACTGGTGCTTTCCGACTACGACAAAGGCCTGATCACCGACGATTTTGCCGACCGTGTTTTGAGCGCCGCACATCAATTACACGTTCCCGTTTTCGTAAAGCCAAAGACATCCCGGCTATACGCGTATCGCGGCGCGCGGGCCATCGTTTGCAATGCCAAAGAGGCAGGTTTCTACGTCACGCGCTCGCTCGCCGACGAGAAATCGGTGGAAGAAGCGGGACGCGCGCTGCTGGCGCATTTCGGCTGTGGCGCGGTGGTGATCACGCGCGGCGAAAAGGGAATGAGCGTATTTGAGGAATCCTGGCCCCGCCATCTGCACGTTCCGGCGACGAGTTTTGAAGTGACCTACGCGCGCGTGGGCCAGTCGGGTCTCGAGCGTGGCGCATCCGGCAGGCAGGTCTTCGACGTGACCGGGGCCGGGGACACCGTTCTCAGCGTTCTGGCCTTGGCGGCCGCGGCGGGGGCGCCGCTCGCCGAAGCCGCAATGCTCGCTAATACCGCCGCTGGCGTTGTCGTGGGCAAACTGGGCACCGCCAGCGTCAGCCCGCAGGAACTCCATCACGCGCTTGAGGACATACGCCGGTAGCCGGGGCCAAGGTATTTTTTCGCGGGAGCGCTTAGGACCCGGGAACCGGGAAGCTGAACGATTTGTCCGCGGCCAATACCCAAATCTCGACGACTCTCGTCTTGCGGCTTTTTTCCGCGTCGGAAGTCTCCGGCATCGGCGAAAAAGGACTTATCTCCACCGAAACAGAAATGGCATTCGAGCCTCCCGGTGCTTTGGCATGGATAACCTTGTAGCTCTTCACCGGGCCGTAGTAACCCTGGGGTCCCCAGTCGGCGAGAAAATCCTTCATCGCATAGCTCTGGCCAGGCTTCCAGAGTTGATAGGCCTTAGCCGTGTCGCCCGCGACCAAGGCATCGAAGAAATGTTCCGCCGCCTTTTCTTCTGGATAGTAGCGGAACGTATACCACAGCGTCACAATCGCGACCAGCGTCAGCGCCGCGACAGTGAAGGCCATGGCTCGGGATTTGGCTGGTTTATCGGCAGGTGGATCGAGAAGTGTCATTCGCTAGTCTCCTGCCCTGCGAGCATGAGAATGAAATGTGCCGTTGCTTCGGCGCTATCCCTGCCGTCTGCAGCAACCATAAAATCCTAGCAGAGTCTAGGTGTCGGAGTAAAAGGCGGCCGGGTGTGAGCCGCGCGTGATTGGTAGAGTGAGAAGTAAACGTTCCGGAAGCCTCGGTGCGCCGTTCGAAAGCGAGATGGATCAGCTTGTCGATCAATTCCTGGAAGGGCGTGCCGCAGGGTTCCCCGGAAGCGGTTCGCATGGAGTCAGCGTTCATCGCTGCTAAGTGCTTTACCGATGTTCTCCGAGACGGTTACGAGCAGAGACCCATCCGCGGGGCCAAGTTGCTCTTTTTTGAGGATGTTGGTTACCGCTGAAAAATACAACAGGGCACGCTCTTTGCATCCCGCGGTCGCCGAACACTGCGCGGCCAGGGCGCTGGCGAGTAGCAGAGTCTTGTGCCGACCATCTTCGATACTCACCTTGGCGTGGCCGGGATCTTTCACATGCTCACCGAACAGGCTGAGGTCGTAGGTGAATCCGCCCGCGGCGCAAAAAAACTGCTCCTCCGTCTGCGCCTTGCAAAGTTTATCTAAACGCCCGCGCAGTTCACGGATCAGAATTGGAACAGAGTCAGGACGTTCTTCCGGGCGTAAGTTCAATTGGATGGCGGCTCGATTCGCGAGTTCCATCAAATCGCTGGGGGCGGCCACCTTTTGGAGGTCCTGCTGAAGGTTAACTGCGCAGCGTGCGGCCAGCTCACCGGGGTGCGACCACAGAACCTCCATCAGGCGCATGTTGAGCCCCAGGCGATAGAAAGAATGCGCCGCGAGCTCCTTTTCTAGTCCCTCATCTCCGGCGGTCGGGACCGCAGCGGAAGTGGGTGCAGTGACGGCCGGGGGTGCATCAGGGATGCCCGTTGATGGTTTCTTCGGTTTTTGGCTCTGCAAACCGGGGGCGTTTTTGAGCAGGGCAATAACATCGGAATAGTTGTGTTTTTCCGCCCCGGAAAGTGCCGTCGCTCCATCCCTATCCCGAACCGTGATATCCGCTCCCCCTTGCAGCAGGGCGCGCACCGTTTCCGTACGGCCCTGACGGGCCGCTTCGATCAGCGCGGTCTTTCCCATGTCATCCTTGGCGTTCACCTCCGCGCCCTTTTCGAGCAGCACCGCCACGGTATCCGTGTCGCCCGCGTAGGCCGCATGAATCAACGCCGTATCGTCATACTTATTCTTGGCATTCACGTCCGCGCCCTTCTCGAGCAAGGCGCGCACGGTGTCCGTACGGCGCGAAAAGGCGGCCCAGAACAACGGCGTCCATCCCGCATTGTCCTTGGCATTGACCTCCGCACCCTTCTCCAGCAAGGTGCGCACGGTTTCCGTGTAGCCCTCCAGCGCCGCCTCCATCAAGGCCGTCCTCCCGGTGTTACCTTTGGCATTGACCTCCGCACCCTTCTCCAGCAAGGCGCGCACGGTTTCCGTATGGCCTCTGACCGCTGCGCCCATCAGCGCCGTGTTTCCATAACCACCCTTGGCATTGGGGTTCGCGCCCTCCCTAAGGAGGCCCTGTACTTCGGCAGTATCCCCGGCCTCGGCCGCATCCAGCAGCTTTTTATTGAGGTCCTGACTGCCCGCGGAGGCTGGCGAGGCTGGTTGCGGTTCGGAAGCTGCAGGGGGGCCCGTGGCGGCCGGAGAGGTGCTTGGCACGCTCGCGGTTCTGTTCTTTACACCTGTTTTCGGCGCCATGGGAGGAGCGCGCCGAAGCAGGGCAACAATGCTCGAATACTTGTACTTTTCCGCCAGCCGAAGGGCCGTGTCTCCCTTCTTATCCTTCGCATCCACATCCGCTCCTTGCTCCAGCAAGGCGCGCACGGTATCTAGGTGGCCCAAATCGGCGGCGCTCATCAAGGCCGTCCGCCCGGCCTTGCTCTTCGCATTGACGTCGGCACCCTTCTCCAGCAAGGCGCGCACGGTGTCGGCATGGCCCCTAACCGCCGCACTCATCAACACCGTCTTTCCGCTGTCATCCATGGCATTGACGTCCGCACCTTTCTCGAGCAAGGCGCGTACAATCTCGGCACGGCCCGAGAAGGCTGCCCAGAACAACGGCGTCCA
Organism: Acidobacteriota bacterium; assembly: GCA_003225295.1. Taxonomy (GTDB): domain Bacteria; phylum Acidobacteriota; class Terriglobia; order Acidiferrales; family UBA7541; genus Acidiferrum. The sequence continues at coordinate 63,265 of QHYZ01000058.1, read as the reverse complement.
TCCATCGTTGTCCTTAGCATTCACATCCGCACGTTTTTCCAGCAAAGAATGCACGATGTCCCGATAATCTGCAGAGGCCGCGTTCATCAACGCCGTCATTCCGTCTTTGCCCTTGGCATTGACATCCGCGCCTTTCTCGAGCAAGGCGCGCACGGTATCGGTGCGGCCGAAATAGGCGGCCCAGATCAGCGCCGTCCATCCCGCATTATCCTTGGCGTTCGCGTTTGCGCCCTCTCCGAGTAACTTCTGCACTTCCGCAGTATTTCTTGCCTTAGCCGCCTCCAGGAGCTTTCCATCGAGGTCCTGACCGCACGTGGACACGGAAAAACACAGCATCGCAACGAGTATCCACAGCGGTTTTTTCATGACTACCTTTCGGGGAACCTTGTGGTGCGCGGGCTCCGTGTCGTGCGGGCCGATTTCGAAATTGGCCCCGCATAGCTCCCGGAAGCAGCAGAGCTAATAATAATTTACTCGCGTGGGCGGGTGAAATCGCGGAGTTCTTTGGAAATTCACATGATTGGATAATGGCGACGGCTCGTTTGACGGTAGAGAGTTGGTGACACTCAGTCGGCCAAGGCTCGAATGAGACCAGCGGAGCGGTCGGGGTCATGGTCGCGGCATTGCCGGCCTAGACATGTAGTGCGCCTCCCGAGCCGGCGGGGAGCTCGATCTGATATTTGGTGCGCGCTTTTTCGGCGTGCTGTTCGAGAGCCAGCTCAATCAATCTGTCGATGAGCTCGCGGAAGGAGATGCCGCTGGCTTCCCAGAGCTTGGGATACATGCTGATGGAGGTGAAGCCGGGGATGGTGTTCACTTCGTTGAGATAAATCCTGCCGCCTTCTTTTTCCAGGAAGAAATCGACCCGCGCCATGCCGCTGAGTTCGAGCGCGCGAAACCCTTCGACCGCGTAAGTCTGGATTCTTTTCACCTCCGCAGGCTTGAGCTTCGCGGGAATCAGGAGTTGGGTGCCTTCTTCGAGATATTTCGCGGCATAGTCGTAAAATTCGCGATGCGGGACGATTTCGCCAGGAACCGACGCTTTTGGATTATGGTTGCCGAGGACGGAAACTTCGATTTCCCGCGCGGTAACGGACTCCTCGACGAGAATTTTCATGGCGAACTCGGCGGCTAGATTCATTGCGGGCGCTAGTCCGGCGGGCGATTGAACTTTGCTCATGCCGACGGAAGAGCCGAGCGTGGCAGGCTTCACGAAGACGGGATAACGGAACTTGAGTTCGACGGCGCCCTGGATTTCTTCCGGGTTGCTTTCCCAATCGTGACGGTGAACAGCGATCCAGGGCACCACCGGAATCTTCGCAACTTGAAGCAAGCGCTTGGCGACGTCTTTGTCCATGCCGATGGCAGAGCCGAGAACGCCTGCACCGACGAAGGGCAACCCGGCAAGATCGAGCAAACCCTGAATCGTGCCGTCCTCGCCGAAGGTGCCATGCATCACCGGGAAAACGACGTCGATGCGCTGGCCGCCGCCGCTGCCGTCCAGTTTCACGAGGGCGGCGTCGGTGGGGTCCGCGGTCATCATGACGCGCTGGCCACTCTTCAAGACCTCCGGCAACATTTTTTGCGCGCCTGCGCCGATGAGCCAGTGGCCTTCTTTGGTGATGCCAATTGGCACGGCTTCGTACTTGTCCGGGTCCAGGCCACGAACGACGGAAGCCGCGGAGGCAAGCGAGACTTCATGTTCGCCGGACCGTCCGCCGAACATAACACCGACTCTGAGTCTTTTTTTCTCTGGGGTCACGGGATGAACTCTTTCACGGTAGTCAGTTATCAGTTTTTAGTTATAAGTGAAAACCGAAGAATGGTGGGGTGGTTGTTTCTCGGCGCGTTCTGAATTGACAACGCAGGCATAAAACTGTTCACAGGATTTTCTGCCCGAGGCCGGAGAGGACGAGCTCCACGCCGAGGAGCGCGGTGCGATTGTGTTCGTCGAGAATGGGATTGATCTCGACGACTTCGAGAGAAACCATGGATTCGGTATCGGCGATCATTTCCATGGCCAGATGGGCTTCGCGGTAGGTGACGCCGCCGCGGACCGGAGTGCCCACACCGGGTGCATCGGCGGGATCCACAAAGTCCATATCGAGGCTGACGGCGACGCCACCGGTGTCGTCCATGGCGTACTTGAGGGCATCGGACATGACTTCGCGCATGCCGCGTTCGTCAATGTCACGCATGGTGAAGACGTGAACCCCGGATTTCTTGACGATTTTGCGTTCCTGGGCATCCAGATCGCGGGCCCCGACGATGACGATGTTGCCGGGTTCGGCTTTGGGCTTGAAACCCAGAAGGTCGACGAGTTCGGGAGCGCCGTAGCCCATGATGGCAGCGAGGGGCATTCCGTGGACATTGCCTGAAGGAGAAGATTCCGGGGTGTTCATGTCACCGTGCGCGTCCAGCCAGAGGTAGCCGATCTCCTTTTTCTCTTTACGGAAATGGCTGGCGGCGCCGGCGGCTACACCCGCGGCGATGGAATGATCGCCCCCGAGAACGAGTGGGAGAAAACCTTCGCCCAAGGATTTTTCAACGGCGGCAGCGATGTCGCCACAGGTTTCGGCAATTTCCTGCAAATACTTGGCGCGTTTTTCACCTACGGGCAGCTCTTCCGGTTGCTTGACGGAGAGATTGCCGATGTCTTCGACCTGCAGTCCGAGCTTCTTGATACTGGCCTGCAGGCCCGCGCCGCGCATAGCGGAGGGGCCCATGTCCACGCCGCGGCGGCTCTGTCCCAGGTCCATGGGCACACCGATAATTCGAACTTTTTGCGCCATTGTCGTCTCTTCCCGAGCTGAACACTAAGGGTATACCCGGTAAATCATGCGCGGGAAGGGAATCACTTCCCGAATGTGCTCGGTCCCGCAAATCCAGGCGACGGTGCGCTCCAGGCCCATTCCGAAGCCGGAATGCGGCACGCTGCCGTAGCGCCGCAGATCGAGATACCACTGGAAGGATTCTTCCGGCAAGTTGTGCTCGCGCAGGCGCTTCAGCAACAAATGGTAATCGTGGATGCGCTGGCTGCCGCCGATGATCTCGCCGTAACCTTCCGGGGCGATCATGTCGAAGGCCAGCGCCAGCTCCGGCCGCACCGCGTCGGGCTGCATGTAAAAGGCCTTGATCGACGAAGGATAGTGATGGATCAAGACCGGACGGTCGAAGGAGCCGGAGATGATGGTCTCCTCGTCGCCGCCGAAGTCGTCGCCGAATTTCGCGGGATGGCCGTGCTTGTTGAGGACAGCGACTGCTTGTTCATAGGTGATGCGGGGAAACGGAGGCTTCACGTTTTCAAGCTTGGTGGTATCGCGCTTGAGTATTTCCAATTCGCGCGATTTGTTTTTCAGCACGGATCGCACGATGGCGCTAACGAGTCCTTCGCCGAGCCCCATGGCTTCGTCCATCTCGACGTAAGCCGCTTCTGGTTCGAGCATCCAGAATTCGGTGAGGTGGCGACGCGTTTTTGATTTTTCCGCGCGAAACGTCGGCCCGAAGGTATAGACCTTGCCGAGGGCCATGGCCGTGGCTTCGATGTATAGCTGTCCGCTCTGCGTCAGATAGGCTTTCTGGTCATCGATGTAATTCACTTCGAAAAGAGTGGAAGTGCCTTCGCAAGCCGCGGGCGTGAACATCGGCGCGTCGGTGAGGGTGTAGCCCTGCCCGTCCATGTGCTCGCGGGCGGCGCGGATGGCTTCCGCGCGAATGCGCAGTATGGCTGCCTGGCGCGGTGTTCGAATCCACAGATGCCGATGATCGAGAAGAAAATCGACGCCGTGCTCTTTGAGTTGGATAGGAAAGGGCGTGCTTTCTGGGACCTTTTGCACGATCTGAATTTTCGTTACGCCGATTTCGTAGCCGCCAGGCGCGCGCTTCTCCGCGCGAATCTTGCCCATAACGATGACGCTGGATTCCTGCGTCAGACCTTTTAGCGCTTCGAAGGCCTCCGGATTTTCCTTTAGCGCGCAGACCCCCTGGATAATGCCCGTGCCGTCGCGAAAAATCGGAAACAGCAATTTTCCTGATTCGCGCAGATTGTATAGCCATCCCTTCAGGGTGACTTCCTGTCCGTCGTGCTTTTCTACCTGCTCAATGGTGATGGTCGTCATGGTGAGGTTTTTGGAGTGGAGAATCAAATCATCAGTTTAGCAGAGAAGCCCTGTTGCTCATGCCGCCGGAGCGCAGCGCGGCGGGTGCGCTGGTTTCGGCAAGGTGTTGATATTTCCGAGGCCCACAGGCGGTTGTTGGCGGTAACCAGCGGCCTTACGCGGACCAGGCTTTCTCAAAGCGATCCAAGGACTTGCGGGCGGCGTCAAGTTGCTCCACGGTGCCCGGAGCTTCCGGCCCGGTCTTTCCCTTCAATTCCAGCACCAGCGGCAAATTGGCTTGCGGCCCCGTCTTTAGTAGTTTGATGGCTGCGGGCCAATCGATGGTGCCGTCAAAGGGCGGAAGGTGCTCGTCTTTTTCGCCGTGGTTGTCGTGAAGATGCACGGAGGAAACCAGTCCGCGAAGGGGCGCGAAACTTTTTTTGAGGCGTTCTTCTTCCGGCAATTCCGCAAGGTGCGCGTGGCCGATGTCAAAGTTGAAGCGCAGCCCCGTCAGGCGCGTCTCCTCCACAAAGGCGTGCAGATAAGCCGGATCGCCCATCTCGCTCGCGGTGTTCTCCACGCAAATGGTTACGCCTACGTGGCGGGCGTGCAGAATCAGATGTTCCAGTGAACTGAACGCCGCATCGCGCTTCCGCGGATCAGCCGTCTCCCGCGAGTTGCCCATGTGAAAGACCATGCGCGGAAACGGCAGTTCTTCCGCCACGTCGATAGCGCGCTTCAGTTCGTCCATTGCCTCGATCCGCCTTACACGCTCCACTTCGCAGATAGAAAGCGGCGTGCCACCTTCGCGGGTCGAGCTCATATCCCGGCTCACCGGGGCATGCATCGAGGAAAGGGTTAGTCCGTGACGGGCGAGCGCACCAGCCATGGCCTGCATTTCCGTTTTTGCGGTGTAATCGAAATGCCCGCGCGAGCAAAAGATCTCCACGCCCTGGAAGCCCGCCCCGGCAATCTGCTCCAGGTGTTCGGGCCTCAGTTTTCGCGATACGAAAATGTACGTTGAGAGTAGTCTCTGCATGATCCTGTTAAATTCCCCGGAGTGCTTGGACGCAACGTGAGCGTGCACTATGTTGCTGCGCACCCTGTGTATCTCTAAGTCTTCTTAGTATCCCACGGCTGCGCCGTCGTCGCGCGGGTCGGCTGCTCCCAGGCGATCACCAGTTACCGGATCAATGGCGATCGCGTTGACGAGCCCCAGGTTTCCGATGCGATGAGTCGCGTGGCCGCGAGCATTCAACGCACTCTCCAAGCTGCTGGGAAAAGCAGTTTCCAACAAGACGCGATCGGGGAGCCACTGGTGATGAAAACGCGGCGCGTTGATGGCTGCCTGCGGCTCCATGCCAAGGCGCATCCAGTTCAGGATGCTGAGGAGCGTGGCGGAAATAATCGTGGGACCGCCGGGCGAACCGGTGACGAAGCTGAGTTGGCCATCGCGAAGCAGGATCGTCGGGGTCATGGAGCTGAGCGGCCGGTGTCCGGGAGCGATGGCATTGGCTTCGGATTGCACCAGTCCGAAAAGCGCATTCGGCACGCCGGGCTGCGTGGTGAAGTCGTCCATCTCGTCGTTCAGGAGAAAACCTGCGGAACAGGTGGCGTGCGAACCGTAGCTGTCGTTGAGCGTGTAGGTGCTGGCGACGGCGTTGCCGACGCCATCCACGACGGAGAAATGAGTCGTGTGCGGGCCTTCGCCGAGGCTGACCAGGTTCTGTGCGGCCGTCGCGTTGCTTGCGGCCAGGCCGCAGGTGTGAGGATTGCCCGCCTTGATAACTTTGCTCGAGGAGGCATGCTGCGGGTCCACGGTGGTGAAAATTTCCTTGGCGTAGCAGGGATCGGTGAGCCCGGCGACGGGAACACTGGAATAGTCGGGGTCGGCCAGATAGGCGGCGCGGTCCGCGAAGACGCGGCGCATCACTTCGGCAACGATGTGAACACTCTGGACATCGTCCCAGCCCTTGAGCGGAACACTTTCGAGCATGTTCAGCGCTTCGATGATCGCCACACCGCCAGAGCTGGGCGGGGGAGACGTCAGGACTTCCCAGGCATGACCATTGCTTTCGTATTTCGCGCGCAGAACTTCGCGGACTTTGGGCTGATATTTGGCGAGGTCGTCGAGGGTGATCAGACCCCCAAGGCGCGACACATCGTCTACCAGAACGTGAGCGATTTCGCCGCGGTAAAAAGAGGTGGCGCCGTTCTTGGCAATCCGTTTGAGCGTGGCGGCCAGCTCCGGCTGACGTAGGGTATCCCCCGGTTGAAACATCTTGCCGTCGTTCAGGAAAATATGGCGGCTGACGGTGAAACGCTCGAGACCGCCACGCTCCTCTTCGAATTCATGGGCCAGCCTCTTGCTGATGGGGAAACCATTTTCGGCCAGGCCAATGGCCGGGGCCATGACATCGGCGAGCTTCATGGAGCCATAGGATTTCAGAGCCAGAGTGAGGCCGGCGACCGTGCCAGGCACAGCGATCGAGCGATAGCCGATGACCGAGGCTTCTTTATCGAGCTGGCCGTCTTTGGTGATGTACATGTCCCGGGTGGCCTTTGCTGGCGCCACCTCACGGTAATCGAGAAACGTGGTCTTGCCATCCGCGAGCCGAATCAACATGAAGCCGCCGCCGCCGATGTTGCCTGCGGCGGGTTCTACGACCGCCAGCGCAAACGCCACGGCTACTGCAGCGTCCACAGCGTTGCCGCCGCGTTTGAGAATTGCGACTCCCGCCTCAGAGCCAAGTTCTTCGTCGGTAGCGACCATGCCATGGCTGGCCCGAATAGCCTCTGCAGGCCAACCCTGGGCATCGCGGTGGCGGTCGCGGAATTCTGCCGCAGCTTGGCCGCGAACCAACGGCGGTGCCAGGCCAACGACGAAAACACACAGAAAGACGGTCTTTCGTATGCTCATGCCGGTTCAAAGACACTAAGTGATTCCCAGGATACCGTCAAGGCGAGCTGCCGCGGCTTTGCTCCCGAGGAGAAATGATCCAGCGCCAGACAGTGAGAAAAGAATCGCTGGGGCTATTCTTCGGTGAGGAAGTCGACGGTAGGCGGGCCCGGCAGCAGGCCAGCCTTGGTACCGCGCTTGATCAACTCTTTTACCGCTTGCTGGCCCTTTTCGCCGTAGCCGAGTGTCCATTTGTTCACATACATGCCCACAAACTTGTCGGCTAGCTCGGCGTCCATCTCGCGAGCGAATTGCATGGCATAATTCAAGGCTTCTTCGCGGTGCTCGAGGCCGTAGGACACGCTGTCGCGAATGGTCTTGGAGATCTGACGGCCGAGTACTGGCCCCAGCGCGCGGCGCACCGCGTTCCCGCCCAGCGGGAGGGGCAAGCGGGTTTGTTCCTGCCACCAAATGCCCAGGTCCAGCACGCGATGTAGGCCCAGCTGAGGGAAGAAGAGTTGCCCTTCGTGAATGAGCAGGCCAGCCTCGACCACTTCCTTCTGAACGGCTTCGATGATTTTCTCAAAGGGCAAAACCACCGCTTCAAAATTTGCCTCGTAGAGTTTGAGGGTGAGATAGGCCGAGGTCTTCAGGCCGGGCACGGCGATGCGCTTGCCAGCAAGCTCGGTTGGCTTCAAGGACTTGGTGGAAACGACGATGGGGCCGTAGCCTTCGCCGAAGCTGGCGCCGCAACCGAGCAGGATGTACTTGTCGCGGAGGGTGGGGTAGGCAGCAAAGCTAATGGCGGTGACGTCATATGTTTCGGTGAGCGCAGCCTCGTTCAGGGACTGGATGTCTGAGAGGACGTGCGTGTACTTGTATCCGGGCGTTGAGAGCTTGTGCGTGGCCAAGGCATAAAACATGAAGGCATCATCGGAATCCGGAGAATGCGCCAGCTTGATCTCGACCGGCTCTCTTTCGGTCTTCGAGGCTGTTTGTGGGCCAGGCATGGGCTTGTTCGTTTCCTTTTCAGGTGCGACCCTGGCAGGGCCGGATCACTTCGCGTGCAACCGCGAAGCGGCTGCCTCGCCCTGGCTTGCTCTTTCCCAGAGAGACTTTCCCACGGGGGAGCGGGTCTTTCGGAGACGAACTGAAGAAAACGTGCGCGTCGCAGGGGCTTGCGTGGCGCTAGGCCGGGCGATTTCTTGCAAGAGAAAGCCTAGCATATTGGTGTCCGGCGAACAATTGCGAGCCGCGCGGGCGGTATGTCCTGGACAACCAGGGGCAGCAGAGAAAGAGGGAGAATGCCGAACCAAGATGGCGATTCTCCTCGATTGAAACGATATAATGCTCGATCTTTGCCAAGCGTTTGTGGTCCTATCCGAGGCCCAGCGCTTTCCGCAGCCGGGGGTGCACTCCGAAATGAGAAACGAAACGATGGCTTCGCGGTGCGTAAACGGGCGAAGCGGCTTTCCCATGCTGTTCCTAGTCGCTATGGCCCTGCTCGGGAAGGCTGCCCCGGCACAGACCATCCGCGTGGATACCACGGCTGGCCGGGCCATCAGATTCGATCCCGACCAGGCACTGGGCAGTTCCATGGACATCCTGCCGGCGAACCTGGTGGACAAGGTTTACAGCGAGCCCATCCTTAAAGAGTCGCTCTCGGCCGGCTGGGGACCGATCACCTACCGGCAGAACACGGAACTGACAATTGCGGCGTGGCATTGGAATCCCATTGGAACGTGGAGCGATCCGGCACACCAGAGCGGCTACTTCACCGGGAGCGCCGAACCGCAGGGGTTTTTGCGGTTCTCCTTTGGATATTCGCTGCCGCACCGAGGCAGCACACGAAGCGACGCCCCGCAGGGCAAGTACTCGCGGCTGACGGATGGTGATGCGGCCTCGTATTGGAAGAGCAATCCGTACCTCACAAAGAGATTTACCGGCGAGGAAGATGCGCGCAACCCGCAGTGGATGGTGGTCGATTTCGAAACGCCGCAGGAGATCGACGCCCTTCGAATTGCGTGGGGGAATCCGTATGCTCGGAAGTATACGGTCGAATATTGGGTCGGCGAAGATGCTTTCAGCAAGCCGCTCGGGGGAGTCTGGTTGTTATTCCCCGGGGGCCAGGTACGGGACGGAAAAGGAGGGACCAGCGCGCTGAAATTATCGGATACGCCCGTGAAAACGCGCTACCTGCGGATCTGGATGACGGAATCGTCAAACACTTGCGACACGCACGGGAGTGATGATCCTCGCAATTGCGCGGGATACGCAGTGAATGAAATTTACGCGGGAAATCTTGCGGCCAGCGGTGAATTTATCGACATCATCACGCATGCGCCCGGGCAAAACCAAACGGCGGTATACGTCTCTTCGACGGATCCCTGGCACACGGCTGCGGACATCGAGCCGAGCCGCGTTCAAACGGGCTTCGATCTGTTTTTCACCAGCGGAATCACCAACCAACTGCCGGCCATGATCCCGGTCTCCTTGCTCTACGGGACGCCGGAAGACTCCGTGGCGGAGATCGCTTACATCGAGAAACGCGGATATCCAATCTCGTATGTGGAAATAGGAGAAGAGCCGGACGGGAAGAATACCTCACCGGAAGACTACGGAGCGCTGTACTTGCAGTGGGCGACGGCTTTGCATCGCATGGACCCCAAGCTGAAGCTTGGCGGACCGGTATTTGAAGGCGTCACAGAAGACATCAAAGTGTGGCCAGACGCGCAGGCCAGGACGTCGTGGCTGGGGCGCTTCATCGATTATTTGAAGGAGCATGGCCGGATGCAGGACCTGGCGTTTGTCTCGTTCGAGCACTATCCCTTTCCGCCCTGCGAAATCAATTGGTCAGACCTCTATCGCGAACCGGAGCTGGTGAAGCACCTCCTCGAGGAGTGGCGCAAGGACGGCGTGCCGGAGAACGTGCCACTGATGATCACGGAGAGCAACGTCTCCTGGGGGCTGACCCAGCCGATGGCGGACACCTTCGCGGCGCTGTGGCTGGCGGACAATGCCGGATCGTTTCTCGCCAGTGGCGGTGCGGTGTTCTACCATTCACCGATTCAGCCGGAGCCGCTGCGCCCGGGCTGCCATGGATACAGCACCTACGGGAATTTCGTAGCGAACGAGAAGCTGGAAATTCAGCAACACACCTCGCAATACTTCGCGAGCCAGATGATTAACCTGGAATGGGTGAAACATGGCGCGGGCGTACATGAACTGTTTCCGGCCGAAGCGGACGTAAGAGACGACGCCGGGCACGTCTTGGTGACGGCCTACGCGGTGAAGCGGCCCGGCGGTGAATGGTCGCTGGTGCTGATCAACAAAGATCCGTCGAATGCGCATGCAGTGAAGATCGAGTTTGCCGATGCGCACGGCCAGCAGGCGGCGCACTTCAGCGGGCCACTGACGATGGTAACGTTTGGGGCCGAACAGTACCACTGGCATCCCGAAGGGGCCAAGAGCCATGCGGATCCGGACGGCCCCGCGGCAAGAACCACGCATTCCGCGAAGAGCGGTGAGCTAGTGACACTGGCGAAAGCGTCGGTGACCGTACTGCGAGGCAAGATTGATTGAGCAGCGGTTTGCGGGGCGAGACCGCTCAATGGGCTGGCACAGAGCGGGCAAAATAGCGACTGCTATAGGGAAGAGACCATGCGGGCGATAGCGTCGTCGAAGGAGGCCCTGCCGTCAAGGTAGGGTTGCCAGAATTTCTGCAGTAATTTGAAGTACTCGTTCCAGCCGCGCTGATAGAGGCCTTCGCGCACGGCGTAGGGAGTGTAGCCGCCTGGGACGCTGCCGTTGTCCTGGTCACCGGCAGTCGCGCCGGAAGAGCCAAGCACCGGGCGGATAACTTCACCGGTGGTGTAGAAAACCAGGGCGTGCCAGAGGTCGCGGGGGATGGCTTTATCGCGCTGGCGGCACTCGCGAATAATGGCGGCCTGCACCGGCTCGGCGATACCGTGCGAGCCTTCGTGAAACAGAACTTCAAGGGCTTCCACGCCCTGATTGCGTGAATCCAGGCTGGAGATGGTGACCCGTAAGGGATCGGCGGTGGTATAGGCGCCCGTCCAATTGGCGTAGCCCGTAACGTCGACGCGGATTTTTTCGCGCGGCCAGCGCGTCTGGTAAATGTCGGCAAGCCGTTCCGAGAGGCCCACGCCCTGTTCGCGCACGAGCGGGGCAACGCGCATGATCCAGCGGCGGTTGGCGCGATCGTGGTCCGGCCAAAGATGTGCGCGGTAGACGGGCGCGGCGGCTTCCAAGACCTGCGTCAGCTTTGCGGGCAAGCCGGCGTCGCAGAATTTTCGCTTCCGGCCAGAGAGTTCATCGCAATCCTCGAAATCGCCCAGCTGATCTTTCAACTGGATGAGCTCGCTCGAAAAGAGCAAGTCCTTGGCGGCGTAATTCGAAACGTAGTAAGCAACGGCTTCGTCCCAGATGGGCTGTTCCGCAGGCGGGAGCACGGGTTTCGCATCCGGCACGGTGTGCAGCGCTGGTCCGGCGCTCTTGTTCAGGGACGCGGCGGCGGTTCGCTGCCTAGCTTCGTGATAGAGGGTGTGATGAAGATTAATCCAGAACCCGCTATGAAGCTCGAAGACCGGAAGAGGCCCGTAGGCGAAATTGTTTTGTGACTGGGCTGCCGCCCGAACCGGGGCGAGCACCGAAAGTGCGAGCAAGAGAAAAAAGAATGGCGCTGGCGGTCTCGAAGGCATAGCGAATCGCACGATAGTAGCGCCAAGTCTTGCGGAGCACAAACCAGGCTCACGCCATGACCAGGATTGAGCGGAGATTTTCAGACGGTGCCAACGGCCAAGCGCGCCAATATTGGGGATCATTCTTTTATTCGCCGAACTGCATGCCTGGCCGGTCTTACTCCACTTTGGGGTCGGCTTCGCTGCCGACCGCACCACGCCGGTCAGCAGCGTGCAGAGCGCCATGCGAATCGCGGAACAACGACCGGCGTCCGGTGCGCCCGTACTGCAGCGGAGTCGCAGCCAGCTCGTATTTTGCCGGAGCGCCAAGCGTGCTCGCGCCGACAATCACGTAACGAATGGCGTACCCGTTTTTCATCCCCTTGGCGAGGTCGGAATCGAGGAGCCCGGCGGCCTGGCCATTCGCCGCGCCGTGAAGGGGCGGCCCCAGGTTGGCCAGAGATTCGGGCAAGCGCAAATATTTGTTGCGGTAGATCTCCACGGCGGCGGAAACTTTGTTTAGAGCTTCGATGGCGTTGCGCTCCGTCGTTTCCATCTCGGCAGCGTCCCATTCCACTTCCAGCGCGGGAAGATCCAGGAGAAGCAATCCCAGCGAGAGCAGTTTCCATTCTCCGTCCTCACGCACCATACCCATGGTGATCCGGTGGACGCTTGCGCCGGTGGTATCGCTGGCATCGCGGACTTCCATGGGGAGAAAGGCAATATTGTTTCGGAGTTCGGTACCGCCAATCTGCATCTCCGTGGTGACCTCGGGGGTTTGGCAGCGAAGAAGCGGACGGCCCACGGGATTTCCCGACGCCGTGGGTTTGCCCGGCTCATCCAAAAGCACGAAGCGCCTCATCAACGCGACACGGGCCGGGGAAGTCATGCGGGAAAACGCTTCCCGGTTGCGAACCGTGAGAAAGCGCACAAACTCGGTTTGGTTTTGGGAACAAGCCGCGGAAAGCACGGCTTTCAGCGCGACGCTGGGTCCGTCTGTGGCGGTAGTTTCGCTCGACGCGCTCGCGGTGCTTCCGCCGGGGTTGGAACTGGAATCTTGGGAACGGGCGTTCGCGGCTGCCAGCAGCATGGCGCCGCTGAGGAAAAAGATTCGTCCACGCATCTTCGATTCCCGTGATTTCACGTCAATCCTTTGCCATGCTCAGTATCGCCGCCAGATTTTCGGTGAAACTCGAGCGCGGCAGAACTTCATCGCATCCCGCCGCCTGCGCTTGAGCAGCAAGCTCTGTTTGCACGTGCGAGAGGAAGCCGACCACGCGAACGTCCTTGCGCGTCTGCCGCAACTTTTCAATGGCCGCGATCGGCTGGCTCCGAGCGTTTAAATCAACGATGACGAGTCTTAATTCAGTCGCCATAAGCCCCATCAATGCCTCACCGTTCGTGGCCACCTTTACTTCCACGCCCAGCTGTTTGGCGGTTTCCGCCAGCTTCATCTGGAAGAACAAATCGTCCATCAGCGCTACAACTCTTCCCATTTCGCTCCGCCTTTTTTTTTGAACTACTCCTTACCGACTGCCTGATCATTATGCGCCCGTTCTTCCCAACGGTGCGCGCTCCCCGGTAAGATGCAACTTCGCAGCACAACGATGAGCGCTCATACCGAAGACATCCGTCTCGCTGCTTGCGGCCCGCGCGACGTAACTCTCTACACGCGTCCGGGGTGCCACCTCTGCGAGGAAGCCAAGACTGTCATCGCGCCGCTCCTGCGAGAGTTCGGCGCCACCCTCCGAGAAGTCAACATAGATGATGATCCCGTCCTCCAGGAGCGCTACCGTTGGGATATTCCTGTGATCTTCATCGGCCAGAGGAAGGCGGCGAAGCATCGTGTGGATCCGCAGCAGTTCCGGCGCCAGCTTCGGGATGCCGGGCAAGCTGAAACCTTCAGCTGAGACTTCCCGGAAGAAGATCAGCGATTCTAGTGACCGCCGCCGGCAACGTGTGCGCCGACGGTTTCGTCCGGAACGTCGCCTTTGCGGCCCTTGACGCGGTCGTAAACGCTGACCTGGCTGACGGAACCGAGCGCTTCATTGTAGAAGGTTGGAACACCCAGAGCGGTGCGCAATTCTTCGTTGAACTTCCGCAGACTGTGGAGATGCGTCGCGAGCGCCGGCAATTTCAGTCCTTCGTCGGTGAGCAAAAACTTCTGGTAGCCGGCATCCCACAACCGCGTGAACTGGCCCTTCAGCATGATGGTGGGAATAATGGTCATCTCGTAGAGGTCGTCGGTGCCTTTGCGGAACTCCGCGCCGCAGCCGTATTTTTCCACCCGCACCACGCCGCGTGTGCTGCCCACGGCAAACCCCAGTGCCGCGAGACTCTCGATGGCTTTCGGTGAGAACCGTTCTTCGACATTCCACATGGTCTTTGAGAGTAATGAATGTAGAGCCACCTGTAAAGCGATCGGAGTTCGTGAGGACGTTGACCCACTTCATACTTGGATATTCACAGGACTGGCGTCGCTTAAGTCCTCTAGTTGTGATTTGATGCCGCAGCGAGGGGCTAGCGGATTGGCGCCGGCGCCCGCGCCGCGCTGGGGAACCTCGGCCGCAGCGTTGAGGGACCGGCGCCGCTCGGCATGTTTCGATCTTTGCTCACCACTTTCGCTGATAGGGCACCAATTCGCCGCAAACGAGCGCATTGTTTTGCTTGACCACGATGGAGATGACCAAGTAGAAGCTTTCTTCTTCCTGATGGTTCAAGGTGGGGTGGCCCACCACGGAGAAGGGAGCCGTGCCACTCGCCGCTTTCAGTGTGGACTGGCCATAAGTGAGTCCAGAAACCTGCTGCTTGTCCTTCTTCAATGGAATCCCGCGCAGCGCGACCGCGTCCAGAGGATAGCTGCCTTGATAGGTATACGGCACGTTTCCAACCAGCCGGTTTCCTTGCTCCGAGAATTCAACTTTGCCAAAGGTGCAGGGAGACTTGGCCGCCGGAGGCGGTGTCGTTGCTGTTGAAGTGCCGTTTCCAGAGGCGGTGCTTGGTCCCTTGGTTTCCGCTCCAAGGCTTGGAGCGACGCCCGTGGCATGGAATTCCACGTCGATCGTGGTATCCACTTCCACCGGATGTCCGTTCAAGAGCGCGGGGCTGTAGCGCCATTGTTTCACGGCATTCATGGCGGACTGCAACAGCAAGGGGGGCCCGGAAAGTGCTTCAACTTCGAGAACGGACCCGTCCTTTCCTACGTTGGCGTGCAAGCGCACCGTTCCTGAGACGTGCGCCTGAGCTGCCAGCGGCGGGTACGTGGGCTCCACGCGGTGAAGCAGCTTTGCGGGCCGTACGATCCCACCTTGGCGTACGCGCGTTGGAGGCACCTTCAGGATCGCACTTTTCTTCGGAGGCGTCTCCACCGCCGGGTCCGGAGTGGGCAGGACGTTTTCCTCTTTGTCAACGAGGTTGTTCGCAGCTTCCCGGAGCGGTTCGGAGGTTTTCGTCTTCAACTGCATGACTGTTAGAAACTCTGCTTTGGCTGCGTCCAGCTCGCCCTTGTTCGAGAGCAACTCTCCCAGCGCTTGGTGAGCGGAAGGGTCGCTCGGATTCAGCCGCGCAATCTCTCGAAATTCCCTAATCGCGTTGTCAAGTTCTCCTGTGTCTGCCAAGGCGTTGGCCAACCCGGCGTGCGCAGCAGGGTAGTCCGGCTTGAGGCGGATCGCCTCGCGGTATTCGGTCACCGCGCCGCTGAAATTCTTCTGGGCACGAAGCATCTCGCCGTTCTGAAAGTGCAGCTCCGGGTTTCGCAAGGCGGCGCGGCGTACTTGGTAGGAGCGCGCAACCCAGGCAGCCAGCCCGAGAATGGGTATGGCCAGGAGGATCAGCCAGGCGCTCCGGACCAGGCCCGGAGAGCGGCTTCCTGCCACTGCTTGTTCTCCTCTCCGGCGATCCGCTTCCACTTTTTCGCGCGGGAGCCGCTCGTATTCCAACCGTTCTTTGGCTCGACGCTGGGCTTCTTCCTGTTGACGAAGCGATCGCGCGGCTTCTGCTGCTTCTTTGGCCTGGCGTTCCTTTTCGGCATTTGCGGCACGCGCTGCTTCGATTGTCTCCGCGGTCCGCAGTTCAGCCTCCACCCTGGCAAGGGCCAGGAAGTCCTGTTCGGCCTTTTCCTGTTCGCGGCGTTGTTTCTCGGCTTGTGCCAGGCGCTCGGCCTCTGCCTTGGCGGCAGCCTGCCGGTCAGCCTCTGCTTTTTCGAGGGCTAGTTGCTCCTGCTCCTTCTTTTCGCGCGTAAGGCGTTCTCTCTCTGCCTGCGCGGCACGCTCTGCTTTTGCCTCAAGTGCAGCCACGCGCTCGGCCTCTGCCTTGGCGGCAGCCTGTCGGTCAGCCTCTGCTTTTTCTAGGGCTAGTTGCTCCTGCTCTTTCTTTTCACGTGTAAGGCGTTCTTTTTCCTCTTTCGCAGCGCGCTCATCTTCCGCTTTGGCAGCCGCCTGCTTCTGTGCTTCTTCAAGTTCCCTCTTCTTCAGCTCTTTGTCAGGAAACGGTGGCGCTACCACAGCTTGCAACTCAAACAGCTGGCCTTCTTGCGAGCGCATGTACAGGACAGGAGTGGCCCATTCCTGCCCAAACTCCTCCTTGAAAAGCGCCTTTCTGGATTCGCACACGGCGGCATCCACCGGATTGCCCTCCGCCACCGCGCGGTAAAACTCCAGGGCGAACACTTTTGCGGCCGCATCACTGATCTCAAACTGCATGGCGATCACGGCGGGCACGCGTTGTTGCAAGAGACTCTGGGCCACGCCAGAAAACGGATCCTGCCTGGAACTGCGCGCTCCTTCGCAGGCGTTCAGCACCGCCAGCCGCAACGAGCGGTGATCGTGGAGCTGCATGCCCAGCATTTCGCCGCGAACGGGATAGGACATCCCTGATTCATCCTCGAATTGCAGTACGCCGTCCTGTGCGGCTTCGTCAAAACCTCCGTGACCGATGAAATGAAATACATGGAACGGAGCGCCACGCGCACGCAACCGCAACGCGTCAAGCGTAGCTGCAGGCAAACGCTCGATAACGAGTTGACCAGCACTCACCAAATCCCCAAGCGACTCCTGGAGCCGTGCCCATTCGCCTTCGGTGTCAAGGCGTTTTAGATTTCTGGGGCTGGCGATCATTACCAGCACCCGTAGAGGCAAGGCGACACGGAGCGGCGCAATCCGCTGCGGCAGATCCAGGAAACGCACGACGGGCGTTTCAGTCGAAGTGGTCAGAAAATGATTCTGATTCGCATCGTACAAGAATTCCCACGGCAAGTCGGCCAATGACGGAACATCTGTAAGGCGTAATCGAATCCGCAAGCCGTGGTCCTTGTCGGAAGCTTGCTCCATGCTGCCGCGAAGCTGGGCGATCATTTCGCCGGAAAAGATCGCGCCGAAAAGCTTGCCGCCAAATTCCTTAGCGGCCTGCAATTCGGGAGCGTCCACGCGACGCATGGTGCGGCGGACCTGCCCGATGCGGCTCAAGAAATTGGCGACTTCGATTTCTGTAAAGGGCGGCACAAACTCCGTGGTGGCCTGCCCGGTCGGCGCATTCAACAAGCGAACGCGAAACTTCTCGCCGGCTGGCTCAATCTGCAGATCGAAATCGTCGTACGTCATAGTCACGGCTTACTTTCCTGCTGGAGTTTTCTTCCACATGAGGTTGATCTTGAAGTTGGCCTCGCCCGAGGCCTTGGCAATGATCGCTCCCGTTTCGGCGTTCATCTTCACGCCGAATTCGACAGCCACCTCGTCGGGCGGCTGGGCCAGTGAGCGAAGCTGAGTGAGGATGGCTTCGGCAGCGCTGCGCACCTTCTCCAGCGCGGCTTCAAACGAGTCACTGGCTTCGGCGAGGACGTCCGCCGAAGGTGAACCGCGCATGACTCGGCTACCCGGACTGTCCACCGCATCGACTTCCACTGCCAGGAAGCCGCCATTTTTCAGGGGAAATTTTGCAAGCTGGGACATCGGCACCCTCTAAAAATCCAGTTGCACGCTGACCGTCGAAGATCGCGCCAGTGGCATGTAGTGTAATTGCGCCAAGCCTACTCTTTCAGCAAATTCAAGGCAATGAGCACTATCCGTTAACTCGCTGGTGAAGACGCTCGGCCATGATGCTTATGGATATGGTGATGTTGAGGGTCATGGCGTTTCAGGTTTTCATGAAAAGGCTGATTATATCTACGGGCTAGGCTGACGCATCCAATTCGGAGTAAAATGGTCGGATATCCCGGGTAGTTTTGGCCGGGAGGAGAGACTCGAACCAGGGCATGTCCACCACGGGTCACATCGCTGCATCTCCCCGCGAATCAACGGCTCAGCCGGGCCGGACGGGTGAATCCTTGCTGGACCGCATTGGGAACACGCCTTTGCTGCGGCTGGAACGCGTCGGCCAGCAATTCCCTAACGTGGCATTCTGTGCCAAGGCCGAATGGTTCAACCCTGGCGGATCAGTGAAGGACCGGCCGGCGCTGGGCATGATTCAGGCTGGTCTGGCCAGCGGGGCACTGCGCTCGGACAAGACCATCATTGACGCGACCAGCGGCAACACCGGCATTGCCTACGCGATGATCGGCGCGGCGCTCGGTTTTCCCGTGCGGCTTTGCCTTCCGGACAGCGCTTCGCACGAGCGCAAGCGGATCCTGGGGGCCTTCGGCGCGGAGCTCGTGATCACTCCGGGCGATGAAGGCACCGACGGTGCGATTGGCAAAGTGCGCGAAATCGTCGCGGGAAATCCTGACAAATATTTTTACCCAGACCAGTATAGTAATCCTGCGAATTGGCAGGCGCACTATCGCACCACGGCCAACGAGATTTGGCAGCAGACCTCCGGCCGCGTTACGCATTTTGTCGCCGGGCTCGGTACCAGCGGTACGTTTGTGGGAACGGTGCGGCGGCTCAAAGAGCTTAATCCCGGAATCCACTGCGTGAGCCTGCAGCCCGACGCCTCCTTTCATGGCCTGGAAGGGTGGAAGCACATGCCCACGGCCATCCGCCCGGCGATTTACGATGACACGCTGGCCGACGAAAACTTGCAGGTTTCCACGGAAGAAGCCTACCGGCTGGTGAAACGCCTGGCGCGGGAAGAAGGCTTGCTGGTCAGCCCCAGCGCTGCGGCGTCGCTGCTGGGTTGCTTCCGGGTTGCCGCGGGAATCCCCCAGGATGCGAAAGCCGTTGTCGTCACCGTATTTGCGGATTCCGCTTTGAAGTACCTGAACGAACGTTTCTGGGATGAAGAATAGTGATGGCGGACCCAGCAGCACTGTGGATCAGCGGACAACTCGCGGAGAAAATCCGCGCGCATGGCGCGGAGACTTACCCACACGAATGCTGCGGCGCGTTGCTTGGACGCGATTCGACCTCCGTCTGTGAGAATGACCGGGGAAGGGACGCGCTCACGCCCGCTCGGGAGATCCTGCAACTTTTTCCGCTCGTTAATCGGCGAGACGATTCGCCGCACAACCGCTTTGCGGTGACCGCAGAGGACGTTCGCGCGGCGGAGAAGGCGGCAGGCGAACAAGGCCTTGAAGTGGTCGGCTGGTATCATTCGCATCCCGACCATCCGGCGCGGCCGAGCGAGTATGACCGCGAGCACGCCTGGCCGTGGTACAGCTACATCATCGTTAGTGTACAGAACGGCGCGCCCCAGGACATGAGCTCCTGGCGTTTGAACGACGACCGCACGGAGTTTTCGCCCGAGGGGATCGAGATTCGCCACCGCGCCGCGGTCTAGGCCAGTGGTTTCAGCACTATGGAGAAATGAGATGCCCGTGAGAGTAATGATTCCATCGCCGCTCCGCCCCTATGCGGGGAAGCGTGATTCGGCCGAGTTCAGTGCACGGACTGTCGGCGAAGCGCTGGGTCATCTGACCACGGAATTCGCCGAACTCCGCAAACATCTCTTTACCGAAGACGGCAAGCTGCGCAGCTTCGTCAATGTGTACGTCAACGATGAGGACATTCGCTATCTGGCGAAGGAGAACACGCCCACGAAGGATGGCGATACGATTAGCATTATTCCGTCCATCGCGGGCGGCGGCATTTAGCGCCGCCGGTTCGAGCCCCCTCGACCAGCCGGGGGAAACGCCAAGAGGAATCCTCTTGGCGGCTTGTTCTTTCGAAGTGGAATTGGAATTTGAAGGAGCAGAGAAACGCAATGGCCGCAACCACACAGCCGCCGGCCGGCGCAAAACCGGCCGCGAGCCTTTCGAACGAAGAAATCCTTCGCTACAGCCGCCATCTCATCATGCCGGAAGTCGGCATGGAGGGGCAGCTCAAGCTGAAGAACGCCAAGGTATTGCTCATCGGTACGGGTGGGCTTGGCGCACCGCTTGGCTTGTATCTGGCCGCCGCGGGCGTTGGCAAACTTGGCCTTGTTGATTTTGACGTCGTCGACTTCACCAATCTCCAGCGTCAGGTTACCTTTGGCACCAGCGACGTCGGCAAGCCGAAGAGCGAAGCCGCGCGCTCCCGCCTGGCGAACCTTAACCCGGACATACAGATTCAGTCATTCGAAACGCAGGTGACCAGTGCCAACGCGCTTGAACTGTTCAAGGACTTTGATGTCATCGTCGACGGAACCGACAATTTCCCCACGCGGTATCTTGTCAACGACGCTTGCATTTTGCTGCGAAAGCCAAACGTGTACGGCTCGATTTTCCGGTTTGAAGGGCAAGCCACCGTTTTCGGAATGCCCGATGGCCCGTGCTACCGCTGCCTCTATCCTGAACCGCCTCCGCCAGGGTTGGTGCCCTCCTGCGCGGAAGGCGGCGTCCTCGGCGTTTTGCCCGGGATCGTCGGCTCCATCCAGGCAATGGAAACGATCAAACTGATCCTCGGTCGCGGAGATAATCTCGTGGGACGCTTGCTACTTTTTGACGCTCTCGGGATGAAGTTCCGTGAACTCAAGCTGCGCAAGAATCCCGACTGCCCGATGTGTGGAACACATGCGACGATCACCAAGCTCATCGATTATTACGAATTCTGCGGCGTGCGCGGCGAAGAAGCTCCCGGCCCGTCGGTCGTCGTGCCGGAGATCACTCCACGCGAGCTTAAAGCCAGGCTCGATCGTGGAGATGATTTATTCATTCTCGATGTGCGTGAGCCCCACGAATACCAGATCTGCAATCTCCAAGGACATCTCCTCCCTCTCGGAGAGCTGACGCGGCGCGTCCACGAACTTGATTCATCGCGGGAAATCGTAGCGCACTGCCGCAGCGGGAAGCGTTCTGCCGAGGCCGTGGACTTCTTGCGCAAGGCTGGTTTCCGCAAGATCCTCAACCTGAAAGGCGGCATCCTCGCTTGGTCCGACGAGGTTGATCCGTCTGTTCCAAAGTACTGACTGGTCCTCAGGAGGTGGTGCCAGGTGAGGACAAATGCGCCGGCCTCGTTCGGGCCGCATTTGTGCTTGGCGCTCGGAAGGACGGTGGGCATACTCTGTTTCGCTAGGGAGAAAAAATGGCGGCCACGAAAATTACTGTCAATCACAACGGATCCCTGCGCGTGGAAGGCGATTTTGAGATCTTGGATCCCGAAGGCAAGCCCTTTGGCTTGGCCGGACGCACCACCATTGGGCTCTGCCGTTGTGGGCACTCCGCCAACAAGCCGTTCTGCGATGGCTCGCATAAGACCTGTGCCTTCGCCGATACCGTAGCGGCTCGGGAGTTGCCTCCCCCAAAGCCCAAGCTTTAGTGCATGCCGGGCCGGCTTAGCTAACCGTGCCACTGCTGAGACTGTCTCAGGCTGAGACAGTCTCGAGTTTTTCTTTGATACTGGCTATCCGCCAGGTAACTCTAACGAAACAACAATGATAATGCCCAACTCCTTCAGATTGTGGGCAAGTGCAGTGTCTCGCAACGGTCCCAAGATCACCCTCCTCTTCGACACGCCTATATAAGTTAGGTAGTTTCAGCTATTTACGGGCACGAATTTCCAGTCGAAAGGGGCACAAACTTGCATTCCTTGGTGGTTGACTGTCTTTCATCGGTATTTGGGGGATGTTGTGGGTAGTTGGGGCAAGATCATCGGGTTTCTCCGCAGCGAAGGCGATTCGGTCGCCGCGCGAAAGGCCCACAGGCGTGTCCTGATGGCCACCGCCGCCGTCTCCCTCTTCCTCTTTCTTGCCGCAGTCTTCTACCTGCGGCAAATCAGCGCTGCAGGTTCGCCACAAAGCTATTTATATCTAGAAGTTGGCGGAACGTTACTGTGTTTCTCCTATGCCGCCAATGCCCTGGTGCGGTTCCGCGGGACCCATGATCGCACCGCATTGATTCTGGCCTTCGGATTTGTGCTTTCTGGGATCATTGAGACGGTCAGCTGTTTTGGTCTAAATGACTCGCTGATCTCCGGTGCCCTGGCGCTCTCGCGAATCCCTATGGGTTGGATGGTGAGCCGCACCCTGCTTGCCGTTCTGTTGCTTGCCGCCATCGCCGTGGAGCGCTACATGCCCACCGCCCGGCAGCCTAGCAAGGAGACGGCCGCCGCGATGCTAGTGGTCGCCCTGGCGGCCTACCTGACCAGCGCCGCGTTTCTGGCCGCACCCTCCGCGCCCGTCGCGCACGCCGCGAACTTGCTGTCCCGTCCTTGGGATCTGCTCCCGGCGGCGCTGTTCCTGATCGCCGCGGTCTGTTTTCGCCAGCGCCTCAAGAACGACGGGGGCAAGAGAAGCGCCGCCAGCCTGTTCGATCACTCGCTGTTTATGGTGGCCGCGCTCAATGTTGTCTGCCACGCATCGGTGGCTTTCTCCCGGCAACTCTTTGATGGCCCGTTTTTTCTGGCGGAGTTAAGCAAGATAACCAGCTATGTCGTTATGCTTTCCGGAGCGTTGCTGGATCAGGCTCGCCTCTTCGAGCAGGTGCGCACGATGGCCGTCACCGATCCACTCACGGGGTTGTCGAATTATCGGCGGCTCATCAGCGTTCTCGAAGCGGAGCTGGACCGTTCACGCCGCACGCAGCGCCCATTCAGCATCGTGCTTCTCGATATGGATGGCCTCAAGGTCATCAACGATCAGTACGGACACCTGACCGGCAGTCGTGCATTGGTGCGTATCGCCAAGATTCTGCGCAACCATTCCCGTGCGATTGACACCGCCGCGCGGTACGGTGGCGATGAATTCGCGCTGGTATTGCCGGAAGCCGGCAAGGACATCACCTCGCGCGTCGTCTCTCGAATCCGCGAGCGTCTCTCCGCTGAAACGGAGCGCCCTGCGGTTTCTGTTAGCGCGGGCGTCGCGGCATTCCCGCAGGATGGCGACACGCCCGAGAAACTTCTCGGCGCTGCGGACCGCGCGCTCTATGCCATGAAGAACCATGGCAGAAGCAGCGTTCAAAATCTCGCGCGCATTGCCGCGTGCCTGTGAGGATGATCAAGAACATGGCTCACCGGAAGAGATTTGTACTTAACAGAACTGAACGACGCATTCTGATGGAAATCCCCGTTTTGATCGAAGGCCACGGCCGTGCTCCTGGCTCAGAGTCGACTTTTACTGAAAATGTGAGTGTGCGCGGCGCGCGTGTGGTAAGTGTGCGCCGCTGGGAACAAGGCGATCAATTGGTATTTGCCTCGCGCACTGGAGAGTTTCGTTCCTCGGCCCGGGTTGCTTACTGCCAACAATTGCAAGGCGACGGCTTTGCCATTGGCGTGGAGTTCCTCGAGCCAAAGGGGCGATGGGTTGTTCAATCCCCAAGATAGCTTGACGTAAAACGGCGAGCGGATAGGAGGGAAACGCCTGGAACAAGAGAAGACAGAAAACTGGTGCAATAGTTACTAGAAGTCCTGAAGCGCTTGGCGGAGCTCAAAAGATCTGCCAGGCGCTTCATCTTTTTATTTCCGCCGAGCCTCACCGGAGCGTTTTGCGTTCTAGGAATTTGATCTGCCGGTGTCCCCGGGGAAGAAGCGGCTCTGGAGCGCCGGGCTTGATCAGCCCGGCGTCGTTTTCTCGAGGACATCCTGGTAGACACCAATGGTGTTTTCCACCATGCGTCCAGCCGAAAACCGTTCCTGCACTTCGCGCCGGCCTGCTTCGCTGAGTTGTTTTCGAAGCACTGCATCATTGATCAGCCGCAGTATGGCGACGGCAAATTCCTTGCCATTGGGCTCAACCACCAGAGCAGTTCGGTCGCCATCCACTACTTCGCCGAGCGCCCCTCGCTTCGTCGAAATGCAAGGCAGGCCTGCAGCCATCGCTGCTTGCAGGGCGGTTCCCAGACCTTCGAACTCCGACGGAAATGCGAAGGCATCGAGGGCCGCGTACACTTCGGCGACATCCTTTACGAATCCCGGGAAAAGCACCGCTTGGGCCTGTCCGTGACGCTTTGCAAGCGCCTCCAGTTGCGCACGGCAGGCGCCGTCGCCCGCCAGCAGGAGACGCACTTCCGGATGCAACGCTCTCACGAGGGGAAGGGCTTCGATCAAGTGCCGGTGTCCTTTTTCCGGGACAAATACGCTGACGCACCCAAACAAGAATTCATTTTCTCGCACGCCCCAGTGCTTCCGTGCGTTGCTTCGTTGCTCCGGTGTAGGCAATGGAAAGATTTCCACGCCTTCATTGACGATGGAGATTCGCTCGCCCGCGATGCCTGAATCGACCAGGCTTTTTGCCACGTCTTTGCTGTTGGCTAAGAACCGTTCCACGGCCCGGTAGCGTGCCTGCGATACAGCGTTTTTCTGAAGCGGGAACCCAATTCGGCGGGAGAGCAGCAGCGGAAGCCGCTGGTGCGTCCCGGCCAGCCATGCCGCGGTCAACGCGTGCGGCTCATTAAGATGAACAACCTGAAATCGTCCGCGGGCGATCAAACTGCGCATGGCGCGAGCAGCCCAGACGCGCAAACCGAATCGCGGAACTTGATGAACGGTGATCCCAGCTTCGAACACGCGATTCGCAAGCGGCGAATCGCGTGCCGCCAGCAGCTCGACCTCATGTCCGCGCTCGCCTAATCCACGGAGGGTCAGCCATGCCTGGCTTTGCCCGCCGCGCCATTCTCGCTCCAGATCCGCATAAAACACCCTCATGGCGTCCGCGCTCCGCTGGCCCGGCGCTCCGTCTCGACAAGCCTTCCGAGCTTCTTGAATTTCAGCCAGGTCCCGCGCGCCGCCATCCGCGAGATGAGCCATCCGCGATGCCCGTCGAGAAACCCAAGGTGCAGCACGTAATTCTGAAACCAGCTCCATGGCGCCGCCAGCCACATGGCCGCTCTCCATTTCCGCCGGCCCTGGGAGAACAATTCTTGCGCCATGACTGTTGTGTAGCCTTCGACTTTGGCTTGGTGCTCCGCAAACGTGCGGATCGTGTAGTGCAGCAAGTTCCCATTCAGTGAGCCCGCCTTTCCTTCGAAGCGCAGGGCCGAATGGATCATGCCGGAAAAGCTCGCTTGGTCCCGGCGGTAAAGCCTTCGTTGAAAATCGGGATACCATCGCGAGTGATGAATCCACGCACCGAGGTACCAGGTCAGGCGCGCCATTTGGTAAACTGCGAATTCCGGCTCGCTCTGCTTCCACTCCCGCAGGGAGTTACGCAGTTCAGTGCTCATCTCTTCGTCGGCATCCAGCAGAAAAATCCAGTCGTTGCTGGCACACCAGGCCGCATAGTTTTTCTGATCGGCATGATTGGTGAAAGACCGTTCAAAGAAGGAGACGCCGTGCGCACGGGCAATTTCCGCCGTCCGGTCGGTGCTCCCGGAGTCCACCACCACAATTTCGTCGGCGATTCCAGCAAGCGAAGTCAATGCGCGTGGCAGGTTGTGTTCCTCATTGTATGTAATCAGGCAGGCGGAGAGACGATTCATCGGACTCCGGACAATTTTGGAATCGACGCTAGTATCTCACAAAGCCAATCTGAGGAATCGAGCGCAACCACCCCGGGGAGGAGCGGGGGCAAGCTACTTCGGCTGGAAATTCACGCGAATCAAGCTTCCGCCGATGCGAAACTCGGTGCCGTCCTGCAACATGGCCGCGCGCACGCGTTCTTCGTCGAAGAAGGTGCCGTTGGTCGAATCCATGTCCTTAAGATTGATGTACGTTTCTCGCACTTCCAGCAGGCAATGATGCCGAGAAATTTCAGGATCGCTTAGCGGAATGTCCGCGCCTTTGCGGCCCAGCACGACACGCGGCTTTGCGAGCGTATGGCTCTCGCCTTTCGATGGGCCCGACAAAACGCTAAGCACAACCTTCGTTTTTTCAGGCAGCCGCAGCCCAGGATCGGCCGGCGGCAATTGCAGGTTTGAAGTACTGGCGTCCGCGCGAGCAAAGGAGGGAAGCGGTGACATGACCACGGTGGAATCCACGCGCCGCTTGATCTCCACGATCGTGGTCTTACCGCATTTTGAGCATTTGAATTGCACCTTCGAATGGCCGCCGAACTGCCCATCTTTCAGCAAGTGCTCCGTGCCACAGTGAATGCACGCCGTCTGCATAGTCTAAAATTAGCACCATCTGAGGCTCTTTGGAGATCGCCAGGCATTTTTCGAGCGCAAAGGTAATCTGCTCTTTCGCGCCCGCAGCCTGGGCTAGCGAACCCGCCGGCGATGGGGATCCTGTGTTACGATTATTGGTTCGAGGTCAATCGGGAGAGCGTCTGTGTCCGATCATATTTCGCGCAAAGAGCTGAAGCAGGACAAAATCAAGGAAACCATCGAGCATGGCGCCGAAGCCGTCATCTCTCACGCGCAGTTCACGCTCATCGTGGTGTCTGTGGCGTTGGTGGTGGCGCTCGGCTATGGCGGCTGGAGGGTTTATGTCGATCGCCAGACGGTGGAAGCCTCAGCCGCCTTCGATACCGGCATGAAGGCTTACCAGGGCCGCATTGGCGCGACCGCTGATCCGGCCGATCCCCGCGAGCCCGTCTATCCTGATGAGCCCGCGCGCGTCCAAGACGCTTTGCAAAAGTTCACCAAGGTTGCCAACAAATATCCGCACACGAATCCCGGAAGACTCGCGCGCTACTACTCCGCGCTTTGTCTCGAGGATCTGGAGCGCCACAATCAGGCAATCGAAGAATTGAAGAAGATCAGCGGCGGCAGCGACCAAGAGCTCACCTCCATGGCGCAGTATCAGACGGCGGTCATTTACTCCCGCACCGGCAAGCCTGATGATGCCGTAAAAATCTTTCGTGCTCTGGCGGGCAAGCCCAGCGTCCTCGTTCCGCGCCCATTTGTGCTGCTGGAACTTGCCGGCATCCTTCGCAACTCCGATCCCAAGGAGGCCGCCAGCATCTACCAGCAAATCAAGAAGGAATTTCCAGACACCACGATCGCGGATCAGGCCGACCGCGGCCTGGACCTGCTTTCGCCAAAATCCTGACCTGCTCCGCGCTTAAGTATTCCGCGGATCAGCTGCAGCATATCGGAGCGGCCCATCGAACCAGTTCCCACTCCTGCTCCCTGGGCAATGCCAGCGGAACAATCCCGCGGCCGGCGCTATCCGGAACCCGCTCACCCGTACCGCAGTTGCTACGCTCGCGACCGTGATCGAATTATTCATTCGCGGGCCTTCCGCCGCCTCGAAGCCAAAACCCAGGTATTCACCACGCGCTATTCCGACCATTTTCGCAACCGCTTGACGCACACCCTCGAAGTCGCGCAGATCGCCCGCACCGTCGCCGGCGCCCTGGGCTTGAACGCCGAGCTCTCGGAGGCCCTAGCTCTCGTCCATGACATCGGTCATCCCCCCTTTGGCCATGCCGGCGAAAAAAAACTGAATGAATTGATGCTCGCCCGGGGCGGCCATTTCAGTCACAATCTGCACGCGCTTCGCATCGTGGAACAATTTGAGCAGCGCTATCTCGATTTTCCCGGGTTGAATCTTTCGTTTGAGGTTCGCGAAGGAATCATCAAGCATTCGCGCGATTATTCCGCCGCGGAATTTCCGCAGCTCGACGAATACCTTCTCGATTTGCGCCCGCCCCTTGAAGCGCAACTCATCGACTGGGTCGACGAAATTGCTTACAACACCGCGGATATTGACGATGCCCTGGAAGCCGAGCTCCTCGACCTTGCCGTTTTGCGCAAGGAAGTTTCGTTTTTTGGTGACATCTACGCGGAAGTCGATGGCGCGCATCGCGGTGCGCGCACAAAACTCCTGTTCAACGAGGCCCTCAAACGCGTTCTGGATGCACTGGCCACCGATCTCCTGGAAACTACCGAGCGGCGCGTTCTCGCCTCCGGCGCCTCATCCGTGGAAGACATACGTCGGGCACCCCATCGCCTCGCCGGGTTCAGCGATGCTGCGGCCGCGCGAAATGGTGAGCTCAAGCGCTTCCTCTTCGCACATATCTACAACCATCCGGTCATTGCCGAGGACCGCGAACGCTCCGTGAACTGTCTCGAAGAGCTTTTCACCTACTATCTGGGAGCGTGCGGCTCGATGCCCGCTCCCTATGAAGAACTCGCGCCGATGGAAGCACGCCACGTGGTCGTTTGCGATTACATCGCCGGCATGACCGACCAATTCCTTCTTCGCCGGCATCACGAACATTTTGGCGATGCTAGCCAGGGAAAATCGGCAACGCTTCATTGAGGATCGGAGAAGTCATCTGCCAAACGTGAACCAAATCTTGGAAGCGTTGGAGAAAACGTACGGACCGCAGCAGGCAACCGGACCTACGGATCCTTACGAAATGATTGTCTACTTGAATTGCGGATACCCTGCCAGCGATCGATGGTGTTCGAAAGGATTTGATGTTTTGAAGCGGGAAGTGGGGCTGAGTCCGAGAGAGCTTCTGGCGGCCCCAGGGCAAAACTGGCGAAGTTGCTGCGGCTCGGCGGAATCCTCCCGGATCAGCGAGCGGAGAGATGGCAGGAAATCGCCCGCAGAGTGAAGGGTGAGTATGGCGGGGATCTCCAGGCCGCACTGATGAGATGGATGCCAGAGGAAAAGCAGCAACCTGGAAGGGCTGTGCGCGCCGCAAAAAAGATCCTCCGGGAGTTTCCTGTGATTGGAGAGCCCAGCGCGGAGAAAATACTTCTGTTTTCAAAGTTGGCGCCGGTGGCCGCTGTGCCGTCGGCGTTCGTCGAGGTGCCCACACGGCTGTGGGTTGGCAAACCCGGGAAGAACTACGCCGCGGATTACCGCGCCGCGCGCGATATCTTGAGCGCCGGGCTGGCGGAGACCTTTGAGGCGCGACAGCGGGCCTACCTATTGCTGAAAAAGCACGGTGAGCAGACTTGCAAACGGTCCGAGCCGAAATGCGAGGTTTGCCCGCTGACCGGACAGTGCGCCTATATTCAGTTGCAAGCTGCGGACCGCCATGTGGTGTGAGGTCGGATCGCTGCGAATAGCGTGCCCCATTTCGCCGGCCATCGACAAAGTGGGCCATCCCCTGGCCCCGCCTGAACCTAAAAACGGAGGAATGGTCCGAAGGCCACGCGCGGATTATGGTGCCGGCCGCCGGCGAAGTAGATTTCATCGCCGGCTTCCAGACGTAGACCTAGCGGGCCGATATGTCCCTCCAAGCCCGCGCCGGGGTAGAGGATTCCGGTGACGTTGTGCGCGCGCAAATTCTCAATTGAGCTAATGGCTGCTCCCACGCTAGCGGGCCGGGGATCCAGCCGGAAATTGACAAATCCTCCCTTGACGGTGAGAAACGGGCGAATCGCGCCGTGCCCGGCCACGATCTTGGGGCCAAAGAGTCCATGCAGAACTTTGAGGTTGCTGTTCACTAGCGTCACTGTTGGAGTGGTGTTGAAATTTTCAGTGAAAGCCTGCTTGAAGTCATAGCTCATCTCGCCTTCGAGCATGGCGTGCGAAAGTACCTTCAACCCCCCGCGCGCTCCAAACCCCGCCATGTTAGTTTTTGTTTGCGAGATGCGGAAATAATCACCATAGCCACCCACCTGAAAATGATCCTGCGCCCACGCCAGTGGCACCAGCCAACCCGCGAGAAGTACCAGAAGTGCGACACGCTTCATCGGTGTTCTCCTTCGACAGCTATAGTAGGAATTGCAGAAAGCAGGGCTGGCTTCGGACGGGGAAAGGTTCTGCTTCTTGCACTTAGATGAGACCGCGCAACTTGGAGTTGCCACGCCGTTTGAGCGGGAATTCTGCTCCTGCCGGAGCAATTCCTGCCGCCAGGGTCATGGTGAGCTCAGCCAAGGATCTCCGCCGATCGGCACTGGGCATGGCCATAAGCCGCGGCCTTGGCGGACTCTCACGATCCCCGGGCGAGCGTCAGAAAGAGCGTCAGGTAACGCTTCAACTTCTGGGTAATGAGGAAATTCTCCTTTACGTGCTGATGCCCATGCTCGCCGAGTTTTGCCGCGATTTCCGGATGCGAAAGCAAAAAACGAATCTGATACGCCGTGCCTTCCACGGAATGCGCAAGCAGCCCGGTGTGTTTATGGATGATCTGAACCGGGATGCCGCCGACGGCGGAAGCCACCACGGGCTTTTTCTTCCACAGCGCTTCGGAGACCGTGAGCCCGAAGCCTTCGCGCAAACTTTTCTGTATGACCACCGTCGCAGCGCGTTGCAGCGCGTTGACTTCTAGCGGTGCCCAGGCAGGAAGTTCCAGCACTTTGATATCGGGATCGCTGTCCGCTTCGCGCAATACTTCTTTTAACACTATGGCGCCTTCGGGATCGTCGGACGCACTGCCGCCAGCGAGGACCAGTTGGCAATCGAAATAACGCTTTACGATCCGATAGGCCCGGATAACCCCGACCGGATCCTTCAGCCGGTCGAAGCGCGAGATTTGCGTGAGGATGGTGCGCTGGGGATCGATGTGATAGCGACCGAGGACCTGCGATACGAACTGCGGATCGAGGTCGCAGTTTTTTTCCGACAATGGGTCGATCGCCGGATAGAACAAATACTGCGGAATCGGAAGCTGCCGCGAGAATTCCGGCGAAGAAAACAGGGCGCAGTCGTATCGCGAGACGAATTTCTCGAGGAAGTCCCAGACCGTGCGATTGGGATGCGAAAGATCGATATGGCAGCGCCACACCCAATGATTCGCCCCGGGCTGGCGGGTCTCAATGAGTCCGGCGGGCTGCGGATCATGAATCACCACAAACTCGGCGTCCAGGGGGAGGGTCGCGCGATTGCGTTCGCTGTAAGCGAGAAAAATTTCGAAATCCTTCGGGCTGGCGTGATACGGCGCGCCGTGCAAGGCATTGTGGAAGGACTTGGTAACCTCAAAAAAATCCTCGCCGCCCATCATCACGTCCCATTTGATGTTGATTTCCAGCTCTTCCGCGAGAGGCACCAGGCGATTCAGAATCTCTGCGACGCCCCCGCCAACGGCGGTGGAATTAATCATCTCGATGCTGCGGCCGCGCAAAGGTTTCGCAAGAGCGCGAAGTTCCTCAATCTCGCTGGCGCCAAGCAGTTCGGCATATTGATCCAGTGGAATCCGGCTGAGGGCCAGGGTCTCACTCATGCTTTTCTCCTTTCGCGGTCGATCAGCCGAAGCAGCTTGGCTCGCGCGCTGTCCAAAGTGTTGGTGTAAATGTCAATGTGATTGACGCTCTCTGCCAGAGATTTGAGTCCCAGGCCATCGGCAAGCCAGTGCGAAAAATCGTTGGTCCGCAGCTGCAGCCTGAGCCGCGAGGAGATGAAATGAAAGTAGAAGCCTGAGTGGCTGAGGTGCTCGATGCCTTCCCGGAATTCGTCGAGCGTTCGCGCATTTCGCCCGAGCGGTGCGGTCAGTTCCACGCTCTCGCAGAAATAAAAACGCTCGAGCGCGGACTGGCTCGCAAAGTTTGGATACGCCGCACAATATTCACCGACAACACGGCAGAGATCGCTGCGCAGCGCTGCGATGGAAACGTAGTCGCGAATGTCCAGCGCCGCGAGCTGTTCGGCGAGATCATTCCGGTTGGTGTCCGAGAGCGCCCATTGCGCGAAATCGTTGGAGAAACCATCGGTAAGAAAATGATGGCTGCCCAGCGTCTGAAAGGTGTGATGAAAGATAGACGCGTCGCTGCAATGCTCCAGCCCGGTCAGCAACTCCGCGAGTGTGCCCGCGGACTGGTTGCCGATCCGCGTGAGATAGGAAACGGTAACGAATTCGAACGGGGTTTCAGCGACGTTCATACCAAATCTTCCGCCAGTTCGGTGGACGAGGCCGCAACCCCATCTCGTCGTAAGTGCGAAATAGCGTGCGGGGTTATGACCATTGAGGTATCTCCGCACGTTCCGGAAGTTCAATGCGAATTTCGGTGAGATCGGAGAGTAGATGCGCGGCCCAGCGGTAGATGTTGCGCTCGCGCACGTTGTGACGCATCCGCTGCATGCGCGTCGATTGCTCCTCTTCGGACATTTCCAGCGCGCGATGGATGCTATCCGAGAGTTGCGAGACGTCGTAGGGGTTGACCAGCAGGGCATCGGAAAGATCGTGCGCCGCGCCTGTAAACGTGCTGAGGATCAGCGTGCCGCGTTCATCCTGGCGCGAGGCAATGAATTCCTTGGCGACCAGATTCATCCCGTCATGCAGGGACGTGACCATGCACAAGGAAGCGGCGTGGTAATACCGTGCGATCTCTTCGTGCGAATGGTGTTTCTTGAGAAACGCGATGGGTTTCCACCGCGAGGTTTGAAAGCGCGAGTTGATGCGTTCGGCTTCGGCGCTGACTTCAGCCAGGAAATTCTTGTAACGCTCGATGTCCGTGCGGCTGGGCGCTCCGATCTGCACGAAAGTGAAACGCTGCTGGTAAGCAGGATTCATGTCGAAAAAGCGCTCGATGCCGCGGAAACGCTCGAGAATCCCCTTGGTGTAGTCCACGCGGTCAACGCCAATGCCCAGAAGGGAAGCTTCAATACCCATCTGGGTGCACAGCGCGGCGCGCTCTGAACCGGCGCTGCGCGATTCATTGGCGCCTCGGGAATTCTCCGGAAACGCCACGCTGATCGGATATGGGCGCACGCGCGTGACGTGACCCTGTCGATTCACTGCGAAACGATCCCATTCGGTGATCGCCTCGAGTACCCGATCCACGGTCTCCAGAAAATTGTTGCAGTGCGATTGAATCTGGAAGCCTATGAGGTCGGCGCCCAGCAATCCATCGACAAGTTCGCGCTGCCACGGACAAATGCCAAAGACCTCCGGATTGGGCCACGGAATGTGCCAAAAAATCGCCACCCGCGCGTCAGGCCGCGCTTCCTTGACCATCCGCGGAAGCAGCGCGAAATGATAATCCTGGGCAAGAAGAATCGGTGAATCCGTGCCCTCCATTTCCTGCAAAACGGCGTCGGCAAATCGGCGATTGATTTTCTGATACTGCAGCCAGTCCTCGGGCCGGAAGACTGGTCTTGTATGCGCGATGTGGCACAGCGGCCAGAGACCTTCATTTGAAAAACCTTCGTAGTAGCCTTTGTCTTCCTCATCGCTGAGCCACACGCGGCGCAGCGTGTAGCTGGGGCGATCGGGTGGCACGCGCAGCCGATCGTGTGCATCGACGACTTCGCGGTCGGCGCTCCCGGAGCCATTGGCGATCCAGGTGCCGTTGCAGGCGCGTAGCACGGGTTCGAGCGCGGTGACTACGCCGCTCGCCGGAACGATTATGTTAATGGACTTCTCGTTCTCGCTGAAGACGTGCATGTAGGGCTCGCGATTCGAAACAACGTAAAGTGGTTTTTCCCGAAGTTTATTGCGCAGGCTGACGTGCAGGCGCTCGGCAGTCCACAGAGAAGCGCTCGAGTCACGCAACCGCGCTTCTTCTTCCGCGGCAGCGCGTGCCGTATCCAGGTCACGGGCGAGGTGCTTCACTTCGTGATGGATTTCGTCGAGAATCTCGCCATTCGAAACTGCCGGCGGCGCGTTTGCCTGGCCGGTGCGCAGCGTTCGCAGCCATTTTGCCGTGCGCGTCAGCGGACCGGTGAATGTCCACTGGACAAGAATCACCGCGAGCCCGGTGATCAGAAACGTTTGGACCAGGGCATTGAGCAGGGAATCGCGAAGGGTGCGGGAGACTTGTCGGTCGATGTGCCCGGTGTCGTGGAAGAGAACCAGCGTGCCCGCAATTTCACCGTTATGGTGAAGCGGCAACGCATAAATGTGAATCGGGGAATGGAAATCTTCATTGGCGGCAGCGGTTTGCTCCGCACTCAGGAATTCGCCTACACCGGTGTCCTCCTGGGCGGCCCGAGTGGCAGCCGTTGGACGCATCTTGAGGGCCGGCGGGAGACCGGAAGTGATCGCCAGCACGGCGGCTGCTTTGCTGTACACCGCGACGCCTTTCAAATGCTCGCGCTGACCGAAGCGCTCGACGAGACGCTGCAAGCTTTTATCCGCTGCGCGGTCGAGCAACGGCTCCACACTCTCTTGGAGACTTTCACCGAGAATTTCCGCGCGGTGCGAAAGGTCGCTTCGCAAAGCGCTCTTCTCCGTGCGCACCTGGTATGCCGCGAAGAATAGAGATACCGTTGCGACACTAACGATCAAGGGCAGAATGATTTTCAGAGTCGTGCGCATGAGGACTCCTTGGTTTTCAAAAATGAAAGCGGGCCGCGAGGGCTGGGCGGGCGGCCGCGTTGAAATTACGGTTGTTGGTGACCGGCTTCTAGAGTATGCGGGGTATGTTTCGTTAGTACAAGTTCATTCCGGAGCCCGGAGTCACGATGACGCGCAGGGCGATGTTCCTGCCTTCCTCGGAGCGGTACTCCACAGTGACTTCGGCGCCCACAGCGAGTTGGCCTTCGACTTTCGTCTGGCCATCGACCAGGAATGGGACGGTGTTCACGCCCTGGTCCTTCTTCACCTGTACGGAGAATTCTCGATCTCCCACGGAGGCGATTTGTCCCCACAACGATTGCTGGTCGGGGGTCGGTTGCTCGTTAATCGCCGCAGACGGGGCGGGGAGCAGGGTGGACCAGGCTGCCATGGTGAAACAAACCAGAAACAGGGTGGCTAGGCAGAGCGAAGTCCGGAATCGCATGGAATTTCCTCCCTTTCGATTCTTGACCGGAGCCCTTCAGGGAGGCAAGAAATGAACCAAAACTGCAAGAAAATCTTCTTTTCCGATAAACACATGTGAAATCATAAAGATGCGCGGAATAGCAGGCAATGGGCTGGCGGTAATGATCGGGTACTAGTGCTATGAATTTCTTGCCGCCGCGGCGTTGTACACGGGAGCATTGACCATGCCGTTGGTTGAAAGTAGGATTTGGTGCGATTCTGGCGAGTCGTCGAGAAGGGTCAGAAAGAAACGAGGAACCCATTTGTATTGTTCCAAGTGTGGCGGAGCGCTAGCGGAAGGGGCGGCGTGTTGCACGAATTGCGGACACTCTTTCGCGTTTGCCGCCGCGGGTCCGCCGGCGCCGATCATGAGTGCTTCGGTGGCCGCCCCGAGCGGAGGCGGCACGGCATCCATTCCCGCCTATGCCGGATACGCTGCCGTACCGCGCGTGGAGTACGCGGGATTCTGGCTGCGTGTTTTGGCGCTGCTTATTGACAATGTCGTGTTGGGTTTGGGGTTCGTGCTGATATTGATTCCGCTTGTGTTGTTGACGGGGCTGGGCGGATTCCTCGGCGAGATCCATCCTAATGAGGACTTGAATGATGTCGGCATCTTCATGCTCATCGCACTCATATTTCTTGCCGCCACGGTGAGCTTGCTTTTGACATGGCTGTACCACGCGCTGTTGGAGAGTTCCGAGTGGCAGGCCACGGTCGGGAAAAGGGCGCTGGGTCTGGTGGTCACGGATATGGCGGGACAGCGCGTGAGCTTCGGGCGCTCCACGGGAAGGCACTTTGGCAAGATCATCACCAACCTGGTGCCCGCATTTATCGGATACCTCCTGGCGGGGTTCACCGAGAAAAAGCAGGCGCTGCACGACATGATCGCGGGATGCCTCGTGCTGCGGCGAAACAGTTGAAGAAAGAATTGGAAGTATAAAGTAGCGGCCGTGGGCCATGTTGGTTCCTTATCTGTTAGCTTAGAAGCCGCTCTGGATGGAGACCGCCGCAAAACTGTCAACGCTGGGAAGCATTCTTGCGCAGCGCTGTCCCCGCTGCCGCATGGGCAGGATCTTTCGCTATTCCATCTTCCGCGGATTCCCCAAGATGTGTGAGCGTTGCTCCATCTGTGACCTTACGTTTGAGCGGGAACCCGGCTACTTCCTGGGCGCCATGTACATTAGCTACTTCCTGGGAGTTTTGATCATGGCGCCAATCGCAGCGCTGCTATGGGCCCTAACCGGCTGGGGGATCACCAAAGTCATCATCGGGGCGGTCCTGTTGTTCTTGCCGCTCGCGCCAACGATCACGCTCTTCGCGCGCGTACTGTGGATTTATCTTGACCAGGGCATAGATCCGCAACGATTACACTGACCGGAGTGGCCAGGTCAAGCCCAGCACTTCAGGGCGGCGTAAGCGAGCCTTAAACAGTTACAACAGTGCGTGCAATTCGGGACCTAGGGGT
This sequence comes from Acidobacteriota bacterium, assembly GCA_003225295.1. Lineage (GTDB taxonomy): Bacteria > Acidobacteriota > Terriglobia > Acidiferrales > UBA7541 > Acidiferrum. The sequence goes on along the minus strand of QHYZ01000058.1, from coordinate 27,238 downwards.
GTATGTCATACAGCATGGGATACGAACGAACAGACATCTTTCTTTCGAAACCGCAAAAAACGGTGTTGGAAAAGATTGCCAAGAAAAAAGGGATTTTTGTTGCTGAACTCGTGCGACGAATCATAGATAAGGAACTCGGCCGTGGGCAGAAACAAAAAGGGTGAGCCCCTGCCGGTGCTGGCTGTCGAAGAACACCACGCCTGATGCTGACCTTAAGCGTGCCGCCGCCGACGGTCTTCAGCATAGCGGAGCCGTTCCCGGCGTGGATCGCTTTCGAAGGATCGGCTGATGGATCCGGAAAACGCGGAATCACTCTGCCACGCCCCCGGGTGCCAGGGCAGCGGCGGGACTGTCGAAGAAGCGGGTACTAGACCGGGTTGGTGACGAACAGGTTGCCAAAATGGGAAGGCGGGACGGGCGGTTCCTTGACTTGGGGAAGAGGCGACTGAATAATGGTAGGGCATAAGCGTACGCGCCGGAGGCGCTAAAGACATGTTCCTTGACGTTAAGGAATTGGCCGTCCGCAAGCTGCGCATCCGGAAGAAGTATGCCCCGGGCAGCATCGATTTTCATTCGGCGGAGATCAAGCAGATCAAGTCGCTCGAAGTGACGGCGACGGCAGAGCTGCTGGAATCGCAGATTCGCATCGAGGGTAGCCTCGAAACGAAGATCGAACTGGTGTGCGCGCGCTGCTTGGAACCGGTCGTGGAAGATGTTAGCCGGACCTTTGACTTGTTTTACGCTCCCTTGCCGAAAGAAGCGAAGCCCAAGGAAGACCGGCTGAAGGACGACGATACGGAAATTGGATTCTACCAAGGAGAAGGCCTCTTCCTGGCGGACGTGATCAAGGAGCAGGTGCTACTGGCACTGCCGTTAAAGGTAATCTGCCAGAGTGACTGCCGGGGGCTGTGCCCGAATTGCGGCGCCAACCTCAACCACGAAGAGTGCCGCTGTGAGACCCACGCGACGGACCCGCGAATGGCCCCTCTCGCGCGCCTCAAACAGGACTGGTTCAAGAAACAATAGGTTTTCGAGGGCCAACAAGCCCGATATAATCCGCCCGCTGAGGCGGGAACGAGGTGTATTGCTATGCCTAACCCAAAACGACGGCATTCGAAGAGACGCACGAGCACGAGGCGGGCCAACGACTTTTTGTCGAAGCCCGCGCTGGCCAAGTGTCCGAATTGCCACGAAATGAAACAGCCGCACCAGGTTTGCCCGCATTGCGGACACTACAAGGGCAAAGCGGCACAAGAACCGGCGTCGTAAGGATTTCGAGTTTTTCTCGCTTAGCCTGCGGACAGAATCCCATGATCACCATCGCCGTTGACGCCATGGGCGGAGACCACGCGCCCCGCCCCGAGGTCGAAGGTAGTGTGCTGGCCGCGCGGGAGTTTGGCGTGCGCATCTTGCTGGTGGGCCAGCCGAACGTGGTGCGTGCGGAGCTGGCAAAACATGCCGCCCCGAACCTGCCCGTCGAAATCGTGCCCGCCAGCGAAGTGATCACCATGAATGACCATCCCGCACAGGCCTTCCGGCGGAAGAAGGACAGCTCGGTACATGTGGCGGCACGTCTGGTCCGCGAGGCGAAAGCCGACGGAATGGTCAGCGCGGGCAACACAGGAGCGGTGATGACCGTGGCGAGATTTCTGCTGGGGGCGCTGGAGTCCGTGGATCGCGTGGCTTTGGCGGCACCGTTTCCGAACGCCAAAGGCGGGGTTTCCGTACTGCTCGATGTAGGCGCGAATGTGGATTCGAAGCCGGAGCATCTGGTGCAGTTTGCGGTGATGGGTGAGGTCTATTATCGCGCGACGTTTGGCAACAAGCGCCCGCGCGTGGGATTACTCTCGGTTGGTGAAGAGGAAATCAAGGGCAACGAACTGACGCGCGAAGTTTATACGCGGCTCAAGAAAAGCCCGGTACAGTTTGTGGGCAACGTCGAGGGCGGCGATCTTTTTTCCGGCAACGTGGACGTCATTGTTTGTGACGGATTTGTGGGGAACATCGCGTTGAAGATCTGCGAGGGGCTGGCGGTGGGCATCTTCGGGCTGCTGAAGAAGTCACTGAAGAGCTCGCTGGTGTCCCAGTTTGGCGCCCTGCTTTCACAGGGTGCGTTCAAGGGTTTGAAGAAGACCATTGATTACACGGAATACGGCGGCGCGCCGCTGCTGGGCGTGCGCGGCGTTTGCGTGATCGGGCATGGACGTTCGAACGCCAACGCCGTGAAAAACGCCATCCGTGTGGCCGCGGGACTCGCCCGCGCGCGCATGAACGAGAAAATCGAACAGGAGCTCTCGGCCGCCGCGGTTGTCGCGTGAGGCCGCCAGAGAAGGATTAACGATGGGCAAAGTCGCATTCGTGTTTCCGGGGCAAGCTTCGCAATACCCGGGTATGGGCAAAGAGTTGGCGGAACAATATCCGGCAGCGAGAGCCGTTTTTAGCGAGGCCGACCAGACGCTGGGTTTCTCGATTTCGAAGATGTGCTTCGAGGGCACGGAAGAGGACCTCAAGCTGACGGCGAACACCCAACCGGCGATTTTGACGTGTTCTGTCGCCGTGGTTCGCGTGCTGGCGGAGAAGGGCTTGGCGCCGGATTTCGTGGCGGGACACAGCCTGGGTGAATATTCGGCGCTGGTGGCGGCCGGGGCGCTGAAATTTGCGGATGCCGTGCAGCTCGTGCGCAAGCGCGGGTCGTATATGCAGGATGCCGTTCCTGCCGGTGTGGGCGCGATGGCTGCCATCATGGGTTTGTCGCCAGCCGTGGTGGCAGATGCCTGCAAGCGCGCGGCGAAGGGCGAAATTTGTTCCGCGGCAAATTTGAATTCGCCGGAGCAGACGGTCATCTCCGGCCACGCCAGTGCGGTGAAACGCGCGGTGGAGATTGCCTCGCAGCTCGGTGCGAAGCGCGCCGTGATTCTGGCTGTTTCCGCGCCTTTCCATTCGGCACTGATGGCGCCGGCGCAGGAGAAGCTCGAAAAGGACTTGAAGCAAACGGAGTTTGCTGTCTTGCGCGTGCCGCTGGTGACCAACGTGGATGCGGACACAATTGCATCCGGCGACGAAGCGCGCGAAGCGCTGGTCCGGCAGGTCACCATGCCGGTGCGTTGGGAAGAGTCGGTGCGGCTGTTGATCGATGAGGGCGTGAACACGTTTGTGGAAGTGGGCCCTGGACGCGTCCTAAGTGGACTGCTGCGGCAAATCGAACGCTCCGTGGCAACCCTGAACGTCGAAGACGAAAAAAGTTTGGCCGCAACGGTGGAGAAAATCGCCGGCGCCAGATCCGACGCCGCCTAGTAGCACGGCATGCGGCCCGTGAAGTGCAGTCGTAGGCGGAGACAATGTTTAGCTTGAAAGACAAAGTGGCGCTGGTCACTGGAGCGTCGCAGGGTATCGGGCGTGACACCGCGCTGGCGCTGACGGAAGCAGGCGCGAAGGTCGTGGTAGCGGCGCGGAATGAAGAGAAGCTCGCGGCGCTGGTCGGGGAGATTGTGTTAGCGGGCGGCCAGGCGTTGGCGGTAAAGATGGATGTGGCCGACACGGAACAGGTAAGAGCGGGATTCAAGCAGGTAATCGAAAAATTCGCACGGCTGGATATTCTGGTGAACAACGCGGCCATCACGCATGACGGCCTGTCGGTGCGCATGAAGCAGCAGGACTGGGACGCCGTGATTCGAACAAATTTGACCGGCGCGCACCTGTGCATCCAGCAGGCGCTCGGGACCATGATGCGGGCGCGAGCGGGGCGGATCATTAATATCGCTTCCATCGTGGCGCAGATGGGGAACGCGGGGCAGGCGAACTACGTGGCGTCCAAGGCCGGACTGATCGGGCTGACCAAGGCGATGGCCATCGAGATTTCTTCACGGAATATTACCGTGAACGCGGTTGCGCCGGGCTTCATCGAAACGCCCATGACGGACGCGCTTGCTGACAAAGTGAAGGAAGAATTGAAGACCCGGATTCCGCTGGGGCGGATGGGTTCAGCACGCGATGTTGCGGCGGCCATCGTGTTCTTGGCCAGCGACGAGGCGGGCTATATCACCGGGCATGTGCTGGATGTAAATGGCGGCATGTATTTGGCGTGAAGCGGCCGTCTTTATGCGGGCGGAGCGCGTCACAAAGCGGCCAAGTTGACCTAACGGGGCGGGGTAACTAGAATGGGCAGGTTATCCGGGGAGAGCAATTTTGGGTATGGGGTCCGCCACCGCGCCGGGCGGCCGCGAATCTGATTAGGCGGGCTTTACGAACCAGTTTTGACACACGACCTGAGCACCATCAGCAAGCGGGGCACATCAAGCGAACGCAAATCGCGGAGGATACGGGAATGGCCAGCGTGGAAGAACGCGTAAAGCAAATCATTGTCGAGCAGCTCGGCGTGGATGAAGCGGAAGTCACGCCCACAGCGTCGTTCGTGGACGACTTGGGAGCGGATTCTCTCGACCAGGTGGAATTGGTGATGGCATTTGAAGAGGCGTTCGGCATCGAAGTGCCCGACGAGGACGCCGAGAAGATGACCACGGTGAAGGATGCCGTCGAATACATCGACAAACACGCCAAAGGTAAGTAAGCCACGGAATTCACACCTCAACAGGGAGCATCAAGACATTGACTCGCCGGGTAGTCGTTACGGGCGTTGGATTGGTCTGCGCGCTGGGCATCGGCACAGAGGAAACCTGGAAAAACCTCGTGGCCGGGCACAGCGGCGTTAGGCCCATCACGCAATTCGACACCACGGGTTTTGATTGCAAAATCGCCGGCGAGATCGAGAACTTCGACCCCTTTCGGTGGATTGAGAAAAAGGAACTGAAGAAGATGGGCCGGTTTATTCAGGTGGCACTGGCGGCCGCTGATTTTGCGGTGCAGAGTGCGAACTGGAAACCGGAGGATTCGGACCTGGATGAAGTGGGTGTCTATGTTTCGTCCGGTATCGGCGGATTCGACATCATCGAGCGCGAACACTGGAAACTGGTGCAGGGCGGGCCGGGCAAGATTTCGCCATTCTTTATTCCTTCCGCGATTGTAAATCTCGCTTCGGGACATATTTCGATTCGCTACGGCGCACGCGGGCCGAATTCCGCGACCGCCACCGCGTGCTCCGCTTCGGCGCATGCGATTGGCGATTCTTTCAAGATCATCGAGCGCGGCGCAGCGGCGATGATGATCTGCGGTGGAACGGAAGCGACTATCACGCCGATGGGCGTAGGTGGATTCGCGGCCATGAAAGCGCTTTCGACCCGCAATGACGACCCGGCGCGCGCCAGCCGGCCGTGGGATGCCGGGCGTGACGGTTTTGTGGTCGGCGAGGGCGCGGGCATCGTGATCCTGGAATCGCTGGAGCACGCGCAGAAGCGCAATGCGCCGATCCTCGCTGAAATTGTGGGATACGGGATGTCCGGGGATGCCTACCACATCACGCAGCCCGCGGAAAATGGCGATGGTGCGTTCCGCGTGATGCGCGCGGCGATCAAGGATGCCAAGCTGACGCCCGAAGACATCGGATACGTGAACGCGCATGGTACCTCGACGCCCATTGGCGACGTGATCGAGACGCGTGCGCTCAAGAGGTTGTTCGGCGAGCGCGCCAAGCAGGTACCGGTAAGCTCCACGAAGTCCATGACCGGACATTTGCTGGGCGGTGCGGGTGGGTTGGAAGCCGGGATCAGCGTGCTGGCACTGCGCGACCAGATTCTGCCGCCGACGATCAATCAGGAGAGTCCCGATCCGGAATGCGATCTAGACTACGTGCCGAACTATGCGCGCAAGGCGTCGGTGGAGTTCGCGCTTTCGAATTCGTTTGGTTTCGGCGGCACCAATGCCGCGCTGATTTTCAAGCATTGGTCGGGCAAATAGCATCCCCATCAGTCTGGGCAGCAACAAGGTTTTCATTAGAAGGAAGAATCTCGTGAACATTATCGTGTGCATCAAGCAGGTTCCGGCGAAAGACGCACCGCTGGCCATTGCCGGAAACTGGATCAAGGAATCGGACATCAGCTTCGAAATGAACGAGCCGGACAGCTACGCTCTCGAAGAAGCCCTGCGGCTGAAGGAAAAGCACGGCGGCGAAGTGGTTGTGCTGTCGATGGGCCCGCAGCGCGTGAAGCCGACGATTAAAGAAGCGCTGGCGAAGGGCGCGGATCGAGCCATTCATATTTTGGACGACAATTTTTCGCAGCTCGATCCGCTCGGCTCCGCGAAGGCCCTGGCGGCCGCCATTCGAAAGGAAAAGGCCGATTTAGTCCTGACTGGATTGCAGAGCGACGACCACGGCTTCGGGCAGACCGGCGTGTTGCTGGCCGCGCTACTGGATTTGCCGCACGCCACGATCATCATGGCCATCGAGGTGGCCGATGGAAAGATGAAATTGAAAAGGGAACTGGAGGCCGGGTGGTTTCAGCATATCGAGTGTCCGCTGCCGGCGGTGCTTTCGATTCAGTCCGGCATTAACAAGGTGCGCTACGCGACGCTGAAGGGCATCATGCTTGCCAAGAAAAAAGAAATCGCAGCGATATCGCGCGAGTCGCTGGGCGTGTCCGCCGAAGCAACGCAGAAGATTGAAAAGATTTACGTGCCGACAAAAACGAAGCAGACGGAGTTCCTGACCGGCACGCCGAAGGAAATCGCGACGAAGCTGGTGGAGAAGCTGAAGTTTGAAGCGCGTGTGATCTGAGGTAGCGCCAGCATCTTGCCGGTGTCTTTTCTTCTTTGAAATTGAGGCCAACCATGAAAATTTTGGTAGTGACGGAGCTGCGACAGGGGAAGTGGAACAACGCGAGTTTCGAGACGCTGGCGGCGGCGCAGCAAATTGCGAAAGATACGTCAAGCACGGTGAGTGCGCTGGTGATGGGCAAGGGTGTGGCAGCGTTCGCGGATGAGCTGGCCGCGAAAAACGTCGCCGAAGTTCTGAGCGTCCAGCATGACTTGCTCGAAGCGTACACGCCGGACGGATATTGCGTCGCGCTGAAACAAGTAATCGAAAGCGCCCAGCCGGATTTGGTTTTGTTTCCGCACACCTATCAGGTGCGCGACTTTGCGCCGAAGCTCGCGGCCATGCTCGGCAAGGGGATGATCGGAGACTGCATCGGCTACCGGAACGAGGGCGGGAAGCTGATTTTCGTACGGCAAATGTTCCAGGGAAAGACTGTGGCCGATGTGACGTTTGCGGGGGCAGCGCCGTGGTTCGGGTCGTTTCAATCAGGCGCGTTTCGCGCCGATTTGCTCGCGGCGCATCCTTCGGGAAAAGCGCCCGTGAATGCCATGACCGTAGCCGTGAGCGCGCAGCAGATTCGCACCCAGCCGCTTGATCTCTTCAAAGAGGCGAAGTCGGCTGTGGATTTGACTCAGGCGTCGCTCATCGTAGCCATCGGCCGCGGCATCAAAGCACCCGAAAATATTCCGCAGGCGGTAGCACTGGCCAAGGCCCTGGGCGGCGAGATTGCCGCGTCGCGACCGATTTGCGATGAGGGCTGGCTCCCCATGGAGCGGCAGATCGGCAGCTCGGGACAAACGGTTGCGCCAAAGTTGTATTTGGCGCTGGGCATTAGCGGCGCGATTCAGCATGTCGTCGGCATGAAGGGCGCGCGCACCATCGTGGCCATCAACAAAGACTCCAACGCTCCGATTTTTGAAATCGCCGATTACGGTGTCGTCGGCGACATCTTCGAAATCATGCCCGCCCTCACCGAAGCTTTGGAAAAAGCCAAAACCTCATAGCCTCATTCCCTTCGGATCGCGGTCACTTTGTTACAATGAAAGCAAATCCATGACCGTTCAACGCGAACTGCTGGAAGCGGATGTATTGATTGTTGGCGCGGGGCCGGCAGGGCTCGCTTGCGCGCTGCATCTTGCCAATCTGATCAAGAAACACAATACCGTGGGCGGCAAGCCCGAGCTTTCCGCAGACAATATTTACGTTCTGGAGAAGGGACGCGAGATTGGCGCGCACCAGCTCTCGGGCGCGATCATGAACCCCAAAGCGATCGCTGAGCTGGTGCCGGATTTTGAGAAATCCGCTCCGCTCGACACGCCGGTGACGGAAGATGCGGCGCTGCTTTTCACGCGAGGATCGTCGTTTCGGTTTCCAATTACGCCGCCGCCGTTCAAGAACAAAGGCAACTACGTCATTTCACTTAGCAAAATGACCAAATGGCTTGGCGGACTCGTGGAAGCTGCGGGCGTCAATGTTTTCAAGGAATTTGGCGGGGCGGAGCTGGTATACCAAGGAGAAGGAATCGGCGGCGTCATCACCGAAGACAAAGGCCTCGACAAGAACGGCAAGCCAAAAGACAACTACACGCCAGGCTATGAGTTGCGTGCCAAGGTCACCGTGCTGGCCGAAGGAACGCGCGGATCTCTCACCAAGAAACTGGTGACGGCGAAAAAGCTCGACAACATCAACCCGCAAAGCTACGGGATCGGCATCAAGGAATTGTGGGACGTGCAGCCGGGACGAATCGCGACGGGCTACGTTGCGCATACGCTGGGCTGGCCAGTTTCGACGGACATGTACGGCGGCGGCTGGATTTACGGGCTCTCGAACAACCGCGTCTCCATTGGTTTAGTGCTCGCGTTGGAGTATGCGGATCCGCAGTTCGACCCGCACGCAGCGTTTCAGACTTGGAAAACGCATGCGTTCCTCAGGAAACTCCTCGATGGCGGGAAACTGGTGCGTTATGGCGCGAAGTCGCTGCCCTACGGCGGCTGGTACGCCATGCCGCGGAATTATCTCGATGGCGGTCTGATCATCGGGGATTCTGGAAGTTTTCTGGATTCGCAGCGGCTGAAGGGCATTCACCTGGCGATAAAGAGCGGGATGCTTGCAGCGGAAACGATTTTTGAAGCGCTGCGAACGGGCGATACCTCATCGAAAACGCTGAGCGCCTTCCCGAAGAAGATCGAGCAGAGCTATATCAAGAAAGAGCTGTGGCAGGTCCGGAATTTTCATCAGTCCTTTCAACATGGAATGCTCCGCGGATTCTTTCACACCGCGTTTCAGCAAATCACCGGCGGGCGCGGGCTGATCGATCCCATGCGGGCGCACGAGGGGCATGAAGCGTACAACAAGATCAACGGGAGAACGGGAGCCCTAGGCGATGAAGCTGCTCACAGTAAACCTGAAAGATTCAAGGGCGATGGCACGCTGACGTTTGATCGGTTGACAGACGTGTATCACTCCGGGACGCGGCATGAGGAAGACCAGCCGTGTCATCTGGTGGTGAAAGACCTAAACGTCTGCGCTACCAAGTGCGTCGAGGAGTACGGAAATCCTTGCGAGTATTTTTGCCCGGCTGCCGTGTATGAAATGGCCAAGGAATCAAATGGCAGCGCGAAACTGAAGATTAACGCCGCGAATTGCGTGCATTGCAAGACGTGCGACATCGCCGATCCCTACCAGATCATCGACTGGGTGGTTCCGGAGGGCGGCGGCGGGCCCAACTACGAGGGGATGTAGCAAAGTGCAGCAATTCTAAGCCAAGCGCGTGGATGGATTATAGAGATGGTGGCGAGAAAGACGAAAAAGCGGCAGCCTGGCGGCCGCACACCAAGTACCGGTGTATTTGGGAATGGAGCACTCCAAAACGAATGATTTGTCCGGGAAAAAAGACGCCGCCCTAATTCGGCTGCAGACCGTAAACGTCGAGTTCGCCGCGGATGGACGACGTGCCGCTGCCGTTATCATTGCCCCGTGTGCCGATGTAGACCTTGCCGTTGGCGACGGTGGGAACGGTGAACTTCACCGCAAAGCCCGCCCTATCGCTAGCGACTTGGGAACTGTTCCAGAGTTCTGGCGAGAGTTTAGTTGCATCAAAGGCGTGAAGCACAGCCGGCCCGCAGCCTGGAGACTGCGGAGTACAGTACATGCTGGCGTCTATGGCCCACACGATGCCGTTGCTTGTTGCGCTGTTCGCCGAAATGGAAGGTGTTGCCCCGGGGAACCCGAAGGAGACGGCCGAGGATGTTGCCGAGCCGGTGTTGAATTTCCCCGTTGCCGTGCTAAACGGATAACCTTGCAGCGGCCCCCCGGATGGTGCGATGTACAGGGAGTTGTTCCAGAAAGCTGACGTGGAAAAGATCCCGTTGCCGACATTGAAGATCTGCACCGCGTTTGAATTCACCGGATTCACACTTGCGCCGTAGTGACCCATCTGGTCTCGGTTGAGAAGAAACAAATTTCCTTGCTTGCCTCCGCCGATCACCAAGTGCTGCAGCGGACCACTCGGCTGGTCGATAAGAATTGCGGCGCCACCGGACCCATGATCTGTGTCTGCTCCATCCAGCCCGGCCTGGTCCGCGGGTGTGAACCAGTCCGCCACGCTCAACCCAGCAGTAGTGCTGAGTTTCATGGTGCTATCACCGTAGTTGGAACCGCCGGAGTCGGCGTCAAAGGTCCCATTGCCGGTCAGGAAATAGAGGTTGCCGCTGCTATCCGCTGCCGGGGCACCCCCGCCCATCCAGATGCCGCCTCGCGAGTAGGGGACCGTCCCCACATGGTTGGGAGTCGTGTTGAACAGGGCACCAGAGGCCTGCGCCATGGTTGTTGCGTTATATCCGATGATCCAGCCGTGATAGGGATCGTGGTCCTCGTGCGAAGCCCAGGCGATATAAACAACTCCATTGACCAGAGCGAGGCCAGGTCGCTGATGTTCATTTTGAGGATCGAACGCTACCTTGGCGTTCACCGACCCGTCTCCGGTTCCGGCGACGAATATGGAATTGTCGATTGCGACGGGGCTCCCCGCCTTTTCATTCCCACTCGTCAGATTCAGCGCGTGGAGGCGCTGGAAAAAAGACGAGGGATTTGCAATCGCCGACTTGCTGACGATATAGAGCGTGTTCGTGCTTAGATCGATGACCGGCGTACCGGTGATACCGACTTCGGGAGAGAGGTCGCCAAAACCACTGCCCACCAGGCCCCCAGAACCGGAGGCTACGGATGCTTCGCCCGCCGTGCCGCCATGTGCAGCGTCGATCAGATTGGCTTGCCAGAGCGGTACACAAGGACTGGCATTGGTGTCGGCGTCAAAAGCGTAAACGCTATCGTGCTCTGTGGCGACGACGATGACGTTGTGCTTGGTGGTGCCGATGGTGAGGTTGGCCACCCATAGAGGTTGAGCGTAGATAGCGCCGTCCACGGTACACGAGAAGAGTTTGCCGAACGTGGCGGTCTTGACGTTGGAAGGTGTCAGTGCGAATTCGTGGGTATTGGCTCCGTCGCGCGCGAGATCATGGTGATAGGTGGTGACGCCCGTGAGGTCGGTAACGGCGAAGATCGCGGAGGCGCTCTTGGTCACGTCGGCAACACTCGTGGCTGCAATGGTGACATTGCCTGCGGCGCTCGGAGCGACATACGTCGCGGTAGTCTTTCCCTGACTGCTGAAAATCCCGCCGGAAGCCGTCCATGTCACCCCGGCCGCACTCACGTCGTTCTGAAGGATCGCCGTGAAATTCAGGGATTGCGAAAGAGTCCCTCCGCCGCGCACCGGTGTGATCTGCACACTGATCGGTCCCGCCGCAGTTGAGGCCGTATCTGTACTCGAATAGGTGCTGAGATTCCCGGCGGCATCGGTGGCGCGCACGCGGTAGGAATAAGAAGTGGAAGCAGCCAGGCCAGTGTCATTGAAGGTGGCGGCTGTCGGCGTGGCGATTTCCGCGAAGTTCGAGCAGCCAGCCCCCTGGCAGCGTGCCACTCGATAGCCGGTGACGCCGACGTTGTCGGTGGAGACGGTCCAGGAAAGATTGATTTGAGTGGCGGAAGCAGCGGTCGCCGTGAGGTTCGTTGGTGCGCTGGGTGGTGTGGTATCAGGCGTGGGCATCGTCGTCGTCGTGGCCGTCGAAGAAAAAGTGCTGAGGTTCCCGGCGGCATCGGTGGCGCGCACGCGGTAGGAATAAGAAGTGGAGGCAGCCAGGCCAGTGTCGTTGAAAGCCGATGTGGCGGGTGCGGCGATTGGCGCAAAGTTCGAGCAGCCAGCCCCCTGGCAGCGTTCCACCCGATAGCCGGTGACGCCGACATTGTCGGTCGCAGCCGTCCAGGCGAGATTGATCTGGCCGCTGGAAGCGGCCGTGGCCGTCAGGTTGGCCGGCGCGGTTGGCGCGGTGGTGTCTGAAGATGACGTTGTAGCTGTAGAAATAGAAGAGAAACTGCTGAGATTTCCTGCAGCGTCAGTCGCGCGCACGCGGTAGGAATAGGATGTCGAAGCGGTCAGGCCAGTGTCGCTAAATGTTGTTACGTTTGGAGTTGCGATTTGGGCGAAACTCGAGCAGCCAACACCTTGGCAGCGCTCCACTGTATAGCCGGTCACACCAACGTTGTCGGCTGAAGCCGTCCATCGAAGGTCTATCTGCGTGGCGGCGACCATCGTCGTGATCAAACCGGAAGGGGCAGAGGGCGCCAGGGTATCTGGCGGAGGAGTGTAAGAGCTGGAATTGCATCCGGTCACCAGAAATACGAGGCACAAAGCGATTAATTCCTCGAAAGGAAATTCCGACAGACCGCGATTCCCAAGAGCTCGCTTCATGTGGATCCCCTCAGGTTGATTCTGATTTGCGGTGAAAATGCTCGGAAGCGCTCCACTCCAAAGAGTGCTTCCTCTCACGAAAAAAGTATCACGGACGACGTGGCGCCGGAAGACTACGCGGGCGTGAGTGTCCGACTGGTCTATCGGACAGTGGTCAGAGGTCTTGGTGAGCGAGCTTCGAGGAATCGGTCGGCCATTACCCTCTCCTTGAACGTAACTCCTGAAGCGATCCTTGTCGGATCGCCTCAGGATGACCGCGCGCTTTCCATGTAGCGTGCTGAAAGCTCAGCAAACTTCGGTCAGGAGCCGCTGGGCCAAAGTTTACGGACGAAGTTACGGACGCGATCGACAAAGGAATCGCCGGCGGGGCCAGCCGACTTCGAAGCACTCGCAGCGACAGCCTGTGCGGGTACAGGAGGGGGTGCGCCGGCAGCAATGGCTTGGCCTTCTACGCGGCCTTGGAAAATGAGCGCGGGCCGCACTCGCACGTGGCGCACCAGAACGATCATCCTCGGATCGACTTCCGGCTGGACTTTGGCGTTGGCATCGTAGATCAGCGGTGGGATAAAGACCTGGTAGACGGGTTCTTCCCCAGCGGCGGGCGTTTCCACAGTTGCGGGCTGGGGCTGGGTGTTCGGTTTTGGTTGGGGGCCTGTCTCGTGCGCTTCCTCGGAGGTTACCGCCTGGCTGACTTCGGGTTGTGGTGGAGGAGTTGATCCTGCAGCTTGTAGATTGCAGGCACAGTGGCCGGCACCAATACGAAGGCTGTCAAGCTGGCCGTTGAGGAGGAGCACGTCGCCAGTCTGCGGGACGAGGACGCTCTGCCCGGTGAGCTGCTGCTCCGCTCGGACGGCGCCGCTATTCGCGCGGATGCACATGGCGCTGGAGGCGTCGAACCCGACGAGGACATCTCGCGGCGCGTCGCCGATGGCGATGGCTTGCGCCTGAATCTGGGGAGTGTAGATGGTCAGGGCAAGGTCTTGCTCGATGTGCACGTGAATCGTGCCGGTATCGAGGGCCACCGTCAGCGAACCGCCGGACTTGAGAACCGACAGATGCGCTGGACCGCAAATGCCGATCTGGCCGCCTTCCACGAGGTCGATGCGCGCGGTCCCGGATTTGACGCGCACGTCACTGCCGCTGCCGAGGACGGTTTTCACCCGGCCGTGGACGACCTCGACGCTCATGGGTCCAGTGACGCTGATGGCTTCGCCGTCGATGATCCCCACGGAGTCGGAAGACGATTCATCGGGGCCCGCAGAGGCGCCCGCGATTAGCGCAGCGCAGAGGATGGCCATGTAGCCCGCAGTCATTGTGGCGCGACGCCAGTATACGATCGAGTTGAAGAAGGCCGTCAATCGGTGAACCTCCCCGCCACGAAGGCAGAAAGTCTCGCCTATACTATACGTCGGCGGCTTAACGGCGACACATAGAGATGATGACGACACCTGACGCAGCGGTCGACACCTCGAAGAAATCAGAGCACGAACCGGTGAATGTGCATTACGACACCCGGCTGCCGGATTTGCCATGGTCGCGGCGCATCCAGATTCCCATCATTGCTGCGGCGGTGTACAGCGTGATTCGCATGCTGGGTCCGACGCTTCGTTACGAGGTGCTGGGCTGGCAGCATGCCGAGCAGGTGTACGCGGCAAAGAAGCAGTGTATCTGGGCGTTTTGGCACCGTGTGATTATCCCGGTGGCGTGGTGGGCGCGCAACCGCGGCGTGGTGGTAATGAACACGACGGCGTTCGACGGGCGGTGGACGCGCCAAGTGATCGAGTGGCTGGGATTTGGGACGGCCCAAGGGAGTTCTTCGCGGGGAGGCTTGCGCGGGCTGGCGGTGATGGCGCGGCGTTTGGAAGAAGGGCTCGATTGCGCCTTCACCATTGACGGACCGCGTGGGCCGCGGTACGTCGCCAAGCCGGGACCAGTGATGCTGGCGCGGAAAACGGGATGTCCGATCCTCGTCTTTCACGTGGGCGTTGAGCGTGGGAAGACGTTTGAGAAGACGTGGGACCATTTTCTGCTGCCGAGACCCTTCTCACGCACCCTGATGTTTTTCGGCACGCCTATCTATGTTCCGAAGGATGCCAGTTCAGAGCTCATGGAAGCCAAGCATGCGGAAATGCAGCGGGAGTTGGAACGCGTGCGGGATATTGCGGAGAGCTGGTTTTGGCTTGGCGAGGAAGCGCGCGCCAAGCATCGCGCCGAATTCAATCATTGAGTTATGGACGATCAGCGGGAGGGCAGTATGCACCCTACAAGGGAATAGATTCAGTTGCCGGTGCGTTCGCCAAGCTTGACGGCAACGTCCATCTTTTTGCCGCCGCGAAAGAGCGTTACCGTCACGTTGTCGCCGGGACGCTTGTGGTTGAGGAGCAGGTTGACGTCGAGTTGACTGGCGACTTTCTGACTGTCGATGGCCACGATGACGTCGCCACCGATGGCGATCTTGCGCATGCCAGCTTCCGCGACACGATTGCCGCCTTGAATGCCGGCGGCAGCGGCCGGACCGCCCTTCGTGGCGCTCTCCACAAGCAAGCCCTCTTTGACGGGCAGATCCAGAGCTTCGCCTAGCCAGCCGCCGACGGGAACAGTTACCACCCCGAGGAAAGCTTGGTGAACGCGGCCGTCGGTCATGAGGTCGTTGGCGATGTTCTTTGCCGTGTTGATAGGAATGGCGAAGCCGATGCCGGCGGTGGTGCCGCTGGGCGTATAAATCGCGGAGTTGATGCCAATGACTTCACCGTGCGAATTGATGAGCGGTCCTCCGGAATTTCCGCGATTGATGGCAGCGTCGGTCTGAATGGCCTCGTCGATGAAAGTGGTTTGGCTGGTCTGCACCGTGCGTCCGAGCGCGCTGACAACGCCGGTGGTGAGCGTGGACTGAAAGCCAAAGGGGTTGCCGATGGCCAGGACCTTTTGGCCCACCTGAAGCGTCCCGGAATCTCCCAGCGGCAGCGCGGCGAGGTGCTTTCCCTTGGGGTCGATTTTCAAGAGCGCGACATCATTGCGCCGGTCGGCGCCGATGAATTTCGCAGGAAAGCGGGATTGGTCGCCCAGCACAACTTCAATGGACTGGGCCTCTTGCACCACGTGAAAGTTAGTGAGGATGTAGCCGCGGGCATCAATCACGAAACCGGAGCCGGCGCCTTCAACGGGGACAGGGTCCATGAAAAAATCATATTCTGTTGCTTTGGTGAGAATGTTGGCCACGGCTGGGGATGCTTGCCGGTAGATGCGCACATTGATCGATTCATCGTCGGTCAAGCCGGCATCGCGCTGCGCAATGGCTGCGGGAGAGCGCGAACCGCCGAGAGGCAAGGCTTCGACATGGGTGGGCTGGCGCGGCCCGAATCGCTCGCCAGCCCAGTAGGCGCCGAGGATTAGCACCAGCGCGGCCAGTGCGATGCGAGCGCGGTTGGAGGCGTTTACTGCGTTCATGGGTGTCGTCCCTTCCTGATCCACTCGATGTCCATAGTATAAGGAAAATCAAAGAGATTCTCCTCTCGCCGCTCGGAAGCGAGAGGCGGCCGAAGAGGTCATCGCGCCAAAGACCGCTACGGCGCAGAGTATCTCGCGACGCCGGAATGATGGACTTAGCTTCGTACCGCTCCACGGCGCAGCTTGGCCGCCAAGGCTTTGACCTGGCGGTGGGTTTGCTCGAGAGATCCGGAGCAATCGATTTTCTCGGTGGCGAGAAGAAGTTTTTCTTCGACGGGAAGCTGGGCGGCGATGCGGCGCCGGGCTTCGGCTTCGCTGAGGCCACGCGCGAGGAGGCGCTGGAGCTGCTGTTCGGGCTCGCACCAGGCGACCACCAGGCCATCCAGTTTCTTGTGAATGCCGGATTCGATCAGCAGGGCGGCCTCCACAAAAGCGGCGTCGCGCGTGCCGCTACGCTGCCAGTCCTCGAATTGACGGAAGACAACTTCCGCGACGCGCGGATGGACGATGGCGTTGAGACGGTCGAGCCTGGAGCGATCGGCAAAGACAATGGCGCTGAGTTTTCCACGGTCAACGCGGCCATCCGGGGCGCGCACCGTCTGTCCGAATTCCTGGAGGACCTCGTTGTAGGTCGGCTGGCCCGGCTCGATGAGCCTGTGAGCCAGGGAGTCGGCGTCCAGGACAGCAAAGCCCATTTCGCGCAGCATGGCTGCCACGGCGCTCTTGCCGCTGGCGATCCCGCCGGTGAGTCCGAGTCGGAGCATTTTATCCCGATTACCGCGCCGTGGCGGTCGGTCGAGTTGCGGAAAATTTGGGTGACGCGCGGCGGAGGCGCGCGGCTTTCACCGTATTGCTCATGAGCGTGGTGATGGTCATGGGACCGACGCCGCCGGGAACTGGCGTGAGCGCTCCGGCAGTATTGACGGCCCCGGGATGGACGTCACCGACGAGAGCGCTTCCTTTGGCGCGGAATTTTTCGAGACGGTCCGGAAAATTGTGAAAAAGCCGCTGCGCTTCTTGGGGATCCGTAACACGATTGGTGCCAACATCGATGACTGCAGCTCCGGGCTTGATCCAGTCCGGTTCCACATAGCCGGCTTTGCCCATGGCGGCGACGATGATGTCGGCGCGGCCGAGGAGATCGGGCAAATCGCGCGTCTTGGAATGGCAGATCGTGACGGTGGCGTTGGCGTGCATGAGGAGAAGAGCCATGGGCTTGCCGACGATGTCGCTGCGGCCGAGGACAACGGCGTTGGCGCCTTCGGTCTTGATATCGGTGCGGCGCAGAATTTCCATGCAGCCGGCGGGCGTGCAGGCAACTAGTCCGGGGCGTCCGCTGACGAGGCGGCCAAGATTGATGGGATGGAAACCGTCCACGTCTTTGGCGGGATCGACGGCTTCCAGGATACGCTTGGTATCTACCTGAGAGGGAAGAGGAAGCTGAATGAGAATGCCATCCACATTGTTGTCGCGATTCAAGTCCTCGACGACGGCCAGCAGGTCGAGAGTGGTCACCGTGGCCGATGGCTTGAGGAGCGCGCTCGCGAGCCCTAGCTCTTCGCACGCGGCGATCTTGCTCTTGACATAGAGCTGCGAGGCGGGATTTTCACCGACAAGAACTGCAGCAAGGCCCGGCCGCACACCGGCGGACGTAAGCAGGCGAACTTCGTCTTTCAGCTCGGCGAAGATCTGGTCACGAATCTTAGTGCCGTCGAGGATGCGTGCGGTCATGCGGTGCTCGCTTTCGCCCGCGCGGGCGGTGCAAAAGAAAATCATAGCACACGCAAAAAACGAGTAAGCGCATTTAGGACTTTGGGCAGGAGGCCCATTCTGCTAGCATCCCACCAATTTGCCAGAGGAGGCACGCATGGCCACCGTAAAGCGAATCGCGCCGGGATCCGCGTTCAAGGTCGGACTTGTCGTATACGCGATCCTTGGGTTAATCGTCGGGATTTGCATGGCACTGTTTTCCATGATGGCGGGATCCTTGGGAAGTTTGACAGGAGGCGGAGTACCCGGCGCGCGTGCGTTGGGCTTTGGGTTTGGCCTCGGCGCCATTATTCTTTTCCCGATTCTGTACGGCATCGTGGGGGGCGTCGCCGGGGTCGTCGGAGCGGCGGTGTACAATCTCGCAGCCGGCTGGGTGGGCGGGCTCGAAGTCGATATCAGCTAGGTTGATTCGCGTTCGAATCCCTGTTTGACCGCCCCGGCCGGTCTGCATCTTCTATTTCTCCGCGACATCCAAGCAAGTAGTAATTTCGATGAGTGGAAGTGCGCCTGTATAGCAGCTAAGAACGGAAAAAAGAAGATGGCACTGTTTGGGGATTTGGGCAACCGGAGAGAGCTGGAGAAAAAGGCAAGAGCGGAAGGCCGGCTGCCGCCTGGGCAGTCGCTGACGCTGAAGTGGCCGGTGCTGCACTACGGCACTGTGCCGACGTTCGATCCGGCGAAGTGGGACTTCAAGATTTCGGGGCTGCTGGAAGAACCGCTGCGACTGACGTGGACGGAGTTTCGCGAGCTCCCAGGGACGGAGGTGACCTCGGATTTTCATTGCGTGACACGCTGGAGCCGGCTGGATAACCGGTGGAAAGGCGTGCTGTTCACGGACGTGATGAAGCTGGTCAAGCCGAAATCGGAGGCCCAGTTCGCGCTGGTGCTCGCGGAAGAAGGCTACACAGCAAATGTGCCGCTGGCGGATTTGCTGCGTCCGGAGGTGCTGTTTACGTTCGAACACGACGGTGAGCCATTGGCAGCGGAGCATGGCGGGCCCTTGCGGCTGATCGTGCCACACCTGTATGCCTGGAAAAGCGTGAAATGGGTACGCGGGTTCATGTTGTTCGATCATGACCGGCTGGGTTTCTGGGAGCGGAACGGGTATCACGCGTATGGTGATCCTTGGAAAGAGGAAAGGTATTCGGGGCGTTGATGAAGCCTTGATTTGACCATGGGCAGAGGAGTCGATTTGCTGAAGAGCGCGGGCCGGGGCAGCTTCAGTCGGCAAATCCGTTCAGGAACATCATGACCTTGCGCAGGCGCGGAACATACACGGCCCATCGAATGTCCTCGCGCCGACCACCGCGATAGACGAAGATTCTTGATAATTTGTTGCCCAGTATCTCAACCTTAAGCTCTGCGGGCGTAATACCTTCGATCTTGAGGCGTTTTATTTCACTTCCCAGCACATCCTCATGTATTATGCGATCTTCCAATTGCCGCACCTCGAATGAGTTTAGGTTCAGGTCCTGGTTAAGCTCTCCGTGGAACTTCCATGTGAACCACTTCGGAAAGAATTCGTCGGCAGTTCCGAAACTTACAATCTCTTGAAACGAGACTAGATCGGACTCCCTGACAGACCATTCGTCTTCCCACAGCGTCGACTGGTCGAAGCCGGAATCAACAACCAGCCAGCAGTGATACGACCAGTGTTGATTTCTTGCGGGCGTCTGTTCTAAGCCTTCTACCAGGGGCGCCACTTCTTTCTGGACTCGCAGCCTGAAGTGGTCCGGCGTTCCGTCGTCGTTCCAATCGTATTGGGCCTCAACGTGATATGGCTCAGCGTTTCCCATTTTGGTCGGGGCGAGTACATGGCGAGGTTCGAACCTCGCGGGCGGGCAAAAAACAAAAAAGGCCTCCAGGCAAAGCAGCATGAATAGGGAGCAGAACATGCGACGCCACCACTCACAACGGCGATCTCAATACTCTGGACCGGCGGGGAAGGAAAATCCAGCTCATAGATTAAGAACGTCGGATCCACGCACCAGGCGATTGTCACGAGAAGGTTTGTCAGCCAAGAACAGAACGGCAAGCCCAACATCAACTCAGGCGAGCAAGTGAGGAACCATCGATAACAAGCCTGGCGTGACACCTGTAGCCGGGAAGCCAGCGTCTTAGACCCGCATGCTGAGGGCCGGCGAAACGGCGGGTGTTACGTCTCGCCACGCGGGCATCTGAGGCGTATGATTTCAGTACTAATCAGGTTCCCCGCCTATTGGGAGTTAGGCATGCTGGTACGCAAAATGAAATCAGCTTTTTTTGTTCTGGCCATTGTCTGCCTGGCCATATTACCGGGCCAGCTGTTGGCTCAAGGCAACGGATCGGGGATGGTCGTGAACACCCCTCTGTCGGGAGGACTGACCAGGTCGATTGCGATCATTGATTTGGATCTGCAGATTACGGGACCAAATGGTGCGCCCATTGAGGGCATGGCAGTGGTTACCATGACCCAGCTTAATGGCCAGATCTATAGACAGTCGACAGCCAAAGCCGGCTACCTCAGAATGAACGAAGTGCCGCAATCCGAGTACAACGTATTGGTGGTCGCACCCGGGTTCGGCAGAACTACCAAGCTCATCGATACACACGCCCAGGGCACGACACTGATGAAGGTGACCCTCGAGTTGCAACCGGCGCCGGAGGGAGAGGACGCCTTCACGGATACGGAGCTGGCTGCACTCGCTCCGAAAGCGCAGAAGGCAATTGGCAAGGCCATAGAATCGCTGCGGAGCAATAAAATGCCCGAGGCGCGGAGCCACCTGGAGACAGCCTACCGGGTAGCGCCGACCAGCGCAGAGGTCAATTATCTTTTTGGCGTTTACTCGCTGCGGATGAGCGATCCAGGGCAGGCCAAGTCCTATTGGACAAGGACGCTCGAACTCTATCCAAGACACTTTCGCGCGCTGCTTTCCCTGAGCCAGGCTCTCTTGGACGAAAACAAGCCCGGCGAGGCCTTGCCGTATTTGGGCAGAGCGGTTCGAGCCGAGCCATACTCCTGGCGAGCTCACGCGATCTACGCGGATGCGTACTTGCGCCAAGGTTCGCCAGACGAAGCCGTCAAACAAGCCGACCGCGCACTGGAACTGGGCCACGGGCAGGCCGCCGTTGTTCAGCGGTTCCTGGCAGCAGCTTTGGCCCAACGCGGAGAAAGGGACAAAGCGGTAAGTGTTCTTCAAATCTACGTGCAGGAGCATCCCGCGGACACTTCGGCGAAGAAACAACTGGAGAATCTGCAGTTCCCGGAGGCGCAGAGTGCCGCTGCTGCGGCAAGCGCGGAGTTGCTGGAGGCGGGGTCGCTTGCCGAGACCACTGCGCTTCCTCTTCCCTCCAGTTGGTTGCCTCCTGACATTGATGAGAAAGTTCCTCCAGTTGAACCTAACACTAGCTGTGCCCTCAACGAAGTCATTAAGAAGGCAGGCGAGCGGATTGAGGAATTTGTCGGCAACGTCGATCGCTTCGCGGCGACCGAATCCCTGAAACACGAAACGATCAACAAATGGGGTTTGGCCTCCTCTCCGGAAACGCGCAAGTTTGACTACCTGGTTTCCATCCAGGAAGTAAAAGCGGGATTTTTCAATGTTGAAGAGTTCCGGACAGTTGGAAATGCCTTGGGCGAATTTCCGGACGGCGTGGAGTCGAACGGTCTGCCTGCATTGGTTCTCATTTTTCATCCTTACAACGTGGGGAGTTTCGACCTGACTTGCGAGGGGCTGGCGCGATGGAATGGCGGCCTCGCGTGGCAACTACATTTTCGTCAAAGGGCCGATCGGCCGAATAACATCCGCTCTTACAAGGTCGGAATCAACGGAATTACCTACCCGGTCTCGCTGAAGGGGCGCGCTTGGATTGAAGCAGAAAGTTATCATATCGTGAGACTGGAAACGGATTTGGTCAGGCCGGTCCCGGAAATCCGTCTCGCCGCCGACCACACCGCTATCGAATATGGCCCTGTACATTTTCGCGAGCGTAACTTGGACATGTGGCTGCCGCAGAGTGCTGAGGTGTATTCCGACTGGAGAGGACGGCGCTTTCATCGGCGCCACAGCTTCAGCAAGTACTTGCTATTCTCCGTGGACGACAAACAAGCTATCTCCGCACCGAAATCGGCCGCAGAGATGCACCCGAAGTCTTCCTCTGAAACGGTGAGACAGAATCCCTGAGTTTGCGGCCGCTCCGTCCCCAGCTGTATTTCGCGAGCCTGGACGCCATGACCATGTTTACGATGCTGCGCATTTCGCGACGCGACGGACTGATCATCGAATCCCAACAGGGTCAAGCCCCCAAATGCCTGTACTGTCCGGAGATAAGCTCGTCGGAGTCATTAACCTCGAACCCCGGCAGCCACACCAGGACCGCCAGCGCGAAATCCATCTGATTTCCACCATTGGATAAATCGTGGATCTACCGGGGTCGGATGGAGAAGAAGAGAGGAGACACTGGCGATCATTTCCTTCGTGCTGGTCTGGCCATCGGCGCATTTCTGCTGATAGGCCTAGTCGAAGGATTTTCTTGCCGTTTTTTTCTCTGCTGCGGACTAGCCGGATTCGTGTGTGAGCCATGCGGCCGAGCGCCTGGAGGTCCGGCTCCCCGTTTCAGCTGGACCGTCCGCCGAAGAAGTCTTGGCGTAGAAAGCGGCGCCCTCGACAGGAGCCGGGGTTATCCCGGCCTAGACCACGACGGCTTGAGACTTGGACGGGTCGATCTCAATGCGGCCCTTGAAGTGGGCACCATCCTCGATGCTGATCCGTGCCGTGGAAATGTCACCGACGACCGAGCCGTCCGTCTTGACGTCGACGCGGTCGCGCGCATGGACATTGCCGACCACTTTGCCGTAAACGACCACTTCGCCGGCGTGAATCTCGGAATTGAGCAGGGCGGTGGAACCTACGGTTAATTGATGGCCGCGCAGGGTGATCGAACCCTCTACCTTGCCGTCGATCTGCAAGTCTTCGGTGCCGGTGATATGACCTTTGATTTGCAAGCTTGAGCCGAGGCGCGCAGAACTGCCTGGCGTGGAGCTGCTCGAGCGAGGGCTAGAGGGCATGCCAATAGATGCTATTGAAGGTGCGGGTCCTGTCGCCGGCGGTGCGGCGTGTGGTTCGGTTTGTGTTTGTTGCTTGGTCCACATACTTCCTCCCATATTCGATCAGAACAGCTGATTCGGCTCCGGGTGGGAGGAGCAGCGTGGATTCTATTCGGCTCTGGCAACCGGAGCAACCAGGAAAAGGTAGTTGGTTGCGCAGATCAAACACTGTCCGTGTGGACAGGTTAGGCGCTCCCAGCTTCAAGCGATCCCTTGAACTCGATTGCACAGGCCGACGAGGTATTTCCAGGCGAAGTAGTACACCAGCAGCCCAATCGGTGCGGCGATCGGAAAGGCGTGCGCGGCGAAGCTGGGAATGGGGAAGTTCAGAAGACTGGTGACCAGGATGCCGAGCGGCGCGAGCAAAATGGGCAAGAGCGCGCCGTGCAGGCCAATGGGGAGTTGCAGGCGAGAGCGCAGGGCCACGAAGAGGACATTCCAAAGGCCCCAGGCGTTGGGCACAACGGCCATGGGGAACACGATGACGCGCTCCATGGGAACAGGGATGTTGTAGACGTAGCGGGCGATGGTAAAGACGGTGACGACCACGAGGAGAAAAATCGTGGGCACCACGATGCCCGCCATGTACGCGCGAAGATAAATGTGCTGATTCATAAGGCCTCCAGCTTCACAGGTGATACAGCAACGCCGGGATAGAACCGGGAAAGAAAACGAGGACTGCGCTCAAAATCGCGGCGAGCGCCCAATCGAACCAGGGGACGCTGACCACCGGGGTCGGTTGTTCTACGAGCTTGCGGAGCATTTGCGGCCAGAGGTCGCGGCGGAGTTCAGTGTCCTTTACGCGCGCGATCGCCTCCCTGAGGAGCGCGCGCATCTCTGGGTCATTTACTGGGTTGCTCATTTCGCGTTGACCTCCACTCCCAAGGAATTGAGCTTCTTGCGTAGCATGCGGACGGCCCGGAACACGCGGACTTTGACCAGCGCAACGGACATGCCCGCGGCTTCAGCAATGTTGTTGTACGGTTCCTCTTCAATCAAGGCCAGCGTGGCTACCAGGCGATATTTTGGCGGAAGCTCTTGGAAGGCTTTTCTGATCCGCTCGCGGGCTTCGCGGCGGACTGCGGGATCCGCAGTCGCTGGGCCGGCCAGGTCTTCTGGGAGTTCGGTTTCGCGGCGCGAATGCCGGAGATGGTCGAGGGCGGCATTGGTCGCGATCCTTCGCGCCCAAGCGCGAAAGTTGCCGGCCGTGTCGAACCGCGATCGGGACCGGTAAATGCGCCAGAACGTTTCCACCGTAAGATCCTCTGTAATTCCGTGGTCACGGACGATGCGGACGATCCAGGCGTAGACTTCCTTCTGGTGCAGCCGAAACAGCGCCTCGAAGGCTTCCAGGTCGCCCGCCGCGAACCGTTCCAGCAATTCCATCTGCCACTCTCTATACCTAATTACTGGTTTTTGGCGCTCATGGTTACAGTTTTTTTGGTCCTGCGCCCTTTTGCGTTCGTAGGAGGAAATTCAAGCTTACGGAGGCACAAAGAACTACAAAAGAAAAAGGCCCGGAGGTTCCACGCCCCCGGGCCAATTGGCTTTCAGCTAAACCAAGACTAGTAGATGTCGTACAAAGAGCCGCGTTGAAAGCACGCAACTTACAGAAAAGTCACACCAAGAAACCGACAAAACCGACAGAGTGGACGATTCGTAGGCCATCTGTAGGCCAAAAAAAAATCGGGAACACGATGCCGTGTACTCGACCCAAAGCCCGTGGCTCAGATCGGAGCAAGTTGAGCACCTGCTTTGCAAGCATGTCGCGCCGCTCCATCCTTTCTATTCTGTGCTTTGAATTAACAACAGTTTCAACAATTTGGGGAATCTGTTTTTCGCTCGAAGCTAACCCCAATCTCTACAATCCAGCGTTATTTGGCACGTTTTTGGCCTGGCGGGGTGATCGCGATTCCGGTAGGGTGATTGAGCGAATGGGTTTGGTAGCTGGCATAGATAAAGGTAGCGCACATCGAATGCGCCGAATATCCCTGATCCAACCCCTGTGGCCCTGGTATGGGTGACTTCGACCACTGGTGGTGGTGTTGCGATCCGTAGAAATCCACGGGCTGGTTTGATCCCTCGGGTAAGACTCTAACGAGTTTCTAGGCAGATCTCGCCGGCTTGGGTCGCGGCGTTTGGTGGCGGCCCGAGGCCCGCGATACGCTAGGCGACAGCAATCTGAACTCACGCTTTACGTGCCAAGCAGTAGCGAAGGACCCATAAGTTCTCCGGGCCAGCTCCGCTGCCGAGAGTGTCGGCTCTCTTTCAAGTGCAGCCCACATATCCGCACGGTAGCTTGGTCCCATCATCACTCGATGCCGATAGGCGTTGTGACGCTGCGCCAGGTCTGCCGGTTGCAAAACATCGCTGGTTCGATCGCGAAGAACGTTCGCGGCGACACGGATTGCGCTTCCCCTAAAACGCGGGTCTTCGCCGCGACGCCTAACCTGAAAATCTGTGCCCGTCTCGATCAAGTCCTGGCGTTGTCCGACATACAACCTAGCGAGGCGGGCGAAGCGCCGGTCTTTCCTGTACCAGCTCGCCAGCGCGGACCAGAACGCACGAAGCCGCGGCGAGCTTTGCGTTTCGACCACTTTAGTGAGCCGATCAGCATTAACCCAGGGTGCATGCATGCCAAACCATGTAACCAACACTGCTAGCACCCGCAGGTCGTAATGTTCCACGCCTTCAATGCTGGCGAACAGAATCGTATCCTCGATATTCGGCTCGGCCGACGGAGCCGCTGTAAAGTTCATGCCGATACCCGCCATGCACGAGGTGAGCAGATCGGCTTGAGGGGTTTGAGTGGGGGCGAGAGTCCTGCTAAATGCCATGACCTAGCCTCCTTCGAAGATCTACAAGCGTTGCCCGAACTTGGGCTGGCCAGTCTGGATTGGCGTCCTGTAGCTCCAGCCATGAAAGCACCTTTGCGAGTTCATCGGTTGTCGGTGCGAGCGCTATACAGTCTCCTAAATACCCCGATCGCATAAGGCGAACAGTTTGGCGCAGAGGAGATCCACGCGACCAAGGCTGCGGAGACGAATGACATTACCCGAAAACAAAGCTTGCAGGCGTTCTTGCCATTGCGGCAGAAGCTGGTTTGCAAGTGAAGCCGGTCCGTTGTTCAACCAATCGTTCAGGAGTGTATCGCCTCTGGCACGAACCTCGGTCGCAAAAGCCCGCGAGACTTCTGCGATGTCCCTGGGAATTTCGGGATATAGAATGTCGCAGTCCTTGGTCAAACGAGACACAACGCCCAGTAAGTTAAGCGCCGCCCCACCGATGGCCACAGCCTCGAAGTGAAGATGTCGGTTAGCCAAATACCGATCAAACAAGACGAGAAGCTCGTAAGTGTCCATATTGGGTATCATTATAACAGATACCTTCTTATTCGCAAGAAGAGTCAAGTCGTGACCAAACCTTCGCGACGCAACCACGAGGGGACAAATGGAAGAACTCTTTTATTTCTGCCGAGATGGTCAGCGGTCGCCTGCGTATCTGATCGTATCTTTTCTCCCAGACCAGAAGTTCATGCCTTGTGGTGCGCCGAAGGCGCATGACGTCTGCTCATTAATTAAGAGTACTGAACCTGTCTCAGATATGTTGGCACGGAGGGCAACGCCCCAATCTCTCGAAGGAGTCTGGCCACCATCGGCGGACCTTGAAACTGTGGATAGATCTTTTTTCCCTGCAGACGACGTCCTCAGGCCGTCGACGCTAACAGCCTGCCGCTTGCTGCCTGAGCAAGCCGGCGCCGCTTCCCATCGAGCCGTTGGTTTCTGTTACAGTCTTGTGTCGAGCCTTCGGCCGTTTGCGCCGCCCCCACTGAAGTGCCGCCAGATTCGCGGAGCTCGGAGGGAGTTTCCAACTTTGCCCAACTCGCATCCGCCGGTTGTCCAGATTTCACTGGACTTCACGAATATCGCAGAGGCGCTGCAAACGGCGCGCATCGCCGTCGAGGCGGGCGTGGATTGGCTTGAAGCCGGAACGCCCTTGCTTCTGGCGGAGGGCTTGCACGGCGTGCGCGCCTTGCGGCTCGCTTTCCCGCAGCACCCGATCGTCGCCGACCTCAAGACAATGGATGGCGGCTATCTTGAGGCGGAGATGATGGCCAGGGCAGGCGCCACGCATGTGGTGGTCATGGCCCGCGCACACGAGGAGACGATCAAGGCTGTGGTCCGAGCCGTCCGGGATCGCGGCATCAAAGTGATGGGCGACAACCTGGCGTGTGAAGACAAGATCTCGGCGAGCCGGAGGATGGAAGAGTTAGGAGTGGATTACATCGTGCATCACACTGGTTATGACGAGCGCAACGGGTTCGCGACGGCCGGGCGGGGCCGACTCAGCCCGCTTGCGGACCTCGATGCGGTGGTGAACGCGGTCGGGATTCCGGTGCAAGCGGTCGGTGGACTCACTCTGG
>QHYZ01000220.1 GCA_003225295.1 Acidobacteriota bacterium | reverse complement strand
CCTGTCCGGAGCAGTTGACTCAGACCCGCGGCACCGGCCTGCTGCAGGGCTGCTCGTAAGGCCATCTCCACCGCTTCCAGGTCTATTACGCCAGTCTTGTGACGTGCGGTGAATATCACTCGCCACTGGTGTCCGGGGAAAAGTTGGCTCCCGCCGGCAATCCATTGTCCATGAAGAGCTTACAGCAATTGGAGTCGGGAACGATTTGAATTTGATTGGATGGAAAATGACCATTTTTGAGGCATTTCGTCGGGGAGCGACAATGGACCATGAACCTTGGCCAAACTGTCTTTTCCCAATTGATCGAGCATCTGCCTCCCAAAGAGTTTCAAAAGTGCGTAGCTCGTTATCGTGGCGATTATTACTTGAAGAGCTTCTCTTGTTGGGATCAGCTTCTCGCCATGGGTTTCGCACAATTAACTTACAGGGAAAGTCTCCGCGATATCGAAGCTTGCCTACGCTCCATGCAGAGCAAGCTGTATCACATGGGCTTCCGCGGTAAGGTGTCCCGCGCGACTCTCGCCGATGCCAACGAGTCGCGCGACTGGCGAATCTATGCCGACTTCGCGCAGGTTCTCATCAGTATCGCGCGCCCCTTGTATGCCGACGATCCCCTGAGCGTGGAGTTGAATGAGAACCTGTATGCCTTGGATTCCACCACCATTGATCTGTGTCTGTCACTGTTTCCCTGGGCCCGGTTTCGCCGGCACAAAGCGGCGGTCAAGATGCATACCCTACTGGACCTGCATGGCAGCATCCCTACGTTTATCCGCATTACAGAAGGGAAAACGCACGACGTCAATATTCTCGACCAGATCATTCCCGAGGCGGGTTCGTACTACGTGATGGATCGCGGCTATGTCGATTTTGAACGCCTTCACCTGTTCACATTGTGTTCCGCATTCTTTGTCGTGCGCAGCAAAGAAAACATTTTGCTCCAGCGACGCTACTCTCATCCCGTGGACCGGAGCAGCGGGGTGCGCTCTGATCACACCGTCATCCTTACGGCCAGCGAATCGGCCAAGGTGTATCCGGATGCGCTACGACGTGTCACGTACTTCGATCTCCAGAATCAAAAGCGGCTGAAGTTCCTGACCAATAACTTCTTTCTTCCTGCCCTTACGATCGCGAAAATCTACAAGTCACGCTGGATGGTGGAACTTTTTTTCAAATTTATCAAACAGCATCTCCGCATCAAGTCGTTCTATGGCACCAGCGAGAACGCCGTGAAGACCCAAATCTGGATCGCCGTCTCCATTTACGTACTGGTGGGGGATCGTCCGGAAGCGCCTGCAACTGGAAGTGAGCTTTTACCAAATTCTACAGATTTTGAGTCTCACCCTTTTCGAGAAAATGCCCATTTTATGGGCCTTGGAAGCGATCGACTCCCATAACGAGTTAGGCGGAGACGCTAACCAGCTGATTTTGTTCGAGTTTTAACCGGACAGCAGTGGCCAGTTGTAAAGGGTTGCCCTACCGATACTCTCAACCATCAAAGGACCACTGAGGGCAGTCTCGGTAAGCGCTCAGGGCAGCGTCCCACGCGCGTGGGGTTGGCGCGTAGCGGACGTTGGGTACTCGCTACGCCGCTCCATCTCACATCATGCGCAGGCGTATCGCATTGGGTTTATTAATTATGGTGTTCGACCTAAGTGAAGCTGCCGAACTCCGTGTTGTAATAGCTTGCTCTACCGTGTTCACTTTCAGGTCGGATCCGGGCCTATTAGCGTGCAGCGTGGGCAGGAACTGCGGCAGAATGCGCGCTTGAATCACGTGCTCGAAGCCAGAGGCCAATTTAATCAGTGTCGGTTCGCTGAACGCCGTCCCTGTGAAGGTAATGCCGACGGGCAGCCCAAAGGAATTCCCCATCGGAACGTTGATTGCCGGGTACCCTGCGATGCACGCTGGCGACGTACTGCCTTCCGCAAGAAAGTGATCGCCATTGATCAGATCGGTCGTCCATGCCGGCCACGCGGTGGGCGACACCAGTGCGTCGACTCCAAACTGCTGGAGAGCAGCGTCGATCCCCTGCGGTCCACCAATCATTCGCTCGTCCGCCAGTGCTGCCTGGTAGTCCGCCTGAGTAAATGGATCCGACTGAGCCAACAAGAAAAGTTCTTGGCCGAAATATTGCAGCTCTTCATCGGCGTTGGCCTCGTTGAACGCGATGGCATCGGCCAGCGTCCTGATGGGAACGCCCACTCGCGTGGCCAAGTAAGCATTCAGGTCACGCAAGAAGTCATAGGTTAGGACGACGAATTCCGACCCGAACGCAATAATGTCGGTGATTGTCGGAATGTCAGCGGGATCGACAATAGTCGCGCCGGCATCGCTCATGGCCTGAATCACGGTGTCGTAGATGGCGTCGGTCTTCGCACTCCCGCCCGTAACGCCGTTACGCATCACTCCAATGCGAGCACCCTTCAAACCATCTGGATCCAGGAATTGGGTGTAGTCGCTGAACACCTTGTTGCGATTGGCGAAAGTTGCGGGATCCCGAGGATCCGGGATCTGGCTCGCAATAATTCCGAGTGCAACGGCCGCGTCGGACACGGTGCGGCCGTGCGGGCCGACAACGTCCTGGTTGTGAGAGATGGGCACAACGCCCGCACGGCTGGTCAGCCCCAGCGTCGGCTTGATACCCACCACGGCATTGTTGTTCGCGGGGCCTAAGATCGAACCATCGGTTTCGGTCCCGAGCGATCCGGCAGTGAAGTTGGCCGCAACGGCAGCGCCCGAACCCGAACTAGAGCCGAGAGGACTCGTGTCGATGATGTAGGGGTTGTTGCACTGCCCTCCACGGCCGGACCAGCCACTGGTAGCCGGGGATCCTCGCCAGTAGGCCCACTCGCTGAGCGTGGTCTTGCCCATGATGACGGCGCCGGCTGCCCGCAGCTTGGCGGCAACCGTCGAGTCCTGAAGCGCCGGCGTGCCCACGAGAGCCAGCGAACCGGCGGCAGTCTGCATTTTGTCGCCAGTGTCGATATTGTCCTTGAGCAAGATCGGGATTCCATGCAGCGGGCTCCTGATGATTCCCCGCCGGCGCTCGGCATCCATATGCCGTGCGATCGCTGGCGCGTCCGGATTCAGCTCCATGATGGAATTGACCCCTGGGCCGGTCTCATCAAGCAGATGGATTCGCCTGAGATAGTAGTTCAGCAATTCAACCGCGCTGAGATCACCGCCTTTCATCCGCGCCTGCAGTTCGAGGATGGTGACCTCGTTGAGGCTGCTGGGAGCCGAGGCAACGGGAGATCGGTCAACGGCAGCGGCGGCTGGAAGAGCTGAGAGACCGCCGAGTGAGGCGGCGGCCCCGGTTAGGGTGCCCATACGAAGAAAGTCCCGTCGGTCGAGTCCGGACGAAGGTTGCGGTTTTGCCCGTGCTGAAGAACGTACTCTATCCAGGAGTTTCTCCAATCGCCGAAGCATGGCAGTCTTCTTACTGGTTTCGGACATTTCATTTCTCCTTTATGCAGGCTCATTTCCCGCTGTACAGTGAAGGCACAAGATTTCGTGTACTTGCGTCCGCTGCCCTTTCCGGGGCCCATTCACTCTTTGCCTATGGTTCATACGGTAAGGGGCATGTTTACCCGACTTGACCGCAACGAGAAGGGCGTCGTAAGCCCCTGATTCAACCTCACCGAATTGGTTCTGGGGCAAGCCCTTCGTAAAGCACGCGATTCGGTTTGGGAGATTGTTTTCATCGCCATTCGAAACCATTGACGCGATCGGCCGCTTGCTTTGAACAAGGGCAGCGAGTTTTCGCAGTTCGAATGTGGCTTGAGTTCTAGAGACCTTAGTCACTTCGGGAGTAGGGAGAAAAGTGTCCAGCCATCGCGCCAGCGGAGTAGCGACCATTGCTTCTGCGAAAAGATTTCTTCGACTAAAGGAACGAAACATTAGCGGCAACCTCTGCTTGATCCGCCAACGTGCTGCTATTTTCAGGAAATATCGATCGGGGACCTAATCGAGAAAAGTGACACGATGCTGCTCTTGTTTACTGGATCTGTCAACAGAATAAAAATAAAATCGGAATAAAACCCGAAAGTCGAAATTCTTGTCATCTGGGAACCAAGGAGAAAGCACGAATTATATCTGTAACCAGGCCGCGATTCCCGGTTCCGTATATCCACAACATTCGACACGGCTTACGGTTGTGGAGCCATCCAGCGATCTAATGTGTCGCGCACGTTCACGCCGGTTGCTTTCGATAATAGGGTCGGCATATCCTCGATCTGAAACGGTTTCTGGTTGCGGGCGCTCCATGATAACAGGGCTCGCAAACCATCACGCAAGCTTTTCTTGTCTCGCGTTTTCAATCGGATGTGTTCATCCATTTCTGCCGCCATGAGGGCTCCCCGGGCAAATACGTTCATACCGGTGCGAAAGTCACTACTGTACAGAAAGGAGGCCTCACGGGAGAGGACGACCATTGGCATGTGTCGAAGAAATGGAGGCGCGCTATCAATGATTCCGTGAAAGCCGGACAATTGATCGTCTCGAAACGCTCTGCCATCTGCCGCGGGCATTCCGGCCACCAGCGCTTCGAGAGCAGCGTACCGCGCAAAGCCCTCATTGAACCAAATCGTGTCGATTACCGGTGCCATTTCCCATGTAAACGGCCGATACCCTACTCCATACGCGCGCTTCGGTATCCAGGAGTGGGCCATGTGATGAGCATAGTTAAAAAGGTTGGTCTCACGCTGCTTCGACGAAGACTTGACGGTGATCGCGCGGTCGGCGGACAAGCTAAATGTTCCGCTGTCGATATGTTCCTGGCTGAAGTTATAATCGTGGCCTGCAATCGGACGCAGCAGTTCTAGTTGAACCGTGTATGTGGCAAAAGGAGTATCCCCAAAGTATTCCTGCACCCGATCAAGGGCTTCGCGTGCCAGCTCTCCATCCGCAGCGATATCTTCCTCATCCTCGGCATACACCGCCATAATCAGCCCGATCTTCCCTCCCAACTTGCGCAATTGAAGATCTGTGCCGAGCAAGACTTCGGAATCAGCCAGCGCGTAGTAGTCTGCGGCCTCGGCACGTGCGGTTGACTTCGGGGCCTCCACATGCGGATCAAGGGTTGTCACCACCGGCCAGCCTTCCGGTGCTCTCACTTGTAACGTGATTGGATCTCGCTCCAGACCTTCGACATAGGCGAATATCGAATAGCCGAGAAGTCCAAGGTATCCCGGTCGCACCTTGGAAGTATCCACCGCTGACAGGAGCTGATTTTCCATGTTGGTGATATCAACCTGATATTCGATGCGGGCTATGTTTTCCCCCTTCTGTCCGATTTTCCATCGCGGCCCATCCGCCTCCTTCGTGCACGTCAGAGTTTTTCCATCTTGCGAAACGGCAGTGACATTTTCCATGAAAGAGTCGTACGACACCTGCGAGTAACCCCCTGGGTAGGTTCGCGGGATAACCAAAGTGGCTGGCGCCGCAATCAATGCACGCGGCGATATTTTCATGGACACTCGGTCTCCGGGGGCCGAATAGCGCAGCTCGTAAATAATCTCGGTCTGAGCGCGGATTGCAGGGCAAGCAACCGCTAGCAGCAAACCTAGGAGACAGGCCAGGATCGTCGCGTTGCCTATTCTGTGCGGCATCTGTTTTTCCTCTTTGCCACCGGAAACTCACGAACGGCTGGGTGTAGGGCGCCGTCAATGCTAGCAGGTATCTCCCCGGAATCCATTCATTGACATTCCTTTTAACAGATCGCGTGCGGTTGTGAATGGATGAGGGGAAACATGAAGGAACCAAATTACTACTCACTTGCCGACCGCACGACCAGAATCGTCGGGTCCACCGTGCACCGATGAACGCCGTGCTCGCAATCGCTGAAACCTAAACGATCGGATGGAGGTCGGTGCCAGTTAACGCATAGCTGCTTCGATTTCTTCGGCGGAGTATGGTACGCCGGGCGTGAGTAGCTCCGCTCCGTTCTTGGTAATGAGAAACATGTCTTCCAGATAGAAACCCTGCCCATCAATCGCGGCAATCGGTTCAAACGCGATTGTCATTCCTGCGCGCAATGGTCCATCGATGAAACCGGCGTCGAGATTGATCGTATGTGGCCCCCAGAAAGGAACGTTCTCCCGCTTCGACCACTTGTCAATCGCCTGCCGTGCCACCACTGTTTTTGCAGAACTGCGGTGATTCAGGAGTTCGCTGCGCCATGCTTCAAACACTTGGTCTACGGTAGTGCCCTCGTGCAACGTTTGAACACCAGCTCGGTAGGCCGCAACAAAGATGTTCCAGGTTTCGCGTTGCTCATCGCTGTATCGACCCGACACGGGGACCGTCCGGCCCAGATCGCCCTGATAATGCTCCCATTCACAACCAACATCGAGGCGAACTAAATCCCCTGCTTGCATAGCAGTGTCCAAATGGTCGTAACGAATGAGGGAAGCCCACGGTCGAGGAAACACGCCATTCTCCCCCGCCATTACCCAGGGCCAGAATGAAACACCATGGGCGCCTTGCTGCCAGCACGCGTTCTCGACTGAGACTTCGACCGTGCGCTGTGATACGCGTGGCCTAATAGCCCGCATGCCGGCCATCACTGCCGGCACGGTGGCTTTGCCCGCGGCGCGCAATGCAGCAATCTCGGATTCGCTTTGTACCGCCATGAGAGCATAGACACGGCCAGCGACTCCTTTGAGCTGAGAGGATGGCCGCTGCTTCGCGACGGCGATGGCCCATAACGGCGCTTCGGGTGTCTTTCCAGCCGCGACGCTGGGAGGCACTTCTTCCAGTGAAAACCGTTGCGCGACGTAATAAAGTGTCGACGACGAGCTTCCGTGTCGTGCCAGGAAGTCTTCGAGTTCGGACCAGTCCCCCACGTGGTCAATGCCCAATCGCCTGGCAGCTTCGGGACCAGGAGATACCTCAGGCTGCAGACTCTTGGCGGATCGCGGATCCATTGATTCCGCCAATGCCGACGAGTGCGCCGGAGAACTCAGGAAGAGCCACGACTGGCCGGTTGGCCCGTCGATTGCGAGAAGGGCGCTGGCGATGTTTTCCAGGCCGGTGAAGTAGTAAAAGGCAGGATCTTGGCGAAATCCGTCGCTGGTTATCTCGAGCACTGATCTTGCATGAACCAGGAGGATTCCATCGTGGAAGGCGGCCGCGGCGCGCTGTCGGCGTTGTTGCAGCTCACCTTTATCGGCGGCGAGGACGTGTAGAGCGCTGATGAGCAAAACCACCACAATCCACAAGTTGGTTCGCATGGGCGTGCACAATATCATGCATCATCTGGCGCTGCAACGCGGTGCGAATGCCTCGCTTCGCGTTAAACGTCGCGTGCATTCACGGGAAAAGTGGTAAGTCCTGAGACTTTTTGCGATTGTGCCCGGATCACGCGCAGACTGACGGGCTGTCCGGAAGTTATTCTGCCACTTGGGCTCGCTCCGCACTAACTTGCAGTCGCGCCAAGCGTCCGGTTCGAGGACATGGCCAGTCACCTCCTCGAACGCCGTTTCTGACTGGGAGGCAGACGATTCTCAAACAGCACACATTTGCCTGGGATATGACTTAGCGCAAATTTTACGAAGTGAACCTGTCTCTGTAACAAAGTTACATCGGGTTGAAAACGTATTCATCTGGTGAACCCATCTTTCCCTGCTGAACGTGGTTGTCCATAAGCACAGTCGAAAAAAACCAAAGAATTCTGCAGAACGTGTGAGCACTTTATCTTTGAGCACTTCCACGGAATTTTTGGCTATAGGTAATAGTAGAAGGCAACTCTTGCTGGATTCCTCGTCCCAGTAGAGCGCACCGACGCGTCAACAGATCTCCGTGATTCATCGGAACTTGCTTGACAACATTGGTAACCCTGACACCGGCGATTGGGCGCGCTCCTATGGACGTCCGCGGTAGCTTCGGGTCAAGTCCTTATATATGTGTGCTGTACGGGCAGATGGGTTCCTGACCTCCAAAGTCTCCCTGCTCGGTGGAAGCAATGATTGTATTATTGTATTCAGGTCTTCTCTCCCGAGAATCGTCATTTTTCATCCCAGGCAATGTTTTGGCAAGGGACATGCCGCGGAACACTGATCGGCATCGTCCGGAATCCCCAGGACGGCTTCTTTTTCGCCAGTTATCCGTTTCTACCCAAAATCCACATAAGAAAAAAAATACTAGAGGCCAATTTTCGCTGCACCCCTCGCCCCGGTAGGGCACGCCGAAACAGCAACAGATATCGGTGATTCATCGGAGCTTGCTGGCAACATTCGGGACTCTGTCACCGGCGATTTGGCACTCGTGTGGCTCCAGGGACAGCCCAACCTCAGCGCGCCACATTCGTCTTTCCACTCCGACTCTGGCCCTCTTTTACGCCACAGTCCTTTCCATAGGGGGTCGCCGCGGGAATAAACGGTGCCCTACTGGAGAGCCTCCGCTGACAGCCGTGCTCCCAAGCCTCAGGGAGTTTTGGGTAAATGCTTTTGAAATTTCCCAGTGAAAGGAACCAAGAATGATCGCAAACGCCCTTTTCACCTTTGCCCTCCTGCTGGCCCTGGTTTTCTGGCTCATGGGTGAACTGAAATTCTTCATCCCTTACAAGCTGGTTCTTTGGCACGAATATGCGACACCCAGCCTGACCTACATCGCTCTCCTGTCGGTCACCGTCTTTGCTGCCGCCTTCGTTTTCATCCGCAAATTCTTCCCAAAGGATAACGGGCGAAAACTCTCCCATCTCGACAAACAGCTTCACACCGGCGGGACCGAGCTGCCCGCGCCCTGGTCTGAAGAGGAGTCCGACTGAAATGGCCCGCGGCTACGAACCCGAGGAATTCATCGGGTCGCGCGAGGTCTTCGAGGAGCGCGAACACAACGCCCAACAGCCATACCGCAATGACGAGTCGCCTGACCAGGTGCGGGAAGAGCGTGCCCAGGGGGCAGGCTCCCATACCGATCCCGGCGCGGCTCGCTCGCCTGGGCTGCGCCAGGTCTACGAAATCCGGGGCCGGACCTATCGTCTGCGGACCTCGGAAATCGCGACGATGGTCGAAGCTGGTAAGTTTCGCGCCATTGCTCAGGAGGACCTGACAGAGTTCGCCTATGGCAGCGACAAAGGCCGAATGAGGCCCGATGTCGAAAACCTCATCCGGCAAGGCCTGGTCCAGATGGAGAGCGGGCCCGTGTGGACATCGAACTTGTCACGAGCCGTTACCGCGGACGGCATCTCGCGGAAAAAGTCCGCGCCGGATTCTCCATCTACGGCCATGCCAGCGAAGTGTCGAACCTCCGGCGCGTTCTGGATCTGTGTGAATTGACGGCGGAGATTTTGTCGCTATGAAAATGCCCCAGGATCAAATCGACCGAATTGCCGCTCTCGGCTACACAGAACCAGAGGCGCGTTTCCTTTACGTGGTCGCGACGCACTCAGGTTACTTCACCATGCGTCACTTCAACACCTTCACCGGGGTGAGCCGGGGAAAGCGCTCCATGACCTTCGCACAAAAACTCCTGAAGCACGCACACGCCACCGTGCGCGATTACATGGGCGCAGGGTCAGTCTTTCATCTGTTTTCTCGGCTTGTCTACGGGCCCATCGATAAGGACAACGTCCGCAATCGTCGCCGGCACTCGTTCGACTACATCCGCACGCGTCTCGTGCAAATGGACTTTCTCCTTGAGAACCAAGCGCACGACTTTCTTGAAACCGAGAACGACAAGGTCAATCTCTTTTGTGAATCTCTCGCCGTTCCGAAGGACGTTCTCCCAGCGAAGGTTTACGAGGGCGGTCCTGGCAGCCATCCCACCATTCGCTATTTTGTGGATAAGTTCCCACTCTTTCTCGCAGCTCCCTTATCGGGTGCCTCGCCCGTGGTGACATTCGGGTACGTGGATTCCGGCACGAGAAGCCCATGCAGTTTTGTCGCGCATCTCGGGGCCTATCAAGGACTCTTCCGCCACTTGAAGACCTTTCGCCTGCTCTACATTGCGCTGCGGGCCACGGAGTTTCGCCGCGCCGAAGATCGCTTCCGCGCCAGCGTTAAGCAGCCACTCGAATCCGACGTATCCAGCGAGGTGCTTCGTTACTTCGAAGTCCGCCGAAAGTGGGAGAACCATGAATACGTTGTGCCGGTGGCGACGGACTTTGAGTTTTTGAACGATGCACGCCTTCGGTTTCACGGCGAGCGCTTTGAAGGTCTTTACCAGGCATGGGTCACAGGCCGAATCGCCGAGACTGAACTGAGGCCTGAGTTTTCACACCTTGCTCCGCCACGGACGATCTTCTTTGACACCTATCTCGTCCGGAATCATTCGTTACTGGCTCGGTCATGCGGACGAGACGGTCACGGACGGGTATTCGAAGCTCCGGGAAGACGTGGAATACAGAAAAGAAGTAGCGGAGAAGGTTGGGTTGGGTTTTACGCTTTCTACGAAAAACCCCTCAGTTGTACCTGTTGTACCCAAATCCGGGCCAGAAGTCACAGTAGAAAACGCAGCGTAAAGCATTGAATTGAGAGGGGAAATAATGGTCGGGGCGAATGGATTTGAACCATCGACCTCCTGGTCCCGAACCGGGGAGTCGAATAATCTAAAGCCTTGTGGGTGTCGCACTTACAAGCCGCACCACCCCAAAAATCCTGCCTCAATTGGTCCACAGAGTCCACAACGCAAAGGGGGCTTCTACGACGGAGGGAATCTGCCTTTCCGACAGGGGATCAGGCTGGAATCATCTCTCAAGACAATCCTCACAATTCTGTTTTCGATCTTCCGTTCGCAGGCTGCTCTCAAGCTCGAGGACCTGGCTCTGCGCCACCAAATCGCCGTGCTTCGGAGGTCCGCAAGAAAACGCCCGAATCTGCGCCGACGCCACGCGCCGGGCTGCAACCGCTGCCCAAAAGCCAGCGAAGCCGCCGCCCACGACTACGATTCGGTTACTCACTCGCAGCGACATCCTGAGACGGTCACGGTCACTCTCCGGTCATATTCCCGTCCAGTGACGGAAAAAGGGGGTTTGCGGTCGCATACGAAGAACGCTATTGAACTTCGCGACGGCGCTCTGGCCCGCATTGACGGAAACCAGGCGCACGCCGCCGAGCACTACCTGAATCGTGGCGC
This sequence comes from Acidobacteriota bacterium, assembly GCA_003225295.1. Lineage (GTDB taxonomy): Bacteria > Acidobacteriota > Terriglobia > Acidiferrales > UBA7541 > Acidiferrum. The sequence goes on along the minus strand of QHYZ01000220.1, from coordinate 866 downwards.
TGTCGTCGTTCCCGCTATTTGACGCGCGACGCCCACGAGAGATACGATCGACACGGAAAATTCGCATGTCATCGTTCTTTCCTACGCGTGTCGCCGCCAGGGCGTCCGTGCAATCACTTTTTCCGTGTCTGCCGCGATGAACCTGCCTAGTCACCGCAGCGGCATCCAAATGTTGTGCTGGCTCGTGGAACAGGCCTACGACGGGGATCCGCATCAGTCGCTTCTGGCGAACCTTCGGAAGCTCCGCGACCAGGATTGGACGGCGTTGCCGCCTGGCGGAGGCCGGTCGACCGCTGACATCCTGGAGCACGTCGCATGGGCAAAGTGGATGTACAACAACTACGCCTTCGGCTCGGCGGACCTTAAAGGCGATGTCCCGCCGCTCGTGCCCCGTGATGGATTGCGCAGCCGACCGCGGCTCGAGCTCCTGTCCTGGTTGAATGAGGGGCACTCACTCTGGCTGCTCTCAATTCAGTCGCTGTCGGATGATTCGGAACTGGATCACGACCGGCTCACGAATTGGGGCGAACGTCTTCCGGCGCGGATCATCATCTGGAACCTGATCGCGCATGACCTGTATCACGCCGGCGAAATCAACCACCTTCGGGCGCTGCTGCAGGCGGACGACCGCTGGCGGTACGAGTAAGCTCAGCGCCTGACGATCGATCGACGCTGCGCGGGAGCAGCGCAACCCCAGGTTGAAACAGTTAAATCGCCGCACCTGGTGCCGACTTCCACAAAGCTCGCAGTGCGTCTGCGCACGCACGAAGAAATTGCTCATCGTCTGCTGTGAACGCGTTCTGATGTTCGCTTTCCACGTCGATAGTACCGATTACATCACCAGCTTCACACATCACCGGAACAAT
>QHYZ01000219.1 GCA_003225295.1 Acidobacteriota bacterium | reverse complement strand
AAATTCGGTTCGATGATGAAGTGTCGACTGCGCGAATCACGATTAATTGCGATTAATGAAGGCGAACGAAGCTTAACTGCGGCAGATGTTTCTGCGGTTTATCAGATTAATGGCGATGAAACCAAGCACTCGGCTCGCAACCGAATGTTTGGGCCTGCGAATTGAAATCGCCATTGCGCAAGTTGCTGAACCAAAATCTCTTTTCGAATCGCCCACCGAAAATCAACAAGCGCTGTCATAAAAACGTAATAGTCCCTTTCGGGTTCCCGAGTCGCACAATCGTTCTTCTTGGTCGCATAGGCTGAGATTCCCGGTAGGGAGTGTTGAACGAAAGAAGTAGAGCCATCGGTTTGGAGCCGAATAGTCGTCAACTCGGTGACGACGAGGGTGGCAGGCCGCCTCCTGAGCAGCGAACCGAATCTTGCATGGCTTCTACAGAACTATTGCGCACTCCAAGTGCTGCTGTTGAGACTTCCCAGATCGGGATCGGGACAGTCAGCGAGATTTCACTGGCCCGTTAAGCGTTATGGATCTAAGCGGGATATTTCCGAACTGGCCGTGAATCGCCAACATGCCTGGAATAGGAATCCCGGTCGGCCGGCAATACAGCATTTTGCCTCGACCGTGCCACTCTCCGAAATCGCGTCTACTCGTACCGCAAGGCAACTATGGGATCGACGCAAGCCCCGCTCGGGGAGCCATTCTTCAGTTCTCACACGCTGGAAGATCAGTTCGAGCGGCTTTCTATATGTGGGATAAACACTTGCGGCGTCGACCCCAGCCCATTACAAAGCCTCGAGGCAAAAACAAAAGCATGCGTATTGAGTATTCTAAAGTTATACCTTAAAATGCTCATATGCGGTATATACCTCGAAATTTGGGCAATGTGGTCCGACAAGCAGCTCGGCATTTCCCGGCGTTGGTCGTAACAGGACCACGCCGCGCCGGAAAGACGACCCTCCTCCGCCAATTGTTCCCTAAGGCCCAATACGTGCTCCTTGAAGATCCTGACATTCAGGGAAGGATTCGCAGTGATCCGCGTACATTCCTCGAAGAGCTGCGTCCTCCTGTCGTATTCGACGAAATTCAAAATGCTCCCGAGCTTCTCAGTTATGTGCGTACGCTCGTCGACGCGGTGCCCCGCCGGATGGGGCAGTGGCTATTCACTGGATCGCAGGAAGCCCCGCTGATGCAGGGCATCACCGAATCGATGGCCGGCCGGGCCGCCATCCTGCAGCTTCTTCCTTTCAGTGTTGCGGAAACTCCGAAGGTGAATGTGCTTCACGGCGGCTTTCCAGAAGTATTGGCACGTTCGAAGTCCCGAGCACTGTGGTTCGCTTCTTATCTCCAAACTTACTTGGAGCGCGACGTCCGAGCAATTACGAACATACGTGACCTGGTGACGTTTCGTCGGTTTCTGGCGCTACTAGCCAGTCGGCACGGCCAAATTCTCAACAAGACAGATCTTGCCGCCCCCCTCGGAGTTTCCGTCCCGACTATCAGTGAGTGGCTACATATTCTCGAGATGACCGGCCAGGTCATAATTGTTCCCCCATATTTCGAGAATCTCGGGAAACGGCTCATAAAGTCGCCGAAGGTCTTTTGGGGTGACTCTGGCCTTGCCTGCTACCTTTTGGGAATAACGTCGGAGCAAGAGCTTCGACGTTCACCTTTTTGGGGGCAACTGTTTGAAGGCTTTGTCGCGGCGGAAATACTCAAGAGTCAGGCGAACCAGGGAGCGAGGAAAGAGCTCTACTACTTTCGCGACCAACAGGGCTTAGAGGTAGATTTTCTCATACCGAGACCGAATGCTGGGCTATGGCTCATAGAATGTAAGGCTGGGAAAACCGTCCGATCCGCTATGGCCGCTCCGCTTCTATCTTTACGCCGGGCGTTGGGGAAACGCTCGAAGCGCCTGATTATTGTGCACCGAAAGTCCCACTCGGCCCCGGCCACCGCGGCCATCGCCAGCGGGGTGGAAGCGATTGATTTGGAGCGATTCGTCGCGGATCTAACTCACGACCACTGAGGGCGGGATAAGCGGGCCTTAAACAGTCAAAGATAGTGCAGCAATTTCGGGCAAAAGTGTAGGTTATGCAAAAGAGGATACGAACGAACATCTATCCTTCGAAACCAAAAAACGGCGTTGGAAAAGATTGCGAAGGAAAAGGGGTATTTCTGTTGCTGAACTCGTGCGACGAATCACAGATCAGGATCTCGACCGTGAGCAAAAACAAAAAGGGTGAACCACTAATCGCAGTCGCCTGTGCTGGCTGTGGAAGAACACAACTCCTCCGGGAGAGACGAGTCGTTTTATGCGACGGATACACTTGCGGATTCGGTGGACACTGTGCCAAGAATCCTCGATTCGTTCTCCCCGCCGTGCCGGACCGCTGCGTTCGCCACATCGTTCCTAATGCGGCGGGTGCTTTCAGTGGATACAACACTCGCTTCGCAAACCCAGAAGAAATAGAGGCAATCGCAAGAGCCAGAGATGTCCTCATAAGGCCACAAACAAAAAGCAGATAGAGGACAAAGAGCGATCTGAACACGAAAATCCGTGAAGCATTTGATGTGAAACGGAAACCTTCCGCAAGCCATCCTTGTCGAGGCGTCTCGTAGATTATCAGAGAATCATGCAAAACTGTAGATAAGGCTGGGACCCGGTCTTGATAGGATCGATCCGCACAAGGCGGTTGGCGCCAAATCGGAGACTCATACTGCCCGGTTACCGGTAAAAGTCGCTCCTAGCTAGTAGTGCCTTGTTAGATTTTTACCGTGCTGATTTGGATGATTGGCTCGCAATTGGTGTAGTTAGGGACGTCGCCGACAATTTCTTGCGCCTGCGGCCCCCACGCGTGAACAAATGCGTCGACGGACTCGAAGTAAAGATGACCCAAGGCGAGATACGTCGGCGGAGAGCCCGGAATGGCCCCAGCAATTCCTTCTTCAACAGCGACACTCTTAAGAGTTGAGCCAAGAAGTCGCTGAACCATGGGAATATGCTTTGAGCAGTAGTAGGACATGTCAAAGTGGCTGCCCGGTCGGTTTGGATAGAACACACTCACCTTCACCATAGAAACCTCTCTGTCGAAAATCGGCCGAAGGTTACCCGACCACTCATCGCCACGTCAACAATTTCAATTTGGGTGCCGATATGTGGCGTACTCGTACAAGTGCCCTTCACGGGCCAGGACCAGATTCGGGTAGGTCTCACCCGACGTGTATGGCTACTCTTCCATCTCAGTTAAGCCTGACGGTAGGTAATGCCGTTCTCTTTACACCATTCGATGGCCATCTGCCGAAGTTCGACTTGCTTGAACCGATTCCAAGCGTCCCACAAGTCGTATTCGGTGAGTAGGTGTTTGAATAGGCGGAAGGCGCCCGCACCGCGAATTCCGCCATGGAAATCATTCCGCATCTGCGCGTCTCTCAGTGTCATGGAGAAGCGATCCATCATGGCCCACTCGTGGACATCGAACTTCTCAGGTAGAGCCATATATCGCTTGCCGTCCTGTTTCTGGATACTCCGCGCGAGCGTAACCGCCTCACGTTGCCAGTTTGGCAAATCCTCGATGGCTGTCTGCGGATCCTCCGCAAGGTCGAATTCCTCTTCCGTGATCGAGTGCACTTCGCCTGTTTCTACGTCCAGATAGGACGATATCGAATCGTCGGCCATTTCGAGCGCTTCAATGATCACGTCGAGCTCCACTTCAGCAGCCATGGCAAGCCGATTCTACTCCCGATCCTGCCGAGAGTTACTGTCCGAGTGCTGCTCTGCCACTGCTCTGCCATTCCCTTGCGGGCCTTCCTGTTGTCCCAGTCAAAAAAACTCAGTCTGGGCTTTGTCCTCGTAGGCCCCTATCAGTGAATGAGAATCTTGAGGAAGTTGCTGATTCATAAGCTCCTAAACCTCAACTGCGATTTCATTTTGCGAACCACAGGCGCAGATCAGAGTTCGAGCGGCCGTCACCGTAGAAGATCGACGAGAGCGAGTAACGGTACGCGCTGTCATAAGAACGTAATACTAATGGTGGTGAATGGCGGCAAAATGCCAGCAAACGGTGACTAAAGAAGGAGAAAATGATTCGTCTCAGCGATCATCTGAATCTGTATTTTTTTGAAGGCTCGCCGGAAAATATAAACATATCAGCATCTGCGCCGTAGGCGCACACCCCTCATCTTCATTCATCTGGTAGTTTGATCACCACTGGTGGGAAGTGGGAACCCGACCGTTAGAGCGGTAATGCTTCCACTCTAGAAGGCGGGGATCCAGTTAGCCGACAACACTATCATAACGTATCGCAAAGTGATACGTTATGTGAGTAGAACCGGAGAACAGTGTTGAAAGCCCGCGACTACATAAGCGATTTGGCGGCCAACGGCCGCTACCACTTCGCAGCCGACGAGATGCGCAAAGCGCTGGGTGTGTCAGCGGATGCCGCGAAATTGTCCCTGTATCGTTTGGCGAAACGCGGCTTGGTGGCCAGTCCTGCACGCGGGTTCTACATCATCGTGCCGCCGGAATACAAACGGCTTGGAAGCCTTCCAGCGGATCAATTCCTTCCCGCTCTCATGGAGTGGAGAAAAACCAGATACTACGCGGGACTCTTGACTGCCGCCCAGTACCACGGCTCGGCTCACCACCGGCCCCAGGAATTTCAGGTGATGGTCGAGAAGAACCAGCGGCCCATCGAGTGCGGGTCCGTCCGGGTCTCGTTCATCGCGCGGAAGAAGATGCGAGCCGTTCCCATGCAGAGCTTCAATACACCGCGCGGGACCATCTCGGTTTCGACCGTCGAGGCAACCGCGGTGGATCTCGTTGGGTACCCACATCATGCTGGGGGATTCGACCAGGTAGCGACGATTCTTGCGGAGCTCGCCGAAAAGATCGACCCGAAGCGCCTGGCCGTCGCCGCGAAAACCGCTCCCTTACCATGGGCTCAGCGCCTAGGATATCTCCTCGAACTCCTGGACGCCAAGCAGCCAGCCTCGTTGTTGAAAGCGTATGTCCAAGAAAACGCGAGGGACTGGACACAACTTGTTCCAGGCGCCAGACACACGCGCGCGCGCCGTGCAAGAGACTGGCTCCTCTACGTGAACGCGGAAGTGGAGTCCGAAGCGTGATCCCACGCGACTACATAACCTCGTGGCGGGCGAAAGTACCGTGGGTGCAGGATTTCCAGGTCGAACAGGATCTGGTCATCAGCCGCGCTTTGGTCGAGATCTTTCCGAAGAGTGACTTGTCGGCGGCGCTAGCGTTCCGCGGCGGAACGGCGCTGCACAAGCTGCACATGAATCCCCCAGCGCGGTATTCCGAGGACATCGATTTGGTCCAAGTCCGGGCGGGAGCGATCGGACCAACGCTCACGGCGTTACGTGGTGTTCTCGATTCCTGGCTCGGAGAGCCGCAGTGGAAACAGAATGAAGGCCGCGTGACACTCAATTACCGCTTCGATTCGGAAGATGCGCCGCCGCTGCGGCTTCGTCTGAAAGTCGAGATCAATTCCCGCGAGCATTTCACGGTGTTCGGACTAAAGGCCATCTCGTTCGGGGTGGATTCCCGTTGGTTCCAGGGTTCCGCAAAGATTGTGACGTATGAACTGGAAGAACTTCTCGGAACAAAACTACGAGCACTCTACCAGCGGAAAAAAGGGCGTGACCTGTTCGACCTGGCGGCGGCACTCGACGCGACCACCGTCGATCCGGCTCGCATCGTCGAAGCCTTTACGGCCTACATGAAGAACGAGGGGAAGCACGTTACTCGCGCGCTGTTTGAGCGCAATCTTTCCGAGAAGAGGAAGTCCACACAGTTTTCCGCGGACATCACACCCCTGCTGGCGTCGGGGTACACCTGGGACAAGGACGGGGCTGTGGAAACGGTATTGCGTATGATTGCACTGTTGCCCGTAGCTCCGTGGAAAAGGCCAAAGAAATGAGATCGCCAAGGGATCGAAAATTCGTACGCTCCTTGAAGCTACGCACGTAATACTAATGGTGGTGAACGACGGCTAAATGCAAACGAAAGGTGAACAAAGAAGGAGAAAAGGATTCATCGGGTTTAGTCGCAACTTGCTGATTTCCTTTTAGATCTTTGGCGACCGTAGTAAAAACGGCGCAACCCCAATGTTTCTGCGAAAGCGTTCTGTGGGAAGGCCCAACCCTTCGGTTCGTAACCGAATGCTCGGGTATTTTTTCAACCGATTGATGCACCGCGATTTGGATTGCTTCCGGATGCCCCGAGGACAATCGCGGATTGGACCCTACCGAATCTCCCGTAAACACTATCCGACTAATCCCGCCGTGGAAGCTGGTTAGCCGAGCACCGGGATTGTCCACCGTAATTTGGATTTGGATTGCAGTCCGTTCCACGCCATCCGGTGGAACAGTTCGTCCATTGCCTTTGGTGACTCTCTGGTGCCGCGATCGAGCCACCATTTCAAGAGTGACAGCAGGTTTCCGGCGAACGCATGCGAGCGAGCATCCAGTTCGCTTTGAACCAGATTCTTCAGGCCCATGTCCTTCAGACGTCGGGCGATCCCGCGAGCGAAGTAGCCTTGCGCAAGTTCGAAAAACGCGTGGATACGTCCGGAATCGACCAGAGCGCGGTAGAGCTTCTTCGCATCACCGACATGCATAAAAAATTCTGCCACGGGTGCGACGCGGTAGGATTTCTCCTGCTTCCTGAGGAGAGCAGTGCTCCACATTTCCAGGCCGTCCTCTAGCACGCAGAGAAATAGGTCCTCCTTGTCTCGATAATGGAGATAGAAAGTGGACCGGCCCACTGTCGCGCTATCCAGCACTTCCTGCACTGTGATTTTGTCTATCGACTTGTCCTGCATCAACGCGATCAGCGCATTACTCAGCAGGCTGCGTGTACGCCGGATGCGCAGGTCAGGCTTGCGTCGTTGCTTGTCATTTTTCCTTTGCTTGGCAAGCCCTATGGGCAACGGAGAGCGCTCATTGTTGGACATCGGCCACCTTTTTGTTCAGCAACTCGACCAATTTCACTCACCGCTCTCGACTCGGCTTCGTTGCATCGCTACAGTGCACATAGTACGTCAGCTCTCGCGAGCACAAGCAAAAAAGGAGAGAGACCATGAATCGAATTCGCTTACTTGCAATCGGCAGTATGTTGTTGATTGCGCCAGGCATGCTGGCGCAACAAACCCCGACCGGCGAGTCCGCAAAAGTCGCCGCCCAGGGCGTCGTCCTGCCATACGTCGGAGATCAGTTGAAGGTGCTGACCCAGAAGCTTGATCTCTCCGTCGATCAGCAGCCCAAAGTCAAAATAATCCTGCAGGAACTGCATGATGCCTCGCTGAAGCTCATGCAGGACAAAAGCACGTCGCGCGAAGAGCTCCTAAGTAAGGTCAAACCTTTGCGCATGAATGCCGACAAGAAGATCCGCGAAATCCTGAGCGATGACCAGAAGAAAAAACTGGATCAATACCTGCAGGGCCCGCACGGTGAGATGCATGGCAACTTGAGCGGCGCAACACCTCCAGCGACAGGGAAGCCAAAGCCTTAAAGAGATCGACATCGTAAGCGCGTGAACGGCGCCAACTCGCTCTGTCGAATCCAAGAACTTGACTCATTAACGCGGTAATCCAACTTACCACCAGTTGACCCGATGCCTTAAATTTTGATCGTCGAAACAATTCGCTCAGTTTTCAATCCTCCAGCCAAGTTCTCGACTGCATAGCCTTTTCGGCGGTTACCTGAAAATCTCAAGGCCCAAAACTGGGCTTCTCGAACCCGTTTCTCAGACACGTTTTCTTCTCCAGTCTCGATTGGCACCGAAATCTGTTTCGGTCTGCGGTTCATCTATCCTGCTGGTGATGGCAGCGCCGCGATCCTGTGCAGCATGCTCCCAAACAACCGCCGCGTGACTCTCTGCCAGCAACAGCCAGTAATATCGGGAATGAAGCCGTCGCTGGCGTTGGTTGCTCGAATTTCACCTGTTCATTGGCCATTTCATGACAGAACACACCGGCGTCACAGAAGCGCTCCACTCCGTGCTCACGTGGGAAAATGAAACGACAATCGTTGCGACCACGCCATGGATACAGCCAATTGCACTCGAAACCGCTGCGTATTCGGATTTCGCTCGCTGATTGCCGTGTTCGTTTTGTTCGCTCTGCCGTTCCTTGATTCCTGCTCTCGGCCGGCGAGTCCTCAAGAGCAGCCGAAACCGTCGAAAGTCGCAGTGATGGGTGGGCAATCCGCACCGTCGCAACCGATTCCTCAGGCTCAGACCCCAGCAGCGGTTCCATTCGCCGTGCTTGCTCCCACGCCCGGGGAAGTCGCAATTCCTGCGGACGCTAACCGGCTCGACGACATCCTTCAATCCGGACATTCCTCGTCCATTTCATCTCTGGCATTTAGCCCCAACGGGAAATGGCTTGCCTCCGGCGGGCTCGACAGATCAATCATTCTCTGGAACGCGTCCACCGGCGAGCAAACGCGGAAATGGACCAGGCAGAATTCTAATGTGACCCAGCTTGTGTTCAGCCCAGACAGCAAGAGACTCGTGTCCGCCGATGACGGCGGAGTCGTGCGCGGATGGAAGTTTGAATCTGCCGAGCCGGAATACTCGCTTAATCTTCACAAATTCGTTGGTGTACTTGCTTGCAATCTAGACGGCCGATCATGGGCCGTGGTCGTAGACCCGGAGGACGAAGCAGCTAACGCGCATATCGAACTTCACGATGCCGAATCGGGGAAGCTGATGCGAACGCTGAACACAGAGTGGCAAGGTGTTACAGCAATGACGTTTACGCCGCAAGGCACTCTGATCGCGTCGGGCGGCGCACTCGACAGCGATGATGCGCCCGATCTTTCGACGGCCGTGTGGAACGTGAACACATGGAAGCTCGAAAAAACAATTCCAGGCGGAGGCGTCGCATTCAGTCCAGACGGTTCTTTGGTTGCTCTCTTCGAGGAACTGAACCCAGCAAAAATTCTCATCAAGAATGCTCCGACGGGCGAAACAAAACTGGCGATTTCCGCTCAAACCGCCGGGCTAATTAAATTTAGCGCGGACGGTCGCGAGGTGGTCTTCTCGAATGCTGGCAACAAGGAGCTGCAAATCTGGTCCATGGAGACGGGCAAAGAGATCGCCGCCCTCCCAGGAGAAACAGCGATCGGAACGGGCGGGTTACAAGCCGTCGGGTTCTCAGCCGACGGGAAATCGCTGGCCGCCGGTCCCTATGAAGGCAACGTAATCAAGACTTGGGATTCAGGCAGTGGCGGCCAGCTGCACACATTCCCCGGACAGCTCGCAGTGCAAGGGATTGCAGTCAGTCCGAACGGACGCTGGCTTGTTGCGGGCTCACAGCGCGGCACAAATATCTGGGACCTGGAAACTCGCAAGCTCTCAACGAGGCTTGACGGTGCGGCAAATTTCGCGGTTTTCAGCAAAGACGGCCGCTGGCTGGCCACAAACCCGGGGGCACAATTTCCGGGCGAGACGCTGAAAGTATGGGACACGAAGTCTTGGACGCTCGCTGCCGATTTCCACTTCGCGCAGCGCGGAACACCGGTATTTTCGATTGCGTTTATTCCCAACGATTCACCGCTCACTACGCTTGGGCCGTTAAGCCGCTCGTTTGAATTCACAGCAGACGGAGAAAAACATACGGTCTGGAGTTCGCCGTCTCCTGTCTCTGTCAGCCCGGATCAGAAGATTCTCGCCGCGCGCTCCGGCATGGGCGGTGATGTGGAGCTGTGGGACTTGGCCTCAGGCCAGAAGCTGCGGCTGCTCGCGGCCCACAAACTGAGTATCATTGCCTTGTCGTTCAGCGGGGATGGTCGATGGCTCCTCACGGGCGGACAAGAGACGCCCGCGAGAATGCCGAGCATCGGCGGTCAGATGCCGCCCATCGAGACGCGAATTAGAATTTGGGACACGACTACGTGGACGGAACACTATTCACAGGCGTTCAACCGAATCGGTTCCGGCGCCGCTTCGTTCTCGCTGGATTCACGAATTCTTATCGTCGAGAAAGACTGGGATTTGGTCGAACTGCTCGACATCGCGAGCGGCATGCCACTCGCCACATTTACCGCGGCTGACCCTCTATCGCACTCGCGGCAATTCAGCACGGGCAATCTGCTCATTACTCCTGACGGCTCGCTGCTAATGCAGGCCGCGCAGAATGGCGTGCGCATCTGGCGAGTTCCGGCGCGACGGAATACGGCGGCCTCGAAAGAATAAGCACGTTGATACCTGCGGGACACAGCTAACCTCCAATAGCGCCTGCTCTAACCAGGTGACGCGAAAGCAGGCTCTTTGAAGTCGGCACATAGCGGTTCCGACGATTCAGGACGAACGGTCGACAGCTAGGAAACTATCCAGAACGGCGATCTGGGAGACTGACAACCGCTTGGCGAAGTCGGATCCGTCCTGGAGGTATCGCCCACGGCTGATAGCCGTGGCGAAAACGTAGTACAGACGTAGTATCAGTTGTGGAGAATAGCGGCAAAAAGTGAGTATTGCGCGAATGAAAAGTGAGGAAGTGACTCGCTGGATTTTGCTGCAATTCGTTAGCTTTCCTCGGTTTAGCTTAGCTCCGGCGAATTCTGATTATTAACTGGCCAATCGTTCCTCAATTTTGGTCTGTTTGGATCCTCTGCAGTTGTGAAGCGACACCGAGGAGGCGCTTGTCGAGGCGCTGCAGGTTACGGCGGGGTTTCTCATCGCCCAACTGACGGCGATACATTTCCAGAAGATGACGTGTGGCCTCCAGTGCCTGACGGATGCCGGGGAGACCGGCGCCGAGTAAAAGCTGACTCCGTCTTGATTGGAGACCGCCACCAGCACGAAGTAGAGCAACTTCTCCAAGCGAGTGAGGCCTTGATCGAATCCTTCGCGCAGGAAGC
>QHYZ01000295.1 GCA_003225295.1 Acidobacteriota bacterium | reverse complement strand
AAAGAGTGATGCGGCCGTATCTGGAGGCCGTGCTTTGACCAAACACGACCTCGGTGCCTCGGTGCGCGCCCGTCTGTTGAACCAGGCCCACGCGCATAAGCGACCCTTTCAGGAATTGCTTCAGTATTATTCGATGGAGCGCTTCCTGTATCGCCTTTCACGTTCTCGCAACGCGGAACAATTCGTCCTAAAAGGTGCGCTACTGTTGACGGCCTGGCGGGCACCGCTCTCGCGCTCCACGATGGATATCGATCTCCTCGGGCGAATGAGCAACGAGCTTGAGCACATTCATGTTCTGATCGCTAACATTTGCGAACTCGAATCCGAACCTGACGGGATTGAATTCGATGCACAATCGATAAAGGTCGCCAGGATTAAAGAGGATGCCGAGTACGAGGGCGTGCGCGTTCGCTTCCATGCAACCCTTGCTCGCGCTCGAATCCCAATGCAAATCGATATTGGCTTTGGCGACGTTGTTACACCAGCAGCAGTTGAAATCGAGTACCCGACCCTTTTGGAATTTCCGGCTCCTGTCCTGCGGGCTTATCCAAAGGAAACGGTCATCGCCGAAAAGTTGGAGGCGTTGACCATGCTTGGAATGCTGAACAGCAGAATGAAGGACTATTTCGATTTGTGGGCGCTCTCTCGCCTGTATAGTTTTGAGGGTCCAATTTTGGTAAATGCGATCAAGGCAACGTTCGCGCGGCGTAACATGATGATTGAATCCCACCCCGCCGGCTTGAGGGACGAGTTCGCTGAAGAAAAATCTGTGCAGTGGACTGCCTTCATTCATCGTTCACGGCTAGCTACTGCACCCACGCGCTTTGCATAAATTGTTCTCGCTGTAAGGAATTTCGCTCACCCTTTGCTGTCAGCCGCAACATCGGACGATCCGTTCAATCGAACCTGGCATGCCGGCGGACTGTGGTCAGCCTGACACACAGGCCCTAAGAGCCGCTCTTTTGATCGAATACCACGTCTCCATAGAACTGCACTTTGCGATCGACCACGACCGCAACGTAGTGCCGCTGCTGTAGAAACTGCATCACCTTTTTTCCTTGTCGTGCCAATTGTGCCCAGCGCGATGCTGTCTTGGGATTTTGTTCGAGACCACGCAATTCGTGACCTTCAAATTGAAAATCCAGTTCGCGCAATTTTGATCGACTGGTTAGTCGGACCGGAAAACTGCGGTTCTCCAGCTTCACGCTCCTGGCATTTTCAATCATTACCTGTTGCCAAACCGAAATTAGCGTCTCTTCTAAGCTCGCGGCCATCGTTTGTCATCCCCTGAACTTCCGAACGTCCCGTCGATCCTTCTCATGATCCGCTCCGCCCATTGCACGGCTGATCCGACCAGCGACTCGGTTCGCGGACTGGGACGACTGTCATGCAGATCTTCCGTCGTCTTTAGATGACGTGAGACCAGAATGCTGGCCATGATTCCCAATACTCGTTTTCGTCCTTCCTCCATCTTGTTCACCATTAGGCCTGAGCTTGTGTCATTAGGACAGCCAGCAGCGGCCTGCCGTTCTTGCGATTTAGCCGCTCCATTCGACGATCAAATCTTGCCTTGATCTCACGATATGGGCCTGGAGCGATGTCGCCCACTTGAATTGCACGGGAAAGTTCATCAAGCGCCTGTTGCACTATTTGTCGAGCTTGCTCGGGTTCGCGAGTCTTATGTTCGTAATACATCGCGAGCTGCTCGTAGGCGTCATAGCCGTGCCGTGAATTACCGAGTGCATGTTTCCAAAGCTCACATGCCAGATCGAAATCACCTTGACGCTTTGCAAGCCTTGCAAGAGAGCGCCGTGCGATCCTGTCGGTTTCGGTGGGCAAGAAGGAAGCAATGGACCTCTGGTACAGGTTGCGGGCTCGCGTGTGCTCTCCTCGCTTCTCGCAAATACGAGACACGCCAAACAGTTCCAGTCCGTCCTGCCCGAGGTTTTCAGCGTCGCTGAGTAGGGAAAGAATCCGAGTGGACAGTGCCGCGAGTCCACGTAGGTCCATTTGGTTGTGGTTGAGTACCGGCACTAGCCGTTCGGGTGGACCTCCGCGCACGTAGTCGAAGTAGATTTGCGGGATCATACCTGAGAGCAGATCATCTCCCCGGTCCCAACCCAAGACGTGGCGTTCGAGTTCCGATAGGCGTACTGACCCCAGGCGGAGTTGCCACAGATTTCGTGCTGGGTGGAGAAAATCAAGATGCGCGTGCGGAATTGGTACAGAAATCTTCCGGCTCATGCGATAACGAGTTTCGAGCAGTGGCCAGTCGAATGATTTGCCGTTGAACGTAACAAGTACTGGATGTTCCGCTATCCGCTCTCGCAAGGCGAACAGCAATGCCCGTTCTTCGCTGTACTCGCGCATGAAGAACTGCTCAATCTCAAGCCCGCCACCCTCCCACCAGCCAACACCGACGAGAAACGCGTACGTGCCGCTGCCACCGGCAAGGCCTGTGGTTTCGGTGTCGAGAAAAAGCCATTGGTCGGGATCGGCGATCTCATTCGGTGCTTCCGGCAAGAGCAGTTTCAGAGCACGAGCATCAGGGGAATATCGCGGCGGCCGAGCGCACCAACAGCGCACGGAAAGATAATCTCCGTATTGATTCGTTTTCGTTGTGGCTCCCAGGATCTGGGCCATGTGCTCAGGGTCCGTCCGGATTGGCCTCGCGCGGGATGGAGATCCGGCGTCATCCGCTAGCAAGCGGTGAGGCCATGAGCTCTCCGGAGTTTCTGAGCGTTGCGAATGAGACCTCTGCAGCGCCTTCAAGCTGACGTAGCGGACGCTCATGCGCTTTCTGCCGTCCTCTCGGCCACGAACTGAATGTCTCCGCACAGCCGCCCAAGCATTTCAAGAGCGACCTCTTTAGTTCTTTCGCTACGATCAACGGTAGGCCCGACGCAGGACGGACACCCGTTGTCGCACGGACACGCCCTGATCAGTTCGAGGGTGCGGTTCAACAACGCGTCGCAAGCGCGGTACAGGGGCTCGCTGATTCCGATTCCGCCTGGGTAAGCGTCGTAGATGTAAAGGTTGGGCTCGAAGAATTCCTTGGCCTCTGAGGTATCCGCCGGCCCTGCGAAGTCTTCCCAGTTGATCTCGCTTATTGCACTGGGAGGCCGTTCACCAACGGCTGTGCCAAGGTCACGGCGATCGCACATCATCAGGAGGGTTGCCATT
>QHYZ01000218.1 GCA_003225295.1 Acidobacteriota bacterium | reverse complement strand
TTGAGCGAGGCCGGCAGTGATCACGAACCGCGGCGCATTGCGTTGTCCACGTCCCCGGTCACCGCGCTTGATATTCATCCCTCCGGGCTATTCTTGGCCTCGGCTCATGCCGATAAACGCGTGCTGCTTTCCAAACTGCCCAGCGGAGAGCCGGTCCACACTTTCGAGCCGGCCCTGCCGCCCAATCCCCTTTTTCCCCGGGTCATCGAACATATCGCCTTTGACGGGAGCGGAGTTCGCTTGGCAGCCGCCTACGCCGAAGGCGATTTCAGAATTTGGGACACCTCTGCTCTAGCCGGAGTGAGCTCCAGATTCTAGATGGAGCCCCGCTGGGCATGAAGGATTAGCCTTGAACTACATTTCCAGAAAAGTCCACTTCTGCGATGAGTGCGTTTGTTACTGGGCAGCCCATTTCAAAGGCAAAATGGAAATGTTTCAAACCTCCCTCTGTCAGTAACCAGTAAATGACACTGGACCCGTTTCGCCCCCACGCCTTACACAGGCGAAAGGAATTGCGCACCGAAGCCCGATGCGCGTCCATCGTTTGCAACCCGGCGAAAGCCTGATTTTGCCTTAGCGGTATCATAGTGATATCATAGTGATACTTTGTAAGCGATGGGATGGAGGGGGAAATGACCATGAATACGAAGCAAGCTGCGGCCAATGCTGAGCGGGTGGTCCGCGTTCAAAACGGTTGGGTTATGCTGCCCGTGCTAGTCGGACTCCTGTTCGCTGATATTACCTTGCTGATTTTCGCCATCGAGGACGGAACGCGGACAATCGGTCAGCCCCACGCGGGCCTGGTTGTCGCTTTCCTCTTGCTTCTTCTCGTCTGCGCCATCCTAAGAAAAGGCTTTTTTACCTTGCAACCGAACGAGGCCCGCGTCCTGGTGCTCTTCGGCAACTACCAGGGTACGGTGCGCACCAGCGGATTTCATTGGGGCAATCCGTTCTACACCAACGGATCCCAGCAGGTTGGTGGACTCAGTGTGGGTGCCGAGATGCACAGTAAGCTGGCCAGCCTCCATGAAGGCACCAGGGCGACTTCACGGCAAACTTTAGGCCGCAACAAAATGTCGCTTCGCGCACGGACGCTCAATGGCGACAAGTTGAAAGTCAATGACAAGCGCGGCAATCCCATCGAAATCGCCGCTGTTGTGGTTTGGCGCGTCGAGGATACCGCGCAAGCGATGTTTGACGTGGACAACTATGAGAATTACGTTCCGACGCAAAGCGAATCGGCGCTCCGCCACCTGGCCAGCCTGTATTCCTACGATTATGGCGAGGAAAATGAGATCACCCTTCGCAGCGGCGTCGCGGAAGTGTCCCAGGCGCTGCGCGGCGAACTGCAGGAGCGCTTGGCCAAGGCCGGCGTTGTGGTGGATGAGGCGCGCTTAACCCACCTGGCGTACGCGCCGGAAATCGCCCAGGCAATGCTTCGCCGCCAACAAGCCGAAGCCGTCATCGCTGCCCGACAGAAGATTGTCCAAGGTGCCGTCAGCATGGTTGACATGGCACTCAAGGAATTAGCCGAGAAGCAAGTCTTAGTGCTCGACGACGAGCGCAAGGCTGCCATGGTCAGCAATCTCATGGTTGTTCTATGCGGTGAGTCCGAGGTCCATCCCGTGCTGAACACCGGCACACTCTACACCTGATCGGCCAGGTTTATGGATCGAAAGCCTTTTCTACTTCGCATTGATCCTAAGCTCTGGGCCGAACTGGAAGGCTGGGCGCAGGCCGAATTGCGGAGCGTCAACGGCCAGATCGAATACCTCCTCCGACAAGCGGTTCAGAAGCGCAAAGGGAGCCAGAGACAACACCATCCGCCCTCGCTGCATCCGACCAGGTCATGACGGCCTTGCTGAGAGCCTCGGAATGCGCGGCGATCGAACCGACGCTAGCCAAATATTATGACCACCCGAACCGCTCAGGGTTGTTAGATCCTTTAGCATGGAGGGGCGGCTCGTCCCACTTCCTTGGAGAGTCGGCTAACCCACTTGTGGTTGAATGGCGGACTGGCACGACTATCGCAGATAGCGTTGTTGATGGAGTTGACTTGCACGCGCGACACCACGATTGGCAGTGACTTTCACGGCAGCGGTATGATACGACCAACCAATGACAATGTGTCCGGGTACAAATTTAAGTGCGCATGAGACGATCGCGCCGCTCGGAGCAGAACAACGTGTGTAGGCCTCGCCTCCTGTGCTGAATGACTTCATAGCCGGCCGGTACAGGGTGGAGCAGGAAGTTGGCCGCGGCGGTATGGGGGTGGTTCTGCGCGCCTATGACACCCGCCTGAATCGTCTAGTTGCCCTGAAGATGTTGCCGTCCAATACTAGCCACGACTCCGAGCTGTGCCGTCGGCTTGCAGCCGAAGCCCGTGCAGCCTCGGCACTGAGCCATCCAGGCATCGCCACTGTGTACGACTTTGTCGAGCAGGGTGAGGGAAGCTTTATTGTTTATGAGTACGTGGAAGGCCGCACCTGGCGCAAAGAGCTGGCCCGGGCCCGTTTCACGACGGAGGAAATCCTCGATGCGAGTGCCCAACTCGCCGACGCATTGGTCGCGGCGCACAGTCACGGGATTGTCCATCGGGACCTCAAACCCGAGAACATTATGTCCGTGCCGGACGATTATTCCCGCGGGCGTGTCAAGATTCTCGACTTCGGTCTGGCAAAACACCTCCACGCACCGCTGTCACTCGGAGAGGAGAGCGCAACAGTTTCAGTGGCAACCAGCCCGGGCCTGCTAGTCGGGACCGTGAACTATATGGCTCCCGAGCAACTGGAAGGGCAGTCGGTGGACGCTCGCACAGATATCTATGCTCTTGGCCTGGTCCTTTATGAAATGGCTACCGGTGCCAATCCTTTCCTGGGGCGAACACCCCCCTCAACGATCGCCAATATCTTGAAGCAGGAGGCACCGTCTCTGCGCCAGCACATTCCGACGGCCCCTGCCGAACTCGATCGTATCCTGCTGAAGTGCCTGCGCAAACGCCCCGACGAGCGATACCAGTCGGCTCGAGAGCTGTTAGTGGACCTCCGGAATCTTCGCCGTGTTCCCGCCGAGTCGCCAAGCACTTCAGAAACCCCGGGGACCGAATCGAGTCTCCTTCGGCGCTTCTTCCTACTTTTCGGAGCAACCCCGTATCGTCGCTGGGAAATTACGCATCTGCGAATGTGCCTCTGGTCTCTGTTCATAGGCTATCTTGGCTGGCGATTTACGCTGGGGACTCCGGAAAGATGGGGATTGATTCTGTTTTTTCTTGAGCTGGTGTGCATCGTTCTGCTATGGGTGGTGCTTTTGTTGCCCTTGTACATGGGCGCGTTCGATGCCCGGCGTCTGCCCCATCACGTGCGGAAAATGGCCCCCTGGATTCGCTGGTCGACGCTTGCCCTTGTTGCGGTTACATGGACGATGGCAGGCGCTTTAGGCGCGTCGCATTCCGGCCTCGCGGCCTTACTTGCGTTGTGCGGTGCTAGCGGAGGTTTTGGAGTACTGTGGTTCAAGCCGGCCATCGACCGTGCCGCATTTCCTAAGCCGCACTAACTGATGAAGTCTTGACCGTGGTCGCCCGAGCACTCTGCTAGAGTCCGCGCGAATTCTCAGAAACTCGAATTGGTCTGGAATGCGCGCCTTACAGTAGGTTGTGATCTCGGAAGTACTCAAACTCTGAGTAGGCGAAGAGGCCGCGATCGCCGCTCTCGCTTCCGAAGCGGGAACGATGTTTGTCTCGATTCGAAAGAGCGACGGGGAGCGAGCGCAGACCCATTTACGCAAAATGATGCGGGAGGAACGCCAGCGTCATGCTTGTTCCGAAGCCACACACCCTCCACATAGTTGAAGATTTCTTTCGACGATTCACCGCGGTCGCGCGGGTTCATGGCAGTCTGTTGCCCGCGCTTCTCAGGATTGTGCCCGCGGAACGTTGGCGTGTGACGCTACGGCTCGGACATCGACGACACTTCCGCCTTGGCCTTGAGGACGGCACTCAGTTCCAAGGGCCGCATCGAGACCCCATCCTAGACCGCGGGATCGCCATCGCCGCACGGCCCGAACGTTCCGCCCCTAGTTGTACTAATCGCCTCGGCGGGGGAGTGCGAAGGCGATGAATGCATCGCCAACGGGGTTATCACACACATGTCCGCCACCCAGACAGTTACCATTAGCGGTGATACTTCGATCCGGGACATTCCCACCGAACGCGTTGACGACAAACTCGCGTCCATCCGCGAGGTAGGCTATGGGACCCGCCGCGGCTCCACCGGCGTTGGTAATGTTGGCGGGGGCCTCGAAGGTAAACAGCATATTGCCTGTCTTCGCGTCTGCCGCATCAAATTTCCCGTTTCCCTCACCGAAGAACACCACATCACCGGCAACCAGCACGCCCGACTTCGCCGGCTGAGGCAAGCGAATCTTCCAAACAACTTTGCCCGTGCGGGTGTCGGTGGCTCCGTACAGGCCAAAGGGTTTCGCACCGGGAACATGATTGAAAAACGTCGAGCCCAGATGCAGGTCTCCGTTGACCGCCTGGGGGATAAGGCTGGAATTGCCAGAGTGAGTCTTGAAGACATCCGGGTCGTGCCTGGCGCCGTAGTAGACAAATTTGGTTCGCGGGCTAAAAGCTGCCGGGTTCCATTCACATCCCCCGTTGTCACCCGGCATAATCAGCCGCAGCGTCTCATCGGGAGGAGTGTATTGAGGCGACCGGGCAACTTCGGTCTGGCCTGGAGCGAGGAACGAGCTAAAAGCAGCGGTTATAGCAGCCGTGTCGGGCTGTTCCTCAGTCGTGAGCTGATCGAAGCTGAGCGGGGTCATCGGCTCGACAGCAGAATAGGGTTGGGTTGGTGCGGCAATCTGGAACGCGGCACCAGCAACACTTGGTGGGACGGGTCGCTCGGTCACTGGGAAAATGGGCTGGCCGGTGCCGCGGTCGAGAATGTAGTACTGCCCAGTCTTGCTGCAATGGCCGAGTGCCCTGAAATGCTTTCCATCTTTGTCGAGCGGGAACAGGACGGCGGGTTGCGCGCTGTCGTAATCCCAAATGTCGTGGTGCACTTCCTGGAAATGCCACACCGGGTTGCCGGTAAGCAGGTCTATAGCAACGACCGATGCCGAGAATAGATTGTCGCCACCCCGGTTCTCGCCAAGAATGTCGGGCGCAGCATTCCCCACGCTGAGGTACACCAGCCCTAAGTCCGGGTCGATGGCCGGGGGATTCCACACTGCACCGCCGCCGGTCATGAAAGACTGGCCAGCGAAGCTCGTCGGCTGCGTGGTGGAGAAGCGCCACACGGTATTGCCGGTTTTTGCGTCCAGAGCGTAAACCTGGCCTCGTATTTCAAACTCGCCACCCGACAGGCTAATGATGACCAGTTCACGGCCACCTACTTCCACGAATTGAGGAGCCGAGTTGATAGAGACCCGGTCATGAAAATCAGCTACCGTGCTCTGCCATACCACCTTGCCGGTTTGTGCGTTCAAGGCCACGACGGAATCGTCAAACCGGCCGACGAAAACTTTGCCCTCCCCAAAAGCCACGCCATGGTTGTTTCGGCCGCAGCAGAGAAAGAAATTCGCGAGCTGAGTCTCGTCATTGAAGCCGTCAAACTTCCATAGCAGCTGTCCCGTGGCGGCATTCAAGGCGAACACGTCGTCGTGACCGTCAGTGATGAATAACCGACCGTCGACCTCGATGGGCGAGGCTTCCAACTCGGCCAGCGGGTCGAGTACACCCGTGTGGAATACCCAGGCCACCTGCAGCTTGTTGACGTTGCTCGGGTTGATTTGGTCTAAGTTTTGGAACCGCGTGTTGGCGAGGTCCTTGCCGTGATGCGGCCAATCATGATTGGGATGTTCTGCCGCGGCGCGTGTCGCCGCAAAATAAAGGCCAACGCTAAGACACAAGGTGGCGGCAGCCACGATTAAAAAGATGTTCACCGTTCGAGGCCGCCGTCCCATGGCGGATCGCAGATTTCGTGCGAGGGATTCAACGATGACCGTGGCAGAGGTGGTCCTATGCGGGTCGAGGGTCCCCGTTTCTTTCATAAAGCACCCCTTCATCTTCGGACTTTTCAATACGCCAAGGCATGGTTATCCTGGCCTCTTCCAAATGCACTCAGAATGGGAGGTTAGCTGCGAAGGCGATCATCGCAGTTAGGGTGTCGCTACTGCACGCATGTGGACGAGAAGGCATGCCACCCTTCTCTCGGAACGAGACACATTCACAGATGGGATCTGCGGAGCCGCACTCTCACTCGAAAGCCAGCTGGACAGCCTACCTGGCGAGCAAGATTATAAGCCCGCTCAAGCGTACTTTGTCGACATTTCTTTCGACTCCGCCGCGGGCCAAAAATTTTCTCGAGCGGGGCTGGCTCGTTTCGCCAGATTCACGTCTAGCAGGTTTGCCGGTCCATGCATTCTAGTTGGCTGGCCAATCTGAACAAATTAAACGACTAGGAGCTAAATTTTATTCGTAGCGCAGGGCGACCATGGGGTCGACGCGGGTCGCGCGGCGGGCAGGGATATAGCTGGCGAGCAGTGCGATAGACGTCAAAAGAGCGAGAACGCTTGCAAATGTGGGCGGGTCTATGGCGCTAACCCCGTATAACAAGCCTTTCATAAGATGTGTCAGGGCGAGAGCTGCTGCAAGGCCACATCCGGCACCTATGCCAGCCAGCCGCGCTCCCCTGCCTAGGATGAGGCGAAGAACATCGTGCCGATTTGCCCCCAGAGCCATACGGACGCCGATCTCATGCGTCTGCTGCACGACCACGTAAGCCAGGACACCATAAACTCCTATTGCTGAAAGGAAGAGCGCCAAGCCCGCAAGCGCCCCAAGCATTACCATATTGAATTCAGGGCCAGCGAACGAAGAGCTGATGACCTCTGTCATTGTTCGAATGCTCGCGACGGCCAAATCGGGGTCGAGCGAATGAACGTCGGCGACCACGGCGGAAGTCAGCGCGGCCGGGTTCACCTGCGCTCGCACAGCAAGATTCATCGCGTGCCAGTCGCCAAAGGGATCCTCTTCGAGGAAGGGGCCGGGCAACTGGCTATAGGGTCGATAGACGTGCGGTTCGACAGGATTGTTCAGCGGCCCTTGGCTGACGTCGCCCACGATGCCCACGATCGTTTGCCATGGGGCTTTCACTCCCCAGCGGATTTGTTTCCCAATGGCGTTCTCTCGCGGCCAGAATTTCCGAGCCGCGGCCAGGCTCACGATCGTTACCGGCTGAGACTCAACGCGGTCTTCGGGCGCAAACCACCTGCCCTGGAGAAGGGGAATGCCCATCGTTTGAAAGTAGTTTCCCATTACCCAGGACTGGCAAATCGCCTGCGGCGTTTCGCTTTCGGCATCGCCGCGGCCTTCGATGGCCATGGAAACCATTTCACGGGCATTGAGAGGCAGATCGTTTGATAGTCCGACACTCTGCACGCCCGGCAAAGTCGAAACGCGGTCGAGCAATTGGCGGTAAAAACTCCTGATCTGCGCTTCTTGGGGATAGGCTTCGTGAGGCAGAGGAATATTCAAGGTAAGCACGCTGTCTGGATGAAAACCCGGATTCGTTTCGAGCAGCTTGCCGAAGCTGCGAATCAAGAGTCCGGCTCCAATCAGCAGCACGAACGCCAGCGCAAATTCCACGGTGACAAAAAATCCCTGGAGACGGTGGTGCGAGCGGGAAAGTGTCGCGCTCCGTCCGCTTTCCTGTAAATGACCTTCGGTCGAGGTCAACGACAGTCGGAAAGCCGGAGCGAGCCCAAAGAGAACGGCGGCCAAGATAGACGTGCCGACCGCGAAAGCGAACACACCTGCATGGAGCGATAGGTGACGCGGCAGAGGGATGCTCGAAGGAACCAGGGCGAGAATAAAATTCCGGGCCAAGAAGGCTAGAAGGAATCCGAGTGCGCCGCCGCCGAGCGCCAACAGGAGGCTTTCCGTCAGCATCTGGCGCACTAACCGAAGCCGCGTGGCCCCAAGAGCAGTGCGAACAGCGATCTCCTTTTGGCGGGTGGCCGCCCGCGAGACAAGCAGTGTCGCAATGTTCGCACAGGCTATCAAGAGTACAAAAGATACAGCGGCCATCAAGACGAGTAGCAAGGTGCGAACCGAGCCGACTACATCTTCCTGAAACGGAAATGCGCTGATGCTCAGTTCTGCTGCACGAAATGTTTTCGTGAGAGCTGCAGGGTAACTAGCCAGGACTTCCCGCGCGAGTGGCTCGGTGCTGCCGCGCACCTGTTCTAGGGTAATGCCGGGCCGCAATCTTCCCACCACGCTGGTGAGGTACGATCCTCCCCAGCCCTGCAATTCCGCGGGTAGGAAGGCCATCGGCACCCAAAGATCTGCGGGCGAACCATTGTCGTCCGGCCCTGGCAGGGGGAACTCGAATTTTTGTGGCATGACACCGACAACGGTATAGGGCTGGCGGTCGATGTCGATGGTTTGACCGAGGATACTGGAGACGCCACCGTAACGTCGCTGCCAAAGTCCGTAGCTGAGGAGGACTACGTTATGCCCCGGCGTGTCCTCGTCAGAAGCAAAGGTCCTGCCGAGCATCGGCTCCACGCCGAGCATTGGGAAGAGCGAGGAGGAAACCCGTGCAGCCATGACCCGCTCTGGCTCGTCACGGCCCGAGATATTCACAGGTTTATTTCGAAAAGTGCCAATGGCACTGAATGATTTCTGCTCACGCGCAAAGATGGCAAGGTCCGGCGGCGAAAAGCCCATCTTCGGGTAGCCCATTTTGGGAATACCCTCATGGATGGCAATGAGACGCGACGGGGCTTCGAACGGCAAGGGCCGCAAGAGGACGGCATCGACAACGGAGAAGATGGCCGTGTTGGCGCCGATGCCGAGAGCCAGCGTGAGGACGGCGACGGCGGTGAAGCCGGGATTCTTGCGGAGTTGGCGGAGACCGTAGCGGCAGTCGGAGATCACGGAAGGAAGCCAATTGCCAGTCCTCTTTTGGCGAACCTGCTCTTTCACTTGTTCGATGCCGCCAAGCTCGATCCGCGCGGCGCGTTGCGCTTCCTTCGGCGGCATGCCGGCACGAATATTTTCCTCGGTCAGCATTTCGAGATGGGCATGAACCTCCTGGTCGAGGTCTGCCTCCACACGCCGGGATTGAAAGAGATTTCGGAGAAAACTTCGAGCTTTCACAAAGAGCGGCATGGTGAACACCTCCCTACGATGCTTCCAAAGCTTGACCGATGGCCCAAGAAATGCGCCCCCATCGCTTGGTTTCGACTTCCAGTTGCTTCTGTCCAGCCTTGGTCAAGCGGTAGTATTTGGCGCGGCGGTTGTTCTCGGACTCTCCCCAAAAAGAGGAAATCCAACCTTGTTCTTCCATGCGGTGCAGGGCGGGAAAGAGCGAGCCCGGCTTAACCACAAAAGTGCCGCCGGTGATCTGCTGGATCCTGCGCGAGACACCCAATCCGTGCATCTCGCCAGCGATCAGCGATTTCAAGATCAGCAGGTCCAAAGTTCCTTGCAAAAGGGTTGTGGGTTCAGTGTTCAAGAGATATCTCCTATCGGCTCTCTATAGGAATAATACCGATCTACGTATAGAGTGTCAATAGGAGGTGAGCGTGGCGCCGGACGACAAGTCGCGGCTCTGTTCCATCGCGTGTTGGTCCATCGTTCCAATCCTACTCTGAGACCAACACAAGGCGTCAACGCCTGGTTAAACGCCGGAACCAGACATGTGATCTCAATGTCCGATTACGCAACTAAAAGAAGTTCTCCGCAGGGTTATGCCGACTCACTCCATACGCAAGGCGCGCATGGGATCCATGGAGGAAGTGCGGTGAGCCGGAAAAAATGTAGCCACCAATGTAACCATGGCGATGCCGACGAGCGCGACAAGAATTGTCAGAGGGTCGCTAGAACTCAAGCCATATAACATCGAACGCAATGTCGTGGCTACTGCGAGAGACGCAGGGATGCCAACGCCAAGTCCCACCGTAGCTATGGAGAAGCTTTCCAGCAAAACCATTCGAAGCACTTCTCGTTGCTGTGCGCCTAATGCCATGCGCACACCGATTTCCATCGTTCGGCGGCTGATGCCGTAGGAGATCGTTCCGTAAAGGCCGATGGCAACGAGAAATGCTGCTAGCCGGGGAAAAAAAAGACGGACAGGTTTGCGATCAGCCTTTCTTGCGACACAGTCTCCGCAAACTGAGCCTGCTGCGTAGTTGGTTTTTGCAAGGGAAGGTTGGGATCGGTGTCGTGCACCGCCCTCGCTGCTTCCCTGAGTAGCATTATCGGGTCACCCGTAGTGTGCAGCTCGTATTGCATTTCCAGCACGCCCGGGGGCTGCATAAACGGCACATAGGCCATGGGGTGCTCGGTTTCACGAGCCTGAGTGTAGCGACTGTTCCCGGCAACTCCCACGATCAGAGAATAGCGTTCGAAAATGGACAGGTAGATGCGCCTTGCCGCAGCTTGTGACGGAATTTTGAGAAGGATCACAGTCGTCAGCTCCCCGGAGTACTGAATACGGAAATAATCCACTTGGACGACTAACAGCGATTGTGGAGAGGTCCGCCGCGAATGCTGGCCGATCAAATTGACGAGAACGCCCACTAATCAGATGGCAAGTTGAACGCTTTACTTTTTCCGGAGCTTGTCCTGTGCGAGTTTCTCCGCTGTCACCAATGCATCCGGAGCTCTCACCTTTACATCGGGCTCAATGCCGATCTCTGCCCAATCGTTCGTCGCAAAAGGATTAATCGCTTTCGTTTCAGGGATCCCCATTCCGAAGTGATCGTCAATCCGATGCCAAACTCCTGAGTGCGCACCACCCCCTGTTGTCTCACCCACAAGCGTGGCCCGTTTCAGCATCTTCAAGTCATAGGAGAAGTGCTCTGCAGCGGAGAAGGTCGATCTGGAGGTCAATATGTAAGCAGGCTTGTCTGCCAGG
>QHYZ01000217.1 GCA_003225295.1 Acidobacteriota bacterium | reverse complement strand
TCGCCTGTCGCAGGCTGCTGGTTGGCTTGCCGAAGGTACAGCAGGGTTATGGCGAACTCCAGAACTGGAGCTGGGCCTGAGATGGAAGCGTGAGAATCGACCCACAGCGGCTTGGGCCCAGCGTTACAACTCTTCGTTCACACAGGCGATGGAATTTCTGGACCGCAGCGAGAAGGAACTGGACCGTCTTGCTACCGAACGAGAAAGAGAGCGGAAGAGAAAACTCAGGCAGACTCAGTGGGCTGCCGGCATCCTGGGAGTTCTGTTCGTAATCGCTCTGTCTCTGGCTTATGTGGCCTGGAAAGAAAAACGTCGTGCCGAAGACAACCTCCAATTGGCAAGAAATGCCGTGGATGAAAGTCTATCGTCTGCTGGGAGCGAGCAGGCGCGTGAAGCTGCCGATGTGCCAGAGACGGAGGAATTTCGCAAAGAATTGTTGGACAAAGCGGGAAGCTTCTATGCCATCTTCATCAAGACAAACTCACAGAATGCAGGATTGCGTAGCGGAGCGGCATGGGCACATTCCCGACTGGGCGACATCGACCGTCTGTTGGAGAAACATGAAGAAGCCGTGCAGGAGTACAAAGAGGCTATTTCACGCTTTGAAAGCCTCTCGAAAGATTATCCCGGCAAGACCGAATACCGCCAAGCGCTCGCCTATTCCCACAATTGGTTGGCGGAAACACTGCGGATCTGGTTGAATCAATCGCAGGGGTCCGTACCGTACAGCCGCTCCGATGCGGAAAAGCAATACGATGAAGCTTTGCGCTTGCAGCAGCAAATACACGACGAGAAGCCAGCAAGCGCCGTCTATCAGCAGGAACTGGCTCGCACCTATTACAACCGCGGAATCATTCGTTACGACAGCAATAATGTCGACGGGTCAGAGTCGGACTTTCGCGCCGCGATTGGCTTCCTGGAGGCCTTGACCGGGAAGCCGACACCAGCTGGGAATGCGAAAACAACTCCAGAGCCGTCCCAGGACTTGGCGCGCGCTTACAATAACCTTGCCAACGTGTTGCGCCGCACAAACCAGAAAGAGGCCAGAAAATTTTATGAGCAGGCCATCGGTCTAGCTGAGGCGCTGGATAGAAAGCAGCCGGACAATCGTGAATATAAGCTAGAGCTGGGGGAATATTGCAACAACGAGGCGAGGTTGCTAGCGGCTGTGAGCGAACTCGACTTGGCCAAGGAGAGAAACCACCAAGCGGTTGACCTTATGGAGGGACTCATGACCCCCATCCCGTCGCTGTCCTTGGAACTGGTCAAAGGACTGCAGCTTCGTACCCAGATATTGGAAGCGCAAGGATCAAGAGAAGCGCAATCGGAATCCGACCGGTTGCTTGAAATCTTGAGGAAATTAGATCGCAAACAAAAGTCGCGAAACCATCCTGTATTCCATGTTATTTACATGAACCTTGGCATAAACTATGTCGAACTTGCGAAGAAGAATCTGAAGTCGGGTAACGTGAAGGATGCCAATGCGGCACTTGAGAGTTTGGCGCAGGTCCTACCTGAACTATCTGCAGGGGACCGGGAGACCCTCGCAGGATCTTATCGCGAATTTCAAAAAGAAGTGCAGGAGAAGTTGGCGAAACGCAAACAGCCGAATGACTAGTTGGAAAAGGAGCCACGATGAAACAAGGACTTCTGGTCCTCCTTTTGTTCGTGGCGGCAACAGCCGCCGCCCAGCAGGATGATCCCAACCTGGTGCAGAACAAGCTGGCACTGATGGGCGGGCCGCGAATGATTGACTCTCCCGAAGCCAGTGATCACGGTAAATCTGCAGTTAACAACAGCATTTGGGACACATCCTCCCAGAAGTCAAAGACGGCGGGGAGCCAGAAAAGGAAGCAGACTCAGATCAACAAGCCTGCTGGTGAAATCAAAAGGCCAACCATTGACGCAAGTATGGTCGGTTATATTGATGACCCCATCATCGGATCTCAAGTTCAGATTAGGTTCGATGCGGCGTTTGATAACAGGTTTCCAGATCGCGCCGAGTTCTTCTATGCGAAATGTGGCTGTTACCGTGATCCTAAACTATCCGGCACGCTTCTTTACGATCCCAACGCGCCTGGTCCTGGGCCGCTCATCCCCAAGGGCGTAAATTTCCAAGTCCTGTCGTTCCGCGGAGATTACGCTCCCACGAGCCGTTTCGCCGCGTTCATCTGGATTCCCATTCGCTGGATTCAACCGCAATCCGCTCCAGGCCAGGGAGCTTTTAAACAATGGGCCGGAATCAGCGATGTCGAGGCAGGATTGAAATTTGCATTGCTGACCTCTTCGCGTCATTACCTGACGGCGCAGCTCCGGGCCTACTTCCCTTCAGGAGCTGCTGTGCATGGGTTGGGCACAAACCACTACAGCATTGAGCCAGGGTTGCTTTATTACCAGAGGTTTTCCGATCGATTCCAGGTTGAGGGCGAGGTGGGAGGCTGGCTTCCGATCAGAGGATCCGCTGGAGTTCCAACGACGAGTCCCCAGGGATTCGGAGGTAACATCTTCTTTTACGGCGTAGGACCAAGCTACAGGGTTATCAGTCGCGAGCATTTCCGACTTGCCCCGGTGATCGAACTGGTAGGCTGGAATGTCACGGGAGGATTGGAGACCATTACGACCGGCACGACCGGCACCCCACTAACCGCCAGCGGCACAAATATCTTCAATCTCAAGATCGGAGCACGTACGTCGTTCGGTGGCCGCAACTCTCTGTACGTCGGTTACGGGACCCCGCTCACATCCGCCAATTGGTTTAACAACATTGTCAGAGTCGAATACCGCTATTCGTTTTGAGCTACCGGAGTTCTGGTTTGAGTCATGACTGAGGTGACCGCAGGAAGCGCCTGCGCGGTACAGAGCTTGCTTTTTCGGTACTAGGTGCCAGCGCTATTGGTTGCATGCTGCTGAAACGGTCCACTTGGGGATTTCAGCGGATCGTTGCGCCGGTCGCACCAGCACACCCCAATCTCACACGTCGAATTGTCCACCGCGACGCCGGGCATATTGGCATCCGTGCCGAGCCCGCTCACAAGCGGTTCCGGATTCGTATTCAGCTGCACGGGAGCGCTCCAGGTAACCCCATTCTTGGAGGAATTAAGGCTCGGCCAAAGAAACCGAACGGCAGTCCCCGGTAAGATCAAGACCAACGTTCACCTCGGCAATGGTCGCCTGAAGACTTGTCGTGGACACACCCAATGGCAGCGAACAAAGGAGCTCTCTCTCGATCTTCCCACCTGCTCAACTTCGCGGAATCAACCGTGGCGTTTGTTCTGCAAAAGATAGTTCAAGAGGTTGAATCGCTTCCCGCAGCGTCGCCACATATTTCTTTCGGTCGCACCGTGGGGTTCCCTTAAAAGACAAAGCTCACGTTGGCCTCGAGCGCGGGTTGAAGAACAGCAGCACAATTCAAGGCTTCCGGACATGCATTCTGGAAATAATTCCATGAGTACACGCCCGGAATCAATTGGACCTTATGAGACCTTATGGCTTCGCTCCTGGACTGTCAGCACAAGGCATCGCGTCGGTAAATGTGTAAAGCCCCGTGAACAGTGCGGGTTGGATGGGGAGGCCTGTAGTGTTCGCCTTGGTGACGTCCGACAACCAAAATCGATTAAAGGTATTCAGTGAGTTGGGCATCATATGGGCGCGCTCCAACTGGCCGGATGCACCGCATAAGTTAATTCGGAAGTCATCATCTACACTTGGAAAACGATTGTTAAACGAACCGGGCACGATGCCTGCGAATTGGTCGAAGTTGTAGCTCGCGATGGTGCCGTTTGGAGTCTTTGTGTCGATCATCGCCACGTGACAAGTGCGGCAGCTTCGCGCGTTAACATGCGTGTAGAAGTCGGTGGCAGCGGTACTTATTCCTTGCCAGCTCGGGGGGACGAAGAACTCGTCGAGCACATGCACCATGTTGCTCGCGCAGGGGCCAAGCCCTTTCGCGTACCACCCTGCAATCAGGTCCCTTTCCGCCGCGGTCGGACCAGCGTTGAGCACATTCTTATTGAGATTATAAATCGCCTCCTCCTGGGCACACTTCGTCAGCCCGAGCTTGCTCGAAAACTCGAAGTTCCCCACATCGTAGGGGAGAAAATGTCCTCCGACATCGGCAAATCCTGAGCCATCTTCCGGAAATTTTCCGGCGTAATGATCCCCACCGTGACAGACCACACAGGTTCCTGGTACGAACTTCTCCCGCCGCTCATCCAGATTTATAGACGGTAACAGTTGGCCGCTGGGACCGAAGATCAGGAAGCGGATGAACGGCTGATTGTTATTGACTCCTGACCTGACCATATAATCCATCGCGACACAGGCCACCAGATTCTTGTTGTGGACGGCATTGTCCACGGCAGTGTCGATCTCCGACTGGGCTGGGCTCAAGAAATCCGCAGCCGTGCTAATTGGTATACCTAGGTGGTTGCACACCACGGCTGCCGTCTGATTGGGGCCATAGGAGATAGATTGATGCACGCGAGCAAGATTGAGATCCACCGCGTTAATATAGCTAGCCTTGAAGGTAGGCACTCCATCGGTCGCGAACCGCCCGATTTTGACGGCGCGTTGCCAGTCGTTAAAACTGACGGGGCCGATCAGATTGCCGGAAGCGCCGCAGTTCGCTACGGCCCCTACTGCCTTGTAGTACTGGCAAGCTCCACGCCGTGTATCCAAACCTTTAGACGCCAGGAACCCGTCAGCTCGTGCCAGGATGTTGGATGGGAAGTCCGTGGGCGGAACATCGTCTGGGAACTGCGTGTGGGGCGGCAGGAACAAGGCAACGGGTGAGGTGGTCGCGTTGAGCTGGTTTCCATTCAAGCTTGCAGACATTCCAGCAACCGTCGGAGGATTCACGCCTGCCACCTTTGCTGGGCCAAGATCAGCTCCTCCGTTGGTGTCCAGCGCAGGAATTGTCGCTTCCACCGGAGCAGCATTTTCGCATTGCAACAACACCGAAGCCGCATTGGACTTGGATGGCAACACATAATCTCCAAATTCATTGACTCGCGCTGTGGCCAGAGTCGCGCCCGAGGCATCGCGGAGGGTCGCTCTCGCCGTCGATTCTATGCCGAAGAATTCGTTGATAGTTCCACACGGACTATGGTCATCAAGAGTTAAGCTGCCAGAAATGGCGCTCGGAAGCGAGCCAACAAGAGGCTCGGCGTAATCCGATGTGGCTAGGGCTCGCCCAGAAGCGTCTGAGAGCATCGTCGCGGTTCCAATGTTGGTGCAATCGACAGGGGTGCCGCCGAACGAACAGTTAGCACTATAATTTCCCGGTGGTACGCCGGCGATAATGTATTGACCCTTCAAATCGGTGAGGACTGTGCTATTGGGCGGATAGCGCAACGCTGGATTGCTTAGGTCCTGTAGATAAACAGGGACACCCGGGGTATACACATCGTGCATGGTTCCATCCACGGAGGTAGCCTGGGCCATCGCAGTGAATGACCGATAGTAGTCACCTTGTTGCGCGGGGGCTGGGGGCGCAGCAATCACGAGCCTGGGCCCTGTCCCCGACTCACTCTCCCCAGCGAAGGTGTCGGTGTTAATCGCCAACCGTCGCTCCGTATAGCCACCCAGTCCGTTGGAAACCAGCACATAGGCAAAGTGCAGCCCGGTTCCCGAGGGTAGTACCCAAGTCGTCGTTGGTGCATTCACATTGGTGATGCTGCCGTCAGTAGATCGCCACCGGTAACGGAGGATACCTCCGGAGGCGTCCGTTGCTGTTACCGTTACTTTAACCGTAGGCCCGTGGTTCTCTTCCTTGTCGTCGTACGACGCTTGCACGCCAAAAACGAGTAAGGCCAAACACACTGCGACTCCGAGACTGAGAATCAAAGTTCTGCGCGGCATGTATACTCCTCTCTCATGGAAACGACTACGGTATCCCGCTCGTCTTGGTCCCCTAGAACGCTTCAAGGGCTACAGTGTCCTGGCCCGAATAGCGGAATCGCGTCGTTCGTCGTTCCTTGCGTTGTGGACCAGGGGTCGAGACCGAGGGCCGACTCAGTCGAACTTCATTGGACAACATGAGGTGGGTCCGACTGGGTAATTGTACAATAGTCAAAATTTCATAACTGTCAACATGAGAATTCAACATTTTAGTACCAATAGTTTTCAATACTAAAGTAAACAGAAGAACAATTACCGTTCATTGTATACTCAAAGAGGAATAGGATGATTTCCTGAGGAACGGTTGTTACTCGAAGGAACTTTTCCGCTTTCGCGACATTACCGGCCAATCTCTGCCCATTCTCAGGGCGTCGCGAGCTTGCGCGCTTCGGTAACGATTTTAGTAAGTCGGTTGGAGAGGCGGTCGAGGCGGCGGCGAGAAGTTCCGTTTGGCAACGTCCGACGAAACATCTCGAGCACATGTTGAGCAGCGAGCAAAGAATCAATCAGACCATCGAGGCCAGCTCGGGGAGTAAACGGCGTCTTCGGCTGCGGAACAAGATGCCGAGGTTTTGAACGAGCCAGCTCGAATGCTCGTTCGAGGTCATTCAACGTCACATCAAGATATTGCATGGTCATCTCGGGAGAGGTGTGACCGAGTAATTTCATCACCGCGAGCAAGCCAACACCGGCTCGAAGCATCTCCGTGGCATAGGTGTGGCGAAGCTGATGTGGGACGATGCGGGTAGAAAGGCCGAGCGAATGGCAGACTTGATGTAAGTAATCACGAAAGTGACGAAGGAGCGTGTCTTTCGCGCCCGGACGGGCAAAGAGCCGCCCATCGGCAGGCAGGGGATCAAGCGAACGAAAGAATCGGAGGCGTTGGACGAGTTCACACACAAAGGGATCCACGGGGACCATACGTTCTGTTTTGAGTTTGCCGAGTGGCACATGAACCGCCCATTGATTCGGGCCGGTAGAGCGAAGGCACTCGGAGGACAGATCGGCACACTCACCGATGCGCATGCCGGTATGGCGAATCAACAGAAAGGCATTGCCACCCAGATCGTTGCGGCGGAGGAACTCCTTTTGCAGGAGTTGATCCTGCTCTGCTGTGAGCGGACGCGGAAGTCTGTGCGGGAGGCGCGGAATATCCTCGCGGCGGATCAGATGAGCGAGTTCAGGAAGCTGTTCTGTCCAAGCCAGTTCGTTGCAGATGCCGCGGAGACAGATGAGGCGGATGAGATAGGATGCGGTTGCGAGCGGCGGCACTTGCGAGCGCAGGCGGGACATCCAGCCGAGGATGTGAGGCTCACGATGCAACTGGTCGAGGCGCTGCACCTTCGGATGATCGGCGCCGAGATAGCTCAGGAAATTGCGAGCCGTCCCGTGGTACTGACGAATGGACGCGGAGCTGAGTGCCACGCCGAGGGAATCGACCGCGCGATTGAAGACCGGAGCCAGAGAATGCTGGAGCGGAGGGCGTCGCGCGCGGTTCATGAGGAGGCCTTCGGAAGAGGACGAATGTGCTGCGCCACGGCACGTGCATATTCAAGGTAGACGTCTTGTGGGGTGACCATCACATAGATCAGCGTAGTCTGGATGTCCGCGTGACCCATCAGCTGCATGAGCGCAGGAAGACTCATACCGGCGCGGATCATGTCGGAGGCAAAGGTGTGCCTCCTATTCCGCATGCGGAATAGTCGACACTATTCCGTGTCCCGGACTATTACCAGGTAATTTCTTTCTTGCCCTGTTTTCGGGCTCAAAACCTACCTCGAATAGGAATAGTTTAGGTCCTGCGACCAACGCAATCTGGAAATCACATTGGCCATGAAGGAGCTGACGCTCACGAAAAAGGCATGGCTGAAAGGCAATTCCGCCGCTATCGACCCCAGGGATCAGCTCCCATCACGTTCTGAACCGCCTGTGGAGTCAGCAAAACTATGCCGAGCGATTGGTGCGTCCCATCTGGGTTGTGCGCTGTCATTTGGCCGAAACGTGACAGGTCCCTCCGGTCACTCGGTAATAGTCCGGGACACGGAATAGTGTCGAAATCGATGAGGGTTGGCGAGCTGGATGCCGGTGCCCTGGCGATGGTAGCGGAATAAGGAACGCAGTCCCGCAGCGGTCATGCGCGCTCCGCGCGCGCGTCCTTTGAGTGAGACGAACAGCGCGGCGGAACAGGGATTGGGGCGTTCCAGTCGCAGATAGTGATTGAGCAGTTGCACGGTTTCTGGCGCCAACGGCAGGAAGCGAAATTTGTTGCCTTTGCCAGGAACGCGAAGCTGTGCTTCGGAGAGCAACGCGTCGTCGCGATTCAAAGCCAACACTTCAGCGGACCGCAGCCCTT
Organism: Acidobacteriota bacterium; assembly: GCA_003225295.1. Taxonomy (GTDB): domain Bacteria; phylum Acidobacteriota; class Terriglobia; order Acidiferrales; family UBA7541; genus Acidiferrum. The sequence goes on along the minus strand of QHYZ01000217.1, from coordinate 2,712 downwards.
GTAGGAGCATCAAGCCCACGATTGCCAAGTCGCGCGAAGTGCGGAAGCTCGACCAGAAACGCGAGACTTCATCCACCGAGAGCGGCACGATGTTGCGTTTAGGGACTTTCACTCGTAGCCGGCTCATCGCTACTCGCGGCCGGCCAAGGCCCATCGGCCTTCGCCGCAAAAAAGCTTGATGAAAGCCGCGGGCGATTTGGCAGGGAGCATCGGGAAACTCGTTGCGGATGGCGCGCTCGGCGACGGCCACGCGGTCATTAATGGCGAAGAGCAGATAGCGAAAATGAATGCCGCGCATTCAAGTGCCCGGTTAGTGGGTTATTACCGGCCAATCCAGCAGAGGCTGCAACGCGGCGTCGGCCGCTTCTTGCGTCACACCCTTTCGCAGCCGCAGATTGAAGCACGAGTTAATTCAGTTTGAGCTAATACGCAATGAAGTCCACTTGCCCATCACGGACGATAGACCATTTATCCACACAACGACTGTCGTACTTCCCGACCACGTGTCACGAGTTCGTCTGGCTGTCCGCGACGCCGTGACTGGAAGGATCGGCGTTCGGGACTTTTCGCTCAAGGAGATATTAGAAAGCCCGAAAAGTCCCCTCCCCAACATCGTTTGAACTCGTTTCGGCCTCTCGTCGCGTCAGTCATTCCAGATGCCTTCTCATGGTTGACCGCCAGTTCCGAGAGAACTCGCTAACGCTTAGGTATAAACAGCATGCTGCACGTGCCCTGATCGTTTCCCGGGAATGCGAAGCAGCCCAAGTTGAAGACGAACTTATGGTTCCGTTCGACAGGTACGCCGCCCTCTCGTGGAGGCTCAAAGAGCCAGGCTCCGATGATATTTTGAATTTCATTTTCAACCTCAGGGTTCGGAGCTTTTCTAACGTCAACGTGACTAACAGTGCCGTCCTTAGCGACATCAAGACTTACATCCAAGACGGCCATGAAGCGTAGCGTGTTAGGGACAGCAAAGGAGCCCGAAGTACAGGAAATACAATCATCAAATAGCCTAGACTCATTAACGACAGTAGAAATTGGACGGCTGATGTACGGACGAGAAGGAGGTGTGGCCGTATTCTCGGCTTGCGCACATTTCAATTTAGGTCCAGCGACGCAGACGCTACCTTTGCCAGCTGCCCAGGCAGGCTGCAGCGTACCATCTGCTGGTACGGCCAAGTACGCTGGTTTTTCACCGTACAAATTTGCGATAGCTCCGTCGTAGAGAATACAGCCCTGCGAAGTGCACGAGCTGAACTCGGTTGGTGAAGTCGTCCCGTGGGACCAATTGAGTCCATCCGGGGAATGCAATACGACAGGGGCACTGTAACCTCCGCTCTTCTGTCGTTCCAAGTATTCAATTCCAAAAGCCCAATATTGGGAATTCCACGAAAATAGCGCCCCCGCGAAAGTGTTGTCCAAATGAATAGTCTTCCAAGTCTCTCCATCGTCTCGCGTGACAAAGAAGAAGTCTTCTCCTTCCTTTTGGTGGAGGGCGACGGTAGCGCGATTTGAATCCAGCCGCACGAATGATAGAACTTCAAAGCAATCTTTATTGGAAGGGTTGGTATCGAAGCCAACGACGGAGGTCCAATGGGCACCACCATCGTCAGTCATTTCGACGTTTAATCCAACCTGTCGCATTCCATGCCTGTCGTCAGCGAAAGAGATATTCTTGACGGTAGATGTTCCTACCATGTTCGAAGTCCATGTTTCGCCACCATTTGACGTTCGCAAGAAAGCGCCATGGCTGCCAGATACAAAGCCAAACATTTCTCCGGCAAAAGCAATCTTGAGTAGAAGCTCCCCATTTGGTTTCTGGTGCTTCACTTGCCAGCTTTTTCCTCCATCATCCGACTTAGCTATCATCTCATCAGCACCGCAAACCCATAGAGCGTCGGCCTTGTAGGTCAAATTAGTCGGGCGAAATGGAAGAGAAGCGGTCCACCAAGCGGATGGAGGCGTCGATTCAGTCAAACAGGGAAACGCGAAAAGAAAAATCGAGCTTGCAAGGAATAAGTCAAACAGGCCGCGCATCTGCCCCTTCCTTTCAGGAAGAAGGGTCAATTGTGTGTGAATCTCTGTGAGACATGCTCACATAAAACAACCCAGAAAGATGTAGCAATTGTTCCCTAAGTCCTGATCGACTCCACGGGAACTTGCAATGTACCCCAATAGTGGACAGTATCCACAATAGTGGATACTATTAGGGACATTATGAGAACACTCCGTTTCCTGCATGCATTGCCGATTCCGGCGAGAAACGCCCTGCGAAAACTGGGCGCCGACATCCGGGATGCACGTTTGCGCCGCCGGTTGTCGACCACACTGGTGGCACAGCGCGGCTTTCTAAATCGTAAGACCCTTAGGAAGATCGAAAAGGGGGATGCGGGGGTGTCGATAGGTGGGTACGCGAGTTTGCTGTTTGTGCTCGGGATGACGGATCGACTCGGAGACCTTGCGGACGCGCGTTTTGACCGCGTAGGTCTAACCCTCGAAGAGGAAAGGCTTCCAAAACGCGTCCGGGTGAGAAAAAAAGAAAGGGCGGGAGCGCGCACATAAATGGACGAGCTGGTCTATGTGTATGTCGGTTTGGGCGGAGCGCCGCAGTTTTGCGGGCGGCTGTGGGCGCGCGCGCGCAAAGGCCAGGAAAGCGCGAGCTTTGAGTATGACGAAGGATGGCTTCGGGCAGCGAACCGCTTCTCGCTCGAG
>QHYZ01000317.1 GCA_003225295.1 Acidobacteriota bacterium | reverse complement strand
GCAGATTGAAATCGTTGCATTTACCGAACCACAATCGGTAACCTTCCTGGATCATGCTGACTCTACTTTTGTCCCTGCGAGATTGTTTCCGGGCTCGTGCCTTTCTGCAAGCAGAGATTCTTGCTCTCCGACATCAGCTTCTGGTCTTGCAACGTTCGAACCGCGGTCATAAGCTCCGTCTCGGTTGGGCTGATCGAGTCCTGTGGGTTTGGCTCTCGCGGTTGTGGAACGATTGGCGATCGGCGTTGCTCCTTGTCAAACCGGAGACGGTTATCGCCTGGCATCGCCAGGGATTTCGCCTCTATTGGAGATGGAAGAGTCGGTGTTGCGAAGGTCGCCCGACGGTATCTCCGGAAGTTCGGAATCTCATCCGGCACATGAGTCTCGCCAACCCTCGCTGGGGCGCTCCTCGCATTCATGGGGAACTCCTGAAACTCGGTATTCAGGTGTCGCAGGCAACAGTCGCCAAGTACATGGTCCGGCACCGGAAACCTCTCTCCCAGTCGTGGCGAACCTTTCTCAAGAATCACGCCAAGGACTTGGTTTCTTCAGATTTCTTCATTGTCCCAACGATTGCGTTCCAACTCCTATTCGTCTTTGTGGTTCTCGATCAGGACCGGAGACGTCCGATTCATTTCGCGGTGACCTCTAACCCCACAGCAGAATGGACAGCCCGTCAACTTTTGGAAGCATTCCCATGGGACAACGCCCCACGGTACTTGCTGCGCGACCGCGACGGCGCGTACGGTGAGAAGTTCTGTGAGACGGCGAAATGGATGGGCATTCGGGAAGTCCTGGCGGCACCGCGATCACCATGGCAAAATCCCTTTGCGGAACGACTGGTGGGCTCCATCCGTCGCGAATGCCTGGATCACGTCATCGTTTTCCATGAAGCCGGGTTGCGCCGGATTCTGAAGGATTATTTCGAATACTACGAAAGATGCCGTACGCATCTGTCGCTCGAAAAAGATGCGCCCGTCAGCCGACCTGTCGAGCTTCCTTCGCTCGGTCAGGTGATCGAGATTCCGAAAGTCGGCGGCCTGCATCACCTTTACACGCGCAAAGCTGCCTGATCGAAGCGGACTTCCGAACGCTCGCGTGAGAATGCAGAACGAGCCGTCTGCCCGTTTGCACTGCGAACTTTAGTTTCTTGTGGCAGGACGCTTGCCGTTCGGATTGTTCCGAAATGTGACTGGATGACTTCTGGTGGTTGCCTGGTTGCCCGATGGGTTTTTGGTAGGGACAATGGTTCCCGCCTTTGACGAAGATGCAGATGAGCACGGGAACCGAGATGACCTCATAGCCTATGGCTGCAGTTCGCCAAATCGTTGCGCCCTGCATTAAGGGGATTTGTTTTCGCTTGATGTAAGCTTGTCTCTGGCGAATTGTTATTTTGCCAGAGACAGGTTCGCAAAAGCTCCATCTAGCAGTTTCTAAACGCAATGTAACATTCTGATCGCCAGGCTAGAGAGGCCTCAGTTTCATCTTCTTGAAACTCGCTGATTTCAAAGGCGTTCGCGCCGGATAACATTTTCGGTAGGGACAGGTATCCAGTTCACGGCGCCTGCGGCAATTACTCCGGGCAAGCGAGAAAGCTCATCAAGTGCTTGCGTATGAAACGCTTCCATCTGAGGCGCAGTGCGATAAATGGAATCCGGCAGGTCTACGGTCAAGGTCATTGCGCTGTGGGGCGAAAAACCAGGATTAACCGACCTCAGCCGCAAAAAGCTCTTCAGCATCAAACCCGCGCCGTCAGCAAGACGAGTGCAAGGGTCCTCCTTCGCGCTCTCGATGCCGCCAAACTCGATGCGCGCCCGCCGCAGCGCTTCACCGCATGGCACACCGCTTCGCACCAAATCCTCGGCGAATGCCGCGATGTGGAATTGCAGCTCTGCGTCCATCTCGCTTTCCATCCGCGAACGAAGCATTATGGCGCGCAACCACGACCGTACCGCTTCCACATTGTCATACTTCCTCCAGCACGCGCGAAAATTCGCGCGGACGGAATGACCCGACCGCCCACCAACTCCGCATCACTCGTACCTCAGCGCCACCATCGGATCGACGCGCATGGCCCGCCGCGCGGGAAGCCAGCCTGCAAAGAGCGCCACCGCAATCAGAAGTAGCGAGACTCCTGCGAACGAAATTGCATCTGCCGGGTTCAGCCCGAAAAGTATGGCCGAAATCAATCGCGCAATTGCCGCCGACACAGCGATTCCAATTACGGTTCCAAACAACATCGGTCGTACGCTTTCGCGGAGCACTAGGCCAAGTACCTGCTGGCGTTGTGCGCCCAACGCCATCCGGATACCGATTTCGTGTGTTCTCTCGACAACGCTGTAACCGACCATGCCATAGACGCCCAGACACGCCAGGAACAAACCTAGCGCGCCGACAATGCTGGAAAGAATCCCGCCGATCCGCGAAATCACAAAGTAAGGGTCAAACGAAACCATCCAGTCGAGAGGCGCGAGAACAACAGGTAGGTTGGGGTCCACGCGCCGCACGGCACTGCCGAGGGTGGGTACCAAACTGGACGCCCTGCCGCTAGTGCGCACCAGGAGCGTGCCAGCCCACTGCCGCGCCTGCGAGAGCGGCAAGTAAAGATACAACTCGTCTACTCTGTTCAAAAACAGGCTGCGCACGTCACGAACCACGCCGATCACCTCGCTACCGGGAGAGAACGGAGCCGTTTCGCCAGGGTAAGGAGCCGGACCATTCACAGATCCGATCACCAACCGTTTGCCGATAGGATCCTGGCCGGGCCAGAAGCGCCGCGCCGTGGCCTCGCTAATGATCACAACAGGGGCCTCCGTTTCGGCCTCTTGGACGGTAAACCTACGCCCGCTGACCATGGGGATCCCGAGCGTCTCGAAATAATTCGGCGCAATATAGCTGTAGCCAGCCGCCGGTCGTTTGTCTTCGCCTCCCTCACTGGCTGGTGGCTCTGCGTCGTCAATCACAACCGGCACAAACCGGTTGCCGCCGGAAATCGGCGCGCGTGACGCTTGCGTAACTGCAGTAACCCCAGGAAGGCTTCCAATCTCTTTTATCAATTGCCGGTTGAGGTCAGACAGTCGCGTTTGGCTATCCCCCACCGTC
>QHYZ01000098.1 GCA_003225295.1 Acidobacteriota bacterium | reverse complement strand
TTTCCGTGCGAAAGCCGGGATGGCATAAACCTTGCCCGCCGGGATGGGCAGTGCCGAAGCGGAACGGCTGTCCATTAATAGGATGGCCAGAACCAGCGAACCACAGACAAGCAAGGATGCAAGCCAGGGCATCCTTCTGTTCATCGACGATGAAGCCCAGTGGAACATACCGCCTCCTCAGCATGATGTTATACAGCCCCTCAACAAATCTTTAGGACGCACGGAAAGGCGTGCGATATAGTACAGGCCGCGGTGCGGCGTTAACCGCGTAACTTCCGTGTAATGCTGTGCACCAACCAGCCAATCGAGGCACTGGTCTGATGACTCAGCTGCGCCTTGTGTTAGCCGGCGAAGCTTCACATGGATCAGCCGTTTGCTCAAGAGTACCTTAAATCGTTTCCGCGTTTTTGCTTTGCAGCAATCAAAGAGAGCGACTTGATGAAAGTTTACAAAGACATTACATCGCGTTGTCCGGGCCAGCTCGGAGCTAGTGTATAGGTAATTGGAAACGCGCTTCTTTTTGGTCTCCAGGCGGATTTCTCATTTTTGCAAATCTCTCAAGGCCCTTGGCAGGCGACGATCCCGAAAGCTATTCGAGTAGAGGCTCTGTAGATTCAGCCAAAACTCAGCGCTCGTGCCAAAGAAATGAGCGAGGCGCATCCAGGAGAAGGTAGGAAAATCCACAAGAGACTTCCCACGCTAAAACGGCGCGAGCTCGTCAACGCATGATGGGTCGCACGCCCTTGACGGCAGTCTCTTCCCACTGTCGATTGCATCCCAGCTTGCTGAATCTCCGCAGCATTCATTGCTCTTCCTTCTCGATCCGCTGCTTCTCCAGTAACACCGAGTCGGCAAACGCTCCATCGTCGTTGGCATGGGAAAACACGAGCTCTTGCACTTCCTCGGTCGTTCCGGTCAGCATCAGCGTATCATCCACCTTCACGCACGGAGTATCGACGCTTTCTTCGTCCAGCTTCGCCTTTAGCCACCTTGCGCTCAAAAATGCCATTTGGATCGAGTCCTGACTGATCTCCACGCGCGCGATGGTATGCGCGCGGGTAAAATGCGCGCGGTAAAACTCGTTCCCCTCCTTGCTGCTCTGGGGATAAACGTCCATAAAATCAAAGGCGCCCAGCCGCACGACGCGGGCCTCGAATTCTCCCGACACTTCCTGCTCTCCGTCCTTTTCCTTCACCACCAGCTTGTACTCCTTCTCCTTCCCCTCATCCTTTCTTTCTTCGAATGAGAAGGTCACGTCTCCTTCTTTGTCACCCCAAATTCCGTTCAATCTGGAATCGGCCTCCAAATCTAGCTGGGTGTAAAATGGCTGAAGCGACGTAATAAACGGACGCCCGTCGCTGTCGCACCCGGTCGCAACAATACTCCCAAATGCCAGCGCTACTCCTAGCGGCCAGCTCCACCGCCAGGAACTCTTGCCGGTTTGTTTAGCCATAGTCGCACTCCTTCGAGGGCCGCCCCCGCCCGTCCGGCAATTCTGCCGGGGGCCTGTTGGCAATCACTTCCCCTCATTCAGGTATAGCGACAAAAAAAGGTGGGAATTGCAGTCCTAGCGCAGCCTATCCCGTGCTTTCATTCGCCGCGCCGGACCATCCGCGCCACGGCCATTTTGATGGCCGAATATCGCGTCGCACTCACCATCAGCAAGGAACCCAGAATCAGCAGCAGGATGGGCCAGCGCGACTTCTGCTTGAAGATGTCTTCTTGCAGCCGAACAAGCCCGATCCCAAGAAATATCATCCCGACGACGAAATAGTTCTTCATCTGCTTGCGAATGCTTCCGTACACAAATAGCAGCGCCGCCGCTGGCAGCAGCATTTCAAAAACACGCGCCTCCTTCTTCATCAACGGATCGTTCAGTTGACCTTCCCATCTATCCGTTGCCTCCAGCCCTAAAAAAAACAATGAGGTCAGCACATGTCCAGGTATCACAAATCGGAACGCTTTACCCACGGCGCGCATTTGCGATAGGGAGAACCGCTCGCAAATCACCTCCAACAGCAAATAAATCCCCGCATTGATAACAAAAAGATACTCGATCTCGCCGCGCGTCCAGGGCAATCGCGCTGCCAGCCATTCCTGATACTGCTTATGAGTGCTTGCCAGCCCGCTCAGCGCTGCAAATGTGAAAACCACTGCGATCGGGTAGAAGTACCGCGAGTCGTTCGGCAAATGGCGCCACTCCAGCGCCATCGCCATCGCGAAAAACAGCAGGGCGGCGGGGATTAGCCGGAAATAGAATTTTCCGGGGTCAGCGTCTAGCCACTCCAGCAGCCCCACTCGCATCAGCGTGACTACCCACAACCACGCCACCATGACCGCAAAAACGAGTGAGAACACCGACGATTTCGCAAACCGCCTCAGCCACACGTATACCGGCAGCGACAGAATGACCGCCCACCAGATCTGCGCGTTCGTTGTTTGCTTAAACGTCTTTGAGATGCGCCCCAGCAACTCCCAGTTCGGATTCGCTGCTGCCCTGGTAAACAAGTGATAGGCGCCGAACGCCACGAGCAACGCAATGGGAAGCAATAGGCAAAACGCCAGCAGGTAGGCAATCCCAATCCGCAACTGTCCCGATTTCCAAAGCCGCAGCCCGCGGTCCGCCATCAATGCCGCGGCCCCCGCCACCACGATGACTCCCAGCGTCCCCGAAAGGTCCGCAAACTGGAACAGGAACAACAATGCCGCGCCCACCGTGAGTATCCAAGCGCCGAGATACAAGCTCACCTGCGGCAGCGACAGCCTTCGCGCGTTCAAGATCCACGAGTCTTCTCTTTCTACCAGCCGTGCGTAGTCTCTGCGCAGCGCCTCATACTCGTGTTCCGAAACGATCTCCTCCTCCCGCCAGCCCTCTAGCTCGCGCAGGTACTGTTCGATCTTTCCGGACATCAGATTCGAATACGCAGTCGGCACCGCATGCACTTTTTCCCCCGCCAGGAATCGTTCCAGATCATCCGCCATTTCTCGCGCGGACGCATAGCGGTTCTCAGGTTTTTTTTCCAGCGCCTTCAGGCAGACGTCTTGCAAGTCCGTGGGTATTTCTGGATTTCGCCGCCTTGGCAGCGTCGGATCTTGGTCGCGGATCAGCCGCACCTGCTCGCCAAACGTTTCTCCGTGAAACGGTGGGCTTCCGGTCAGCAACTCGTACAGTATTGTGCCTAGCGAAAAAACATCGCTTCGCGGATCGAATCGTGACCCCGGCAGTGTGTGTTCCGGTGAAAAATAATCCGGTGTGCCCATGATCTCCCCGGGCCGCGTTACTCGGCTGATGTTGCTCCCCACATGCTGCGCCAGCCCGAAATCCAAGATTTTCGGATCCATGTCCGCGTTCACCAGTATGTTCGTTGGCTTCAGGTCGCGATGCACGATTTTGTGCTCATGCAGGAAATGCACCGCCAACGCCACTTTGCGCATCAGCTCCGTTTTTTGTGATAGCGTCAGCGCTCGCGCAGCTTCCACGAGCGATCTTCCCTCCACCAATTCCATCACGAAGTGAGGAAGTTCATCCGACGGGCCCAGGCTGAAGATATGCACGATGTTCGGGTGGCTGATCTGCGCGAGTGCTCGCGCCTCGTGCATGAAGCGTGTCTTGACGGTTTCTTCGGCGCGGTAGCGCCGCCCGAGTATTTTGATCGCCACCTTTCGGTTCAATCGCTCGTCATATCCCAACAGAACCCGCCCCATTCCGCCGACGCCAATGTCCCCGAGAATCTTGTGCCCGGAGAGTCTCTCGGGCAAATCTTCTCCTTCTTCAGATTCAGGAGCTGAACCCTCGGAAAATGGCGGTCCATCCATCTCATTCAGCGATTCCAGCAACGGTCGAAGCTCGTTTTCTAGTCCGGGGCAAGTCTTGCAGAAGGCATCAATGTCCACCGTCTCTTCGCGCGTAACTTGATCTAGGTATGACGCCAGCGCTTCGGCTATCGCGCGCTCCCGTTCCGCAGATTCTTCACCGCGGGGCGGGAGATTCTGAGGGTTTCTTAGGGACTCTTCGTCGCTCATTGTTTCAGACCCGCGGCTTCCAGCTCGCGGAAGCGTTTCAGCGCGCGGTGCAAAGTGAGGGCGACGCTTTCCCTCGATTTTTTCACGCGTTCGGAAATCTCTTTGGTCGTCAGCCCCTCGAATTTTGCCATCAGGATCATTTCCCTATATTCCGCCGGGAGGACATCCAGTTTCTTGAGTAGAATCTGCAAGCCCTCTTTCCTGGCAAACACCCGGCTGGGGGTTTCGGAGTGCACCGGATCCGGCCCAGCCGGGTTACTCCTCGACCGGAACCTCAACATATTTTCTGCGTGGCGCTTTCCTCGGCGCTGGTAGCGGGCGGCATCCACAATCACGTGGTCCGAGATCCGCGATAGCCAAGCCATTAAGCTTCCCGGAGACTGATACGTGAACTTACCCATATCTTGAGCCGCCGTCAGGAACACCTCTTGCAAGATGTCCTCTGCGTCAATCACAACACGCAGCTCCGGGCTCATCTTGTAGTGCACTAGCACCGCCAGCCTCCTCCGGTACTTCCGGAAGATTAGAGTGAACGCCTCTGTCTCACCCCTTTTGAAGCGCTCGACCAAGCCAAATGTAGATGTTGCGGAGTCCATCTTTCCCCGCCCGACCATCTCCTTCGCGATTTCAAGTACTCTATCCACACATCCAGGCGCTAAGCAAGCATCCCAACTAGTTCTGCAGGCCAGGTTCGCCATCGTCTGCAAAGAGTCGAGGTGCACTCCGGGGCAATAAATGTCTCCTTCCGCTCTGCAAGCTGTGTGGGAGCGACCTTTCCATGGAACAACTCATCGACGAGTTGCAGGAGATTCAGCAGTTCGTTTTGCTCTACCCGCGGCAAGGCGAGAAGGGTACCCCTCGTGCGGCCTAGGTGCTCTCGAAGCAAACTTTGGCGCAGCAGGCTTTGGCCAAGGCGCTGAAGTTGGATGAACTGCAGATTACCCACCGTGGGTAATATCAACCGGACGTCTTAAACTGCACAAAAAAGAACTCTTAGAAATCTGCCGACCGAACCCGCAGTAAACTCCCGCTAGGGGGAGGGGACAGCAGGCGGTGAGTGTCTATCGGCTTGGTAGATCGACCGTGACGAGGGTTCCTGCTATCGCGGTTTCGACCGCGGTAACAACCTGCGGCAGCATCGGCTTCACGAACGGCCACAGGCCGTTGCCAAGGACGACGACCGCAATCCTGCGACCTTCAAGGTTTTGCTGATAACGCATGTTTTTGTCGGTTGTGAGCAGCACGTCAAACCCGGCCTCTTCCGCGACACGCAATAACTCACTGTTGGCCAGAGTGCTCCATCCTTGCTCTCTTGACGTCTTGACGGTATGAGCTTCCAGCGAGCGGCGGATTTGTACTGGGGTTCCCTGATCGAACAGGATACGCATTTACCGGGCCGATGCCGGAGTCTCCAGGCTGCGAGCGGCGAACTCCAAGACGGCCTCGATGTGCTCCCGCGTGAGTCCGTCATACGTCTCTATCAATTCATTGATGGTCATGCCTTCTTCCAATCCCGCGAAGACGGTGGCAACCGGCATTCGCGTGCCGCGAAACACCCATGCCCCGCTCACCTTTCCGGGTACGCTCTCTACAGCCAGACATTGCGACCAGTCAAGCGCTGCCATCGTGAATCTCCTTTGTGATTTTAGCACAGAGTCCGGGCCGGAGATTTGGAACGGGAACAAGTCCGCTCGCCATTTCTCCAAGAAATCGGACATATCTTGGGGTGGATGGCTGCGGCCAATTCTTGGCTTGTGACCTCGCCTAAAGACATCCCTGTGTAGTCAAGGTATGCCATGGTCGAAAAAGTCGTGCGTAGGGCTCTTGATTAAGGCCGCTGACAATCCCTGGCAATACCTACATCCGCCTAGGTGGTTGTAGGTCACTCGTCGAGCGGAATCGGCTCGCCGGGAAGGTCGCTTGAGCGGTACAGGGCCTCGACGAGCGCCATTGTTTGAAACGCATCTTCAAAGTGCGACGGCAACGTGGAGACGGATCCTTCGGCGAAGCACTGGAGAGCGCCCATGGTTCCCATGAAAGCGTCGGGAAAGTTGTTCCCGGTGACCGGGACGGAGCGCCAGCGCGGAGAGTCTGAGCCCCGCTCGGCGTATTCGGCGGTATCTGGCTTCCCGGCCGGATAGTCCAGGTTGACGCCCATACTGATGCGTGCCGCGCCGTTGAGTCCCTCCCATTGGATGAAGCTGTGCTGATGTTCCGGGCCGAACTTGTGGTTGTGGTTGGTGGCAATGAAGACGCGCTTGGAGTTGCCGTAATCGAGGATGGCGATGGTCTTGGTGGCCGCGAGGTTTGCCGTGTGCGGGTTGTTTACCGTGCGCGCGTAGACGCCTTGCGGATTGCCGAGCCATGAGCGAACAAGGTCGAAGTAGTGAATGCTGTGATAGAGGATTTCGAGCCTCGGCGCGGTGGCAAGAAAGGACCAGAGATGCCAAGGGGTATAAGTGCTTGTCTGGACTTCGATGTCGTGGATTTCACCTAGGAGACCACTGCTCGCCAGTGCAGCGACAGCGAGGTTATTGGGAGAGTAGCGTAGAGAGAAGTTTACGGCGGCAGCGAAACCCTTGCTCAAGCAAAGGTCCCGAATGATGCGAGCTTCCTGGAGGGTCTCACCCATGGGCTTCTGCATGAGCACGGTCGCGCTGTCGGGTAGCTCCGGAAGGATATGGACAAGCTGAGAGGCGGGAACCGCCACATCGAAGACAGCGTCAGGTGGAGCGAAGCGTACGGCTTCAGCAAGGGAACTGAACGAACGGGGAATCCGACGCTTGGCTGCGAGTTCTGCTGCTTTGTCTCCATCTTGATCCACTAGGCTGATGACTGGGAACCCCGCCCTTTCGTATGCAGGCAGATGTGCGGCGCGAACGATACCTCCGGCGCCTATGACAACGATGGGACGGACCTGCTTTGGGCGGGGTTGCCGGACTGTTTGAACAGCTGCGGTAATCCGCGCATCAAGGCTTTCCGCGGTGGGAGGATTTGGCATCGTTGGATCTCCGTGTGAGATGTCTTTGAAGGTTGCGGCAGACAGTAGTTCCGCCGCGTGAACGGCTAATGTTTACCGGGCCGCTCGTGTCCGGAGTTCTCGAGGGCCCTCCTGATGATCGTCGCTGCCTGGGCGCCCATGATTGCCGAGCCAGCCTTGTTGAAATGGAAGGCGTCTTCGTAGAGGTCGGGATGCTGGATCATCAGAGCGTGTTGGTCATCGATGGGAATCCTCTCCGCTTCGATGAAGGCTCGGGCGATGGCATTTCTCGCGTCTATGCGGGAATTCGAGGCGCCGTTGGATGCCTCGGGTTTGACCGGTGTGATCGTAGTCCAGATGAGCTTGCCGCGACCTGGGAGTGCCCGAATGGCTTGGAGAAAAATGGGAAAGCTGGATTTGAATTGCGCTTCGGAATATCCCCAGCCGTGCAAGCCGTTGTTGAAGTGAACTACAGTGAACGAGACACCCTGTAAGGCGGAGAACTCGGCAATCTGACGGGGAAGACGGGGATCGCCCACGGACGTCGAAGACGCCAAGAGGTAGACATTGGCGACGCCGCGGAGATCTTTGGTTACCTGTGGGAAATAGTTGCGTGTGATAGAGTCGCCGAGAAGAAGGACGTTGGGCAGCTTGGGGTCGGCGAGTTGCGAGCGAACTTCCCAGGTCCACTCGATCTCCTCGGGAATAGAAGTTTGGTCCTGGGCGCAGAGGAGTGAGGGCCGGGCCACAAGACTGAGAGAGAAAATAGCAAACACTCGAAAAACGCAGCGGGCTGCAGAAATTTTCTGAAGTCGCGTTCCCATGTGATCTTCACAATTGTTCATGACGCTCTCTCAGTGCCCCCGGTGGCTTTCAAAGAACGGCCTACATGCTGCCAGCTGCGAGCAGCACAATCGCAGCCGTCAGACCTGCGATGCCTGAGCCCAATAAGAGTCGTGCAGAGCGGGAGGCTTGCTGCCATTCGCCCGTCAGAACTCCCGCCATGGTGGCGGTCATGATCATGAAGATCTGTAACAGGCCCCATCCGACGGATGTGCCCAGTGCACCGAGGAACGTTGCGCTCATTCCATACAAAGCAAATGCTCCCATCCAGAGAACGCCCATCAGGGAGGACCGCAAGAAGTCTGGCGGTGTAGAGCGAAACAAAGCCCAGGTCCGATTCTTGGTTAGCAGCCACAAACTGTAGGCCGCGTTGGGAACGAGGCCTCCCGCTAGTCCAACTGGCCAAACCGCGTAAGCGGCGTGCACGGGCTGGTTTCCCAACGTTACAGCCGTTTTGGCAATATCTTGCCCAAAGGCAAACGAGTAGTTGAGCATGGGTGCCATGAGGCCACAGAGCACTGCAAGAAAGGTAGCCGCGAGGTAGGAACGATGCGATGGATTCTCATGAAGGCCCGCCGCACGTTCTTTGATTTGACCACTCCACGCGGTCAAAGAAATTCCGATCGACATGACCACCACACCGCTCAAGATCAATCTTAGTGCATGCTCCTTGGCGAGGGTCCTTTGCTGAACGAAGAGTGGAACCAGCGTTCCGAGAACTGCGCCAAGGCCGACGATGATTGCGTACGCGATGCCCAGACCAAGGCGCTTTACGGAAACGCCGAAAAGAATTTGCGCGATTCCCCATCCGGCACCCAGCAATATCGGAATGGCAAGCTGCTGAGGGGACAGAGCTCGATACGTTTCGAACAGACGCTCCACAAAAGCAACGGCAAGTATCCAGGGAATGATTACAAGAGAGACCATACTGAAAACAAGCCACACGTTCTCCCATTTCCAAGTACGTACAAACTTCGACGGAAGCATGCAAGTGCCGGACATCAGCCCCGCAACCAGTACCAGAGAGACTCCCGTCGGCACAGAATGTTCCATCAGTGATTGTCGCCCAGAGACAAGTTCAAGTCACATGAGGCACCGGGATCCTGCGGAGTCTTGTAGCAGCCGTCCGCAACAGACGCCGGGAAAACGAACTGACTGCGCAGGTGGGGGATGTGCTCCAGGAACGAGATTTCGTGTCCCAGCGCAATGTGATTGAACAAGACAAGGTGCTGATGCAATTGCCCCATGTCCCCTACGTGTGGAACTACCGGAAGTAGGAACTTCTTCGCAAGAAGACTGACGGCGAGAAACTCGCTCACGCCCGCCAGCCTGGTGCAGTCGGCCTGCACGTAGTGAAGAGCCGAAGCCTGAAGAAAGTTCTTGAACACGACTCGATTCGGAATATGCTCGCCCGCCGCGATCTTAATGGGGGCGATTTCGCGCGCCAGCACGGCATGTGCATGAACGTCGTCGGGATGAGTGGGCTCTTCGATCCATGAAGGCCGGTACACGGCAAGGTCGCGCGACATCCGGATAGCGACTGGAAGACTCCAGCGCTGGTTGGCGTCGAACATGAGAGCGCCGGACTCCCCAATGCATTCCCGAAGCACCGCAGCTCGCCTTAGATCGCGACGCCCATCGTCGGATCCCACTTTCAGCTTGAACGCTCTGAAGCCCGAGCCAAGGGCACGTTGGGTCAGGTCCCGGACCTTTTGGTCGTCGTATGCCATCCACCCCACGGACGTGTCGTAGCCGGGATAGCCACTCTGCAGAATCGGAATGCGCCGGTGGCGGCTCGCCATTTGGCCCTGTAGCAGTTCGCGCGCGCCTTGTTCGTTCAAGACCTCTTCCAGATAGCTCAAATCCAGAAGACGAACGATTTCGCCTGGAGCGAGATCAAGAAGCAATTTCCACAGAGGTTTGCACCGGCTCTTGGCCCAAAAGTCGAAACACGCGTTGGTGATGGAAGCCAGCGCAAGGTGAACCACACCCTTGTGAGGTCCAAGCCAGCGGAGCGATGGATCGTCCGCCAGCTTCCGAGAGACACTCCCAAAGTCTGCCATGAGCTCTTCTATAGCAGTACCGGCGAGAGGCTTGGCGAGCATCTCAATCGCGTCGCACACGAGCTTGTTGCCATTGCCGAGCGTGAGTGCGATCCCGGTCCCTCGAAGACCGTTCTCACCCGCCAACGACGTGACCGCGAAGCTGTATTCAGAGTTCGTGTGGACGGAATCTGTGCCCGCTCCGGGGGGCAGCGGAAATCGTGCGTCGTACGCCGAGACCGAACGGATCGCCGCGTCAGGCATCGCCATCTCCTCTACCGGACAGCGCGATTCCTTCCCGTTCGAGGTCATCCGGCATGAGAAGTACGATTCTCCCAGTTGTCGTAAGCCGTTTTGGCAAAGCGGGCCATCGCTTTCTTCACGTACTGCTCTGCAACCTCGCCCTCCGCTTCGCGCACAAGGTCGATGATCCGTTGGTGGGCTTCCAAGTCCTTGTCCCACGGAGAGGTTGTTTGCCCGCTGGCCGCGACTCGCATACGCACGAACGCAAAGAACGGCACGAGAAGTCGGCGACTCTGCTCGACGATAAACGGGTTGCCAGAAAGTTCGCAGAGGCCAAGGTGGAATTGAAGATCATGTTGCAGCAGCGCCTCGCAATTTCCCTCGTTTGCCGCGTGTCGCATACTATCCACCGCGAATTGAATCTTCGAGAGGTCGGGGCGCACTTGTGCCGCCAGGCGAGCCGCCAATCCTTCCAGGGTTCCGCGGAGTTCATAGAGTTGTGCAACATCCGTCTCGGTCAGGTGGACAACTCGCGCACTTCGCCCTGACTCTTTATTGACAAATCCCTCCAGCGCTAGGATATTGATCGCTTCACGTATGGAGCCCTGCGCCACTCCAAACTTCTTGGCCCACTTTCCCTCAACGATCCGGACCCCTCTAGGCAGCGAGCCGTTCATAATTTCGGTTCGCAAACGGTCAGCCAAGTCGTGTTTGACGAGGCCATTTCCCGTTAGTGCGGAATGAGCTGGCATACGATAAGTGCTTAAATGTTGACAAGGTGAAGTATATTTACGTATAAGCTTCTGTCAAGGAAATTTTAAGCACTTAAAAAACGCGTGCAGGCTTCGAAAGGGACCGAGGTCCTCGAAGCCTGCTGAGGTCCTCGAAGCCTGCTGAGGACCGAGCCCAGGGATGGGAACAATGAAGCGCTTTGGAATGATGATCAGGCTCAAGCCAGGAACTGAGGAAGCTTACAAGCGATACCACGCGGCGGTTTGGACGGAGGTCCTGGACAAGATTCTGGAATGCAACATCAAGAACTATTCCATCTACTTCAAGGACGGCGTGCTCTTCAGCTATTTCGAATACCACGGAAGCGACTTGAAAAGTGACTGGATCAAGATGGCTGCGCATGCCAAAACTCAGGAGTGGTGGGCGGTCATGGAGCCGATGCAGGAACCTCTGCCGACCCGAAAACAGGGCGAGTGGTGGGCGGAGATGGAAGAGGTTTTCCATCTCGATTGACCTGGCGTGACATTCAAAAGTGGAGATTCAAGGGACATGAGCGCTTATTCGCATGATCGACGGGATTTCCTAAAGTTTGCACTTGCCGCGTCTTCAGTTTCCTTGGCGCCAAGCCTTGGATGGGCCTTCGGCTCCGAGGAGGAGCGCACGACGTGGTATCGCAATGCGAAATTCGGAATGTTTATTCACTGGGGACCTTATTCGCTCGCAAGCGTCGAAGCCTCGTGGCCCATTATGAGGCCGACTTCCGGTGGCATCACGGAAGCGGAGTATCGGGCACTTCCCATGCGATTCAATCCAACGAAGTTTGACCCCGATGCCTTCGTCGATCTGGCCCGCGCTGCCGGCCAGCAGTACATGGTGTTCACCACCAAGCATCACGATGGCTTCTGCATGTTCGATACGTCCTTCACGGACTACAAGATCACCAATACTCCCTATGGCAAGGACATCGTCAAGCAGTTGGCAGGCGCCTGCATAGAACGCAGCATGCCTCTGGGCTTCTACTACTCGCCACCGGACATGCATCACCCGGCGTTCCGTGACACGACGAAGCTAGCAAAAGAAAACTGGAACGGTGAACCCGCGCGCCCGGAATGGCCTCTCTATTTGGACTACATGCAATTGCAGCTCACCGAGCTTCTCACCGGCTATGGTGCGGTCGCGCTGATCTGGTTCGATGGCCTGAATCATCAGGAGAAATATGGCGGCGTTCGCTTCCTGGACCTGATCCGCAAATTGCAACCAGCCACGCTCGTGAATGATCGCATTGGTCTCCCAGGAGACTACCAGACGCCGGAACAGTTCATTCCCAGTGCCATCCCGACCAAGGATGTGCGGTTTAACGCTGTCGATACGAGCGTCCAGCAGAAATTGAAGACCACCATCCCCAGGTCCGAGGACTTTCAGTTGTGGGAAACCTGCATGACCATCAATAACACCTGGGCTTACAACATGCACGATCACGAGTACAAGTCGGCGCAGATGCTCATTCGATCTTTGGTGGAAGTGGCCAGCCGCGGCGGGAATTTTCTTCTAAACGTGGGCCCGCAGCCTGACGGCGTGATTCAGCCGGAGTTTCAGGATCGCCTCCGCGCCATCGGAGAGTGGCTCGCGGTCAACGGGGATTCGATCTACGGAACTACCTATGGGCCCGTACAGGGCGTTCCGTCGATTAGAGTGACGGCGAAGAAGGACAAGATCTTCATCCACGTTTTCGAATGGCCATCCGCGCCCCTCGAGATCAATGGCCTCGAAGCAAAAGTGCTTTCAGCCTACTTGCTTGCTAACGGGCGAGTGCTGAAGATCCGTCAATCAGAGGGCAAACTCCAGGTCGACCTGCCCGCACAGGGGCCCGATCCGAACGTAAGCGTTATTGCTCTTCGCATCTGAGGATCGCTGCTCTTGTCGCCGATCGAGCCAAAAGAAAACCGAGGGACGCGCCGCCGCTGTCATTTACTCAGCTTTTCGAGTAGTTGGAGGGCGGCGGTGATATCCGGATCTTTAGGTGCGAGCTGCCGCGCTTCGAGCAGCTCAACGCGGCCACTCTTTAGATTTCCGGACCGGCAGTAGATTAGCCCTAGATTTTTATGCAGGAGGGCCAAGGCACTGCAGTCGCCACAGATTTTCAGCCCTTCTTGCAACTGCGCGATGGCCTGTGGCCAGTCATGAGCGGCCGCCGAAGACAGCGCGAAATTTCCGAGTGTCTGGGCGCGATCCATCACGTGACGCCTGGTTTGCAGGGCTTCAAAGCGATCCTGAAGGAGCTTCGCTTCACCTAGGTCCGTTTGCGCCAGCAGGCGGGAAAGGTTGTAGAGCGCCTCACCATGATCAGGATTCATTGCAATCACTTTTCGCCAACACTGAATGGCCTTCGGGCGATCGCCGTTACGCAACAAAGCCTGTCCCAGCATAAAAAGCGCGTCGGCATTGTTCGGGTCGGCAGTGACTACCTTTCCGAATAGTTCAATAGATCTCTCCGTTTCTCCCGCCTGTTTCGCGATGATCCCCAGCAGATACCACGCGTCCACAAGGTTCGGATCGAGCCGTGAGGCTGTCTCGAGCTCCGGTTTGGCTTCCGGGTTTCGCTGCAGATCGACGAGAGCTCTTCCCTTGTTGTAGTGCGGAGCAGGAGCGTCTGGAGCAAGTCTTACCGCTTCAGTGAATTCCTTCAGTGCACTCTCGAGATCAAATTGATCCGCGAGGGCGATACCGAGATTTAGGTGTGCTTCCGGGGAGCGGGGATCGAGCTCGACGACCTTTCTAAAGTCCGTGATGGCTTCCGTCGGTTGACCAAGGCGAGTAAGTACCATGGCTCGAGAAGTGAGGGCTTTGGTGTTGTTCGGTTCAAGATGCACGGCGCTCTGAAGCGCCTGGATTGCTTCCGGAAATCGCGACTGACTGGCAAAGACCAGGCCAAGGTTGACAAACGCTTGAGCGTATTGAGGATTGTTCTCGACTGCTTGCCGGAATAGCTTTTCCGCTTCCGCGGACTTGCCCTGCTGCCCATAAACGACGCCGAGATTGTTCTGAGCCTCGGAGTATTGGGGATCCAGTGACGTTGCGGTTTTGAATTGCTTTTCAGCCTCGTTCATCTGGCCCGCCTGGAGGCTCAAGAAACCAATCTGATTATGCAAAGGAGCGAACGCAGGGTCGACAGCCAGGCCTTGTTCCAATGCGTCGCGCTCGCTCGGATAGTCCCCTAGACGATCGAGTGCCAGGCCCAGGTTGTAGTAGGTCCGTGCATTTTTCGGATCATCGGCAATGGCTTCGCGATACAAGGCCACGGCGCGCCGTACCTCACCGGTCTGCAAGTACTCATTCGCTTGGTTTGCCTTAGTTTCGGCGACGTTTTGGCTTATGCTTTCTCGTTTTTCGTTCTCGAAGGTTTGTAGCTCGGCGCGAGCTTGTTCCGGCTCTCCCATGGCCTTGAGCACGCCGGCTAATTGAAATCGCGCCTCGCTTGAATCCGGCTTGAGCTTCAGAGCGATCTGCAGTTGCTCACGCGCTTCTGCGGTCTTTCCCAGCTTGGCAAGCACAAAACCGAGATTGTACCGACTATCGTAGTCATCCGATTTTAGGACAACGGCTTGCCTGAGGGGAGCTTCTGCATCTGCGTAATTCCCTAGGCCGCGTCGTACGACTCCCGTGAGATACAGAGCGTCGAAGTCACGTGGCTTGCGTCGAGCGTACTCTTGGATTAGAGGCAACGCAGAAGGGAATTCAGCAAGGATTGCTAGTGCTTTCACCAGGGAAACGCGAGCGACATCATCCTTCGGATCAAGACGCAGCACTTCGCGGAATTCGTCGGCTGCTTCCCGATATCGGTCTTGCTGCGTGTAGACAATACCGAGATTCAAGTGCGCCAGAGAAGACCATGGTTGTTTGCGGACAATCTGCGAGAGGATTTCGAGCGCCTCGTCATTGTTTCGATTTCGGGCGTACGCGGTTGCCAAATTCAGCTGCAACGTGTCCTCCGGCGGCGCGTTTCGCAGATAAGCGATAGCCGCCGAGTATCGCTTCTGTTCGATCAACACCTTGGTCAGACCATTGAGCGCAGGAACGGATTGCGGGTCTATCTGGAGTGCTGTCTTGAACTCCTCGATCGCGGCGTCGGTTTCATTCCGCTGGCTGAGCGAAGTCCCCAGTGCCACATGCGATTGCGGCAGCTCGGGTTTTAGTTGCACCGCTGCTCGGAATTCGCGCGTGGCGCGTCCCGCATCGCCACTCTCCAGATACGCGAGACCAAAGTTATAGTGCGCTTCCCAGGAGTTGGGTTCAAGACGGAGCGCTGACTGAAACGCGGAAAAGGCGCAAGAAAATTGTTTGCGCTGTCCAAAGTACGCACCCAGCGCATCGTACGCCGCCGCTGATGGCTGTGTTGCCAGGGCCCGCTCCAATTCAGCGGGCCCCTTGCAGTTCTGGTCTCTTTGAGCTGCGACAGTTCGCGAACAACAACCCTGAATGATGAGAACGAACCATAATACCGTCGAAATCAATCTGACTGTGCTAGCCGTGGGAAGCATGCTCGATCCTGCTACGTGAGCTCTCCACCAGATTGAAGAAGCGACGGACACAGGGACGGGCGCTCGGCAAAGCCGCCAAGAGTATTCCAGCAAGCGCTCCGTCTCTCGAAGTGATGTCTGGTGGTCCTCAACGTTGACTTGTTTCGTTGCGCTCCTTTCGAACGCGACAGCACCAGATTATCGAATACTTGTCAAACGCGACAGAAGCAAAGCAAACTACGCGGTCCGTGGGCGTTGCCGCGGAGAGTTTCGACGAACGATCATGATCCAGATAAGAAAGATAAGACCGGACGAGCGGCCGGGCAGGAAGGCCAGGATCTGTCGCATTATCTTTGCGTATGCGGTTGCTGGTTTGGCTCTCGGCGCTTGCCAAGCCGCCTACGCACAAGGAATGGCCACTGGCGGCACAGCGGTTCCTGCCCGGCCACTGCCCCGCGGCATGAAGGCACCGGTCGTTCGCTACGAGGATGTTGCGGCGCGAGCTGGTTTGACAGGCATAAACGTCTCGGGGGCGGAGCGCGGCAAACAGTTCATCGTGGAAACGACGGGCACGGGAGTCGCAATCTTTGACTATGACAACGACGGTCTCCCCGACATCTTTCTCGTGAATGCTGACCGGCTGGATGAAACTGGCCCCAAGCCGACACACTTTCTCTATCACAACTTGGGTGGCTTAAAGTTTGAAGACGTAACACACAAGGCCGGGCTGGCTCACACGGGTTGGGGCCAGGGGGTCTGCGTCGGCGATATCGACAACGACGGCTATCCGGATCTTTTTATCACACAGTGGGGGCAGAACGCCCTATACCACAATCTGGGGCACGGCGTTTTTCGCGACGAGACGAGGGAGCGAGGGCTCATCCAGCCAAAACCCAGGTGGAGCACCGGCTGCGCCTTCTTCGACTTCAACCGGGACGGTTATCAGGATCTCGTGGTTGTTCACTACGTGGACTTCGACCTCAAGCAGACTCCGCGGCCCGGCGATAAAACGCAATGTCAGTGGAAAGGACTGCCGGTCTTATGTGGGCCCCGCGGACTGCCTGCGGAAACGATATCGCTGTATCAAAACGACGGCCACGGAAATTTCACCGATGTCTCCGACCAAGTGCATATTACCGGGCCGAAGAGCTGCTACGGTTTCACCGCATTGGTCGCGGATTTTGACTATGACGGGTGGCCCGATATCTACGTGTCCTGCGATTCCACGCCAAACTTGTACTATCACAACCTGGCCGGCAAGAGCTTTGAGCAGATCGCCGGGCAGGCCGGCATCGCCTACAACGAAGACGGCCGCGAACAAGCAGGAATGGGTGTGACGGCAGGCGACTTCGATCGCAACGGCCTTCTGGATATTTTCAAGACTAACTTTGCGGACGACACGCACACTCTGTACCGAAATCTGGGTGGAAATAACTTCGACGACGCCACCATTCCTTCCGGATTGGCGGTGAACACCAAGTATCTTGGATGGGGCACCGCATTTCTGGATATCGACAACGACGGATGGAAAGACTTGATCGTCGCCAACGGTCATGTGTATCCGGAGGTCGATTCCGGGCACACCGCGGAGAAATTCAGGCAAAGACGACTCCTCTATTGGAACCGAGGTGACGGTCAATTTTTTGACCTCTCCGGAGCGAGCGGGTCTGGAATATCCGACGAGCATTCTTCCCGGGGGCTCGCGGTCGGCGACTTGGACAATGACGGCCAGCTGGAAATTGTGATTGTCAATATGAATGAGCCGCCTTCGCTGCTGAAGAACCTCGGTCCCCGCCTGGGCAACTCTTTACTCGTTCGATTGGTGACGCCCTCTGGGAGCGACGCGATTGGAGCTCGCGTCACCCTGGTTTCAGGAGGGAAAAAGCAGATTGACGAGGTGCGCAGCGGAGGCTCCTTCATTTCGCAGAATGATTTTCGGCTGCACTTCGGTCTAGGGAAGGCGAACTCCGCCGACCTGTCCGTGCGTTGGACTGACGGCAAGGATGAAAATTATCCAGGGGTGGCGGCCGGTCAGATCGTGACGATCCAGGAGGGGAAGGGCATCGTTGGTAAGAGGCAATTTGTTTCGGCCAAGCCCTAAACCGGATTCGAGGTCAGGCACGTCGTCGCAACGGTCGCGAGTATCCAAAGCGATGAATGCCTGGCGCCTTAGCGATTTGGCTCACGAATAGTAATGATCTGGTTCGCGTCCATGGAGTTTATCTGCTGAACTATGCCGCTTGGCCAGTTGATCTCAAGTAGCCGCACCTTTCGCGATGCCCCCAAGCCGAAAGTGCACCCGTTTATCACCCGCAGAAAGGTAGCTTCCTGCGGAGCTGGCGAAAGGCATGCTGCTCCATCCCTTGTTCCGAAACCACATGAACTCGAGCCCCGAATCCATCGCGATTGCTGACCGACCCGACAGGATTGATGAGCAGCCAGTGATTCGCAGTACCACCGTGATTGCGAAGAATAACAGCCGGCCCGTCGTTGCAGTTGATCGCGATATCGATAGACCCTGTTATCCAGATCTCCGAAGGCTGGACCTCGTGCCCCGGAACGCCGGACCGCTTTCTTGCGATACGACGCGGAACTTCCCCGCGCTGTTTCTCATCAGCAGGAGTGGTTCGCGGTAACGAAGAGAAGGATCGGTCAGTTCGATATTGTCCATCACGTGTCCTTGGGCGACAAAGATGTCGAGCCAGCCGTCATTGTCATAGTCGATCATCTTCGTTCCCCAACCGGAGTGCCGCATGGTGATCCCGCCGATGCCGCTGGAGTCGCTCACATCGTCAAAGCTCCCTTTGCCGTTTCGGAACAGCGCATAGCGTCGATTTGCAAGGGCATTGACAAAGGCGTCCGGCCAACCGTCGTTGTCATAGTCAGCGAAGTCGACTCCCATGCCCGCGAAGGCTTTGCCATCCTGATCGAAAGCGAGACCGGATTCGAGCGCCACATCGGAGAATGTGCCGTCGCGGTTATTTCGAAAGAGTTGCTGCGGGAACGAGTCGTTGGCGACAAGGATGTCCGGCCACCCGTCGCGGTCGAAGTCGCTTACTGCAACGCCCAGCGCCTTTCGGTGAATGTGCCGTCCCTGTTATTGTGATACAAGCGGTTCCAAAAGCGAGGATCGGACTTGTCGGGAGATGCACCACTCGGCATTGGATCCAGCAGCCTCGCGCCGTTGAAGAAGAATAGATCCTGGTAGCCATCATCGTCGTAGTCGAACATCGCCACGCCAGCGCCCATCGATTCCGGCAGATACTTTTGACTCGTGCGACTGGACTGATGTCGAAAGTGAACGCCCGACTTCGAGGTGACATCAATGAAGGGGGTAGCGGTTTAGGTTTGGCTACCTAGGGAAGCCAGCGGGGGGCGGCACACGCTGCGAGTCCCAGCACAAAACATCGGCGATCCGTCATCAATTGGAAGTTGCCTTAATCTTTCCGCGGAGGCACGGGAGTCTGCCGGCTCAGCCTCGCGTATTTTTCCGCCAACACTGGGTCTCCCAGGCGAGTGTAGATTTGTTCGAGCAACACATAAAGTTGAAGATCAATGATGATCCCGCGCGAGTCACGAATGTTGGCCGCCCTCTCCGCGTCTACGCGGGCTTGCTGATTGTTCTTGAGCCGCAGGTTGAGCTTTGCGCGTTCGTACCACGGGGCTCGAAAATCGGGAGTCAGCTCCACGGCACGGTCCAGATGCTGCTTGCTGGCGGTGAGATCATTGCGCTTCATCAGAAACCGTCCGTAGTTGTAATCAAGAAAGGCGTCGAAATGAGGACCTGGCTGATTGGCGGCCAAGCCCTTGCGATAGGCGAGGTCGGCGCGTTCCACCTCGCCGAGAGGTTCTAGATCCAGGGCCAGATAATCCCACGCCCTCGCATCCTCCGGATCGGTTTCCACGGCCTTTTCGAAGTGCTGCACTGCATCGGCCAACCGCTTGGCGCGATCGTAGATCATCGCAAGCCGGAACTGCGCCTCTGCATTTAGTGGATCCAGCCGGCAGGCCTTCTCGAGCAACCCCATGCCTTCCAGCGTCTGTCCTTTTATGTCCAGGATCTCGCCGTGCACCGCAAGCGCTACCACATCGTTCGGGTCTTTCTCCAGCGCCTGCACGGAAAGGACATCTGCTCGCGGGTATTGCCCTCGCTCGAGCAGGAAACGCGCATGGAAGGAGTAAGCCGTGGCCTCGTTCGGAACGAGGTCCGCGTAACGCGCAAAAAGATCCTCGGCCTCGACTGGCGCACCTTTTGCCGCCGCGACCCGGGCGTGTGCCAAAATCACCTCCGGGCATTCCGCATGCGTGCGCTCTATTTCGTGCAGTATTTGTTCAGCGCCACTAACATTTCCCGCTGACAGCTCCTTCCAAATCGACGCCATGAGTTGCTCGGCGCTGCGGCAGGGTATTGCGAGTAGCTGTGGAGAAATGCAGGTTAGCAGGATAAGCACCGTCGCTGCCCTCATTCTCTGGCTACCTTTCCGTGACCTTCAAGATTTGATCGGCCTTCACGTTTCGCAAGACCTGCAGCGTTCCACTCGGCCAGCGCAGTTCAATTTCCTTGACCAAAGAATCGCGTCCCAATCCAAAGTGTGCGCGCTTGTCGGACGAGCTGGCATAGCTGCCAGCCGTTGTGACTTCGTTGTACTGCACCAGACCGGATTCGCCGGTTAATTTTATCCGCGTGCCGATGCCATCGCGGTTACTCTTGGTGCCCACAGTTTCAATGGCGATCCAATGATTACCGCCCGTCGAGGTGTTGTAAAGAAGCTCTGCGGGGCTTCCGATCGCTGAGATTACCACGTCAACTTTTCCGTCGTTGTCGAGGTCCCCAAACGCTGCGCCCCGGTGGGCTGCGCGCAATCTCACGGCGGGTCCAGCTTCGGCGCTTACATCCTGAAAGGTTGCGTTCCGCAGGTTTTGGAAGACGCTATTGGGCTGTCGGTACTGCTGCTGCGGGTTCACGTCCGCGTTTTCGCTGACGTGCGAGTTAGCGCTGAACAGATCCTTGTAGCCATCGTTGTCGAAATCATAGATTCCCGCACCCCACCCGCTCATCTTGAAGCTGGCGAATCCGATGCCGGATTCGTAGGTAGCCATCGTGAAAATTTTTCGGTCCTCGTTGCGAAAGAGAGGAAACGTTTCGCCGCCGAGCGCCGTTACGAAAAGGCCGGGTCTACCGCTGTTGCTCCAGTCTCGAAAGTCAACCCCCATGCTTGACACGGGAACTCCGTCGTCCGTGTATGCGACGAACGATTCCACACCGACTTCGTCGAATCCCTGCCCGCGCCGGTTCTTGAACAGAAAATTTCTTTCGTTGTCGTTGGCGACGAAAATGTCGGTCCATCCGTCGCCGTCATAGTCGGCGATAGCAACGCCCATCCCCTTTCCGATGCACTCTGCGATGCCGCTTGCAGCGGAAACATCTGTGAACGTCCCGTCACCGTTGTTGTGGTACAGGATGTTTGACTCTCCCTTATACAGAGACGGCGGGCAGGACAGACGCTTGCCCAGCAGCCCGCACACGCGTGAATTCTCAGGAGACCACTCTAGATAGTTGGTCACGAAGAGATCGAGGAGGCCGTCGTTGTCGTAGTCTATCCACGCTGCCGATACCGACCACAGTTTTTTTCCGCCGAAAATGCCTGTCACTCCGGCCTTCTCGGTTACGTCGGTGAATGTGCCGTCCCTGTTGTTGTGGTACAGGATATTGCGATTGACTCCGGTGACGTAGAGATCGGTCCATCCGTCATTGTCATAATCGACAGCGGCAGCCCCCATGCTGTACCCTTCACCCGTCACTCCGGCTCGTCCCGTCACCTCCGTAAAGGTTCCATCATGATTGTTGTGGTACAGCCGATTGGAAAATGCCGGGTTGCTTTTGTTCAAGCTAGGAATGCTGGCGCCGTTGGTGAAGAAAATATCGAGATAACCGTCGTTGTCGTAGTCCAGCAAAGCGACGCCACCCAGTGTGCTGTCGATGATGGGCTTATCATCCGTAGTGCCATTGTTCAGGACAAACGTCACGCCGGACCGTTCTTGGCGGTTCTCGAAGGCAATTCTCGACTGCTCGCTGGGCTTCAAAGAAGCCAGCAAGGCAGCGCTAAGAGTACAAGCTAGAACTGATCTCGCGCGCAAGCCAGCACCCGGCCAAGGCACACCGCTCATTTCGGCTGATCCCCGGACTTGGCACGGTTGAGCATCTGCCGCATGAACGAGTCTTGCGGAAAGGTTTGAACGTATCGTTCCAGTGCGGCTCCCGCTTGCGCATATTGCTTCGTGTCAATTAAGCGGAGCACGAATTTCTTTTGAAACACGGCGTTGAAAGGGTCCAGCTCGATGGCCTTTTCGAGCGACGTGATCGCCTCGTTCTCCTGGCCGAGTTTCACTTGAGCTTCCGCGAGATCTGCGTAAGTTGTGGCCTGCGGCGGGCCAGTTTTCAGGGCGTGCCGCAGGTGGACGGCTGCTTCCGAAGGTTTGTCGTCGAGCAAAGCCCTTCGACCCAAAGAAGCTTGCAACAACGCATTTTCCGGCTGTGAATGTTCGAGCTCCGTCAGCAGTGCCAGGTATCGCCCGCGATATTCAGGCGCCTTGTCCACCAGTTCGCCGTATGCCGCAAGCAGTGTCAAACCCGGAGGCGCTGCCTCTTTCTGCCCGGGAACAGCGCTGAGATGGATCAGGTCGGGCAGAGCCGAAGTAGTCTGATGAAAAGCCGCCTCAGGGAGCGGTTCGTCGGGGCGGGCCATAATGCGGTGACTGGTCACGCTGGAGTGCAAGATTACGCCGACTTCACGTTTCGGCATATGGCAACCTGCACAATCGTTCGGAGGCTTCTGCTGCTGTCGCACACTCAGCGGAACTTTGCAGCTCTTGTCCGTGTGGCAGCCAGCGCATTTCCCGGCGAAGTACGCGGAAACTTCAGCGCGGGAAGGCTGTGCGTGAGGATCGTGGCAAGTGATGCAGCTGAGCCCACGGCCGCTGCTCCGGTAACACTTGCTGAGAATCATGGAGTAGTAGTGCTCGAGATGGTCCGACGCAGGCGGCGATTCGCGCTTCGGCGGCACCAAGAAGATCGACAAAGTGTCGTCTAGAGGTTCCCCCGGACGGAAGTCCCGGTAGTCTTTGTTTGGCTTTAACACGCGCACATCGCCGGTTTGATGGCAGAACATGCAGATATTGTCGGCGAGGGCCGGTGGTAGCCGAGCCGGGTTGACGATTGAGGCGCGTCCCTTCCGCACCGTCCCTTTTCCTGTCATCTCTCGGACATGCCGCTGTCCGGGACCGTGACAGTTCTCGCAGCCGATGGCAAGTTCCAGGAACGGCGGATCCTCGAACCGACCGTTACCGCCTGCCACTGGCATCGCCTGACCACTGTGACACGCCACACAACCCGCCAGGATCGGGCGATTGAATCCGTAGTTTCCGAACTCGTATCCTGGTGACAGCCCCCAAGCTCCAATTTTCGAGTAGAACGAGAGTGGGCCTTGGAAAAGATACGTGCCATTTGTTGTCACTCCCGCGAAACCGTTGCTAGCTGAGCCGATTATCCATTGGATTTCATGAGTCTCACGGAATACCTCGTTTCCTCCGGCCTCCATGGCGTACTGGCTCTGAAATAGCTTTCCCTCTCGGACGAAAACCTCAAAATGCTGATTTAGTTTCTCGTCGTACGATGACCCTGAGGTGACCAGGTTCGCGAGCAGCCCGGGCGTAACTCGCGTCATCGAGCGCCCCATGCTGGTTTTGGCGAATGTGTCGTAAATGGTCTGGTGACATGGCACGCAGCTTTGCGATCCCATGAATCCGCCTGGCATGGTCTTTGATGCCTTGCAGGGGCCGGTCGTCCCTGCCGATTGGACCTTCGCTATTGCTTGGCTTCGCCCGGAAGCGATCCCCAGAGACAGCACAAAAGCGGTGATGGCTGCGAGCGCTCCTTGCCGAAGACGCGTAGCCCAGCAGCCAATCGGAGAATTGTAGGCGCCCATCCAGGAACCCTTTCAGTGAGAGGAATTGTCAGGCTCGCAAACCAACAGCGCAAGAGTCATCCGCGAGAACGAGCGGAACTCCTCGGCCGTGGTTGGCCATTTAGAGCGCTCAGATTTCATATATAAGCGGCATGCTTCATTATCCAACTAATCCTTCCATTCCCCTGTATATGAGCATTCAATGAGCGACGAAACGCTTGACAAGCCTTAGCATTTTTGTACTAGCATAACCGCACCCAAGCCCGTGAGGCGATCACATGCGAACAGCAACACTTGATCTTGGGAAGTACAAAAGCGCCGACCAGCCGGTCCCAAATCACTTATTGCGGCTCCGGAATTGCCGGTTCGTTGCCCTTTGGGTTTTCTTGCTGTGGGGACTCGTGGGAGCACCGCAGTGCGGCTTTGCGCAGGTAAACGACATCGGCCAGAGGCCATACCTGGGCTGGAGCACGTACAGCGAGCAGACGATCATGCCCTCCAGTTCTGTGATGAATGAGCAGAATATTCTCGCGCAGTCTGATGCGATGCGCTGGTCCGGCCTCGAAGCTCATGGCTTCCGTTACATCAACCTCGATGCGGGCTGGAGCGGCAACAGCGATCAGTACGGTCGCACGCTCTGGAACACGACTGCGTTCCCGTATTTTCTGGACATGATTCAGCACATCCATGCCAACGGGCAAAAAGTCGGTATCTATCTGCTCCCGGGAATTGGCACGTCGGTTTACTCTCAAAATCTGCCTATTTTCGGTACGCAGTATCATGCTCAGGACATCGTAGCGCAGCCGCTCACGGTAGGTAACGGGTTTGGCTACGGCTACAAGATCGATTTCACCAAGCCGGGGGCGCAGGAGTACATCAACTCCATCATCAACCTCTATGCATCGTGGGGCATCGATTTCATCAAGCTCGACTCGGTAACTCCCGGCTCGTACAACGACAACCTCAAAATCAACAACATCCCCGATGTTCAGGCTTATTCCAAAGCCATTGCGCTGAGCGGACGTCCTATCTGGCTTACGCTCTCCTGGGCGCTCGATGAGGACTACCTGAGCGACTGGCAGCAGAACGCGAATGCGCGCCGCATTGAAGGCGACGTTGAGTGCGAGGGAGACTGTCCGAATTTGACCGAATGGCAGCGCGTTCTGCTTCGCTTTTACGATTTGATCGGATGGCAGAGCGCTTCTGGTCCCACGCTGGGCTGGAACGATCTCGACTCGCTCGAGGTCGGCAATGGAGCCACCGACGGCATTACGAATACCGAACAGCAGACCACGATGACTCTATGGGCGATGGCCAATGCTCCGCTTTATCTCGGCGGAGACCTGACGAACCTCACCACCTACGGTAAACAGTTGCTCACCAATGATGAAGTACTGGCCGTCGATCAGTCCGGGCATCCGGCGAGGCAGGTTACGGGGGGCTTTACACCCGTGTGGGTCTCGAACCTTGGAAACGGCAGCTACTACGTCGCGATCTTCAACCTCAACGCCTTTCCTACAAATGTGACCGTTGACTGGAAGGATCTCGGATTCCTAAACGCGGTCGGGACGAGGGACCTCTGGAGCCATGCTGAACTGGGGCCTTTCTTCCAGTCCTTCTCCAGCGTGCTGCCGGGACATGGAGCGCGCTTGTTCAAGGTCAAAGCCGTCGGCCAGGCCCCCGTGCCGCCGGCACAGATTTACGGGGCGGAAACGGCCACGCTGTACGGAGGAGCGCAGCTCTCCTCATGTTCCACCTGCGTGAGTGGCTACAAGCTGACGTACCTCGGCATTGGTGCGGCCAACTATGCCATCTTCAACGTGAGCGTCCCAAAGGCGGGCGTGTACCGGATGGAAGTCGATTCAATGACGACCGGCACCCGCTCGTTCATCATCAATGTCAACGATGGGCCGGATATTACGCTGAATCTGAGCGGCGGAAGCTCGAACCTCCCGTTCCCTACCACGATTCCAGTTCGTTTGAACGCGGGGATGAACAGCATCCAGTTTGGAAACCCGACGAGCTATCCGCCGGACATGGACCGCATCATTATCAGCGGAGACGGCAACGAACCGTATCCGGCCTTTACCGTCTATGAGGCGGAGAATGCAACTCTGAGTGGCGCGGCGGCGACGTCGGCGGGCTTTTGCGGAAACTGCTCCGGCCTGGCTGCGGTGGGCAACCTGGGCGGCAACGCGCAAAGCACCGTCGCCTTCGACAATGTGGTCGTGCCCTCGACAGGAACTTACCAGATGGAGATCGATTACATGACTCAGGGACAACGATCGTTCTTTATCTCGGTGAACGGGAATACTGCGCAGGAAGTCGCCCTGAACGGGTACAGTTTCGGTACGCCAACCAGCACCGTGATTCAAGTGCCGCTTCATGCGGGGTCCAACCAGATTGAATTCAGCAATCCCAGCAATTACGCTCCCAACTTGGACTCGATCATCATTTCGCCGCTAACCAACTTCTGAAGCTGCTTTCCGCACAGCCTTCGGAAGAAGATCAGCGCTGGATTCCCATCCTTTTCGGTTTACCGGACGGGATGGGAATTTGTCGTAAATGTTCTGGTGACATGGCACGCAGCTTCGCGATCCCACGAATCCATCTTGTATGGTCTTTGTTGCGTTGTGGGGACTAGGCGTCCCCGCCGATCGTACATTCGCAATTCCCGGGATCTGCCCGGAAGCGAGCCCTAGATAAAACACAAAACCGGTGATGGCCGGGAGCGCTCCCTGCCAAAGACGCGTAGCCCAGCAGCCCATCGGGGAATTGTAGGCGCCCATCAATGATCCCTTTCGAGTGAGAGGAATTGTCAGGCGCACACGGTGCAAGAGTAATCTACTACGGCGAGCGGGGAAATTCTTGGAGTAGTCAACCGTGCACTACTTTACCGAAAAGGTATATCATTCTTTCTGTTTTAGAGCGCTCATTCGGCACATGTGAGCGCTCATATGCCCACAAACTTGATGCTAACAGATGCTAACAGCATGATTCTCCATATATGAGCATTCATTGAGCAAAAAAGTCCTTGACAAGGGTTAGTGTTTTTTTATAAAGCATAGCCGCATGCCCAGGGGCAATAGACGCTTCACTTTTGTAGGAGGTGCGTACGATGTGCCCGTCCAATCTCTGGTCTTGGTTTCGGTTTGCTTTTCTTGCGATCCTCACAATGACACTGTTGCTGGCATCCGGTTCCGCGAAAGCCCAGCTCTCGGCGGGTTCTGTCACGGGAATTGTTCGAGACCCTACCGGATCGGTCGTTGCAAAGGCCTCAGTCACACTGCGCAACGTCGACACCATGGTCCAGCACACGACCGTATCCAATGACGCCGGCAACTACGTTTTTCTCAGTCTTGGCCCCGGCAGATACGCTCTGGAAGCGAGCGCTTCCGGTTTCGCTACGAAACGCGTCGCTGAGTTCGTTCTGGCTGTGAACCAGACCGCTTCCATAGACATCTCCTTGCAGGTCGGATCCCAGTCCGATGTAGTCACCATTTCCGCGGAAACAGAACAACTTGATGTATCGTCAGCGGACTTGGGCACGGTCATCGCCACGAAACAAGTCAACGACCTTCCTCTGAACGGCCGCAATTTTACTCAGCTGTTGTCATTGACTCCGGGTGTGGCGCCCGTCAGCGTCGCGCAAAACGCTATGGGGGGGCGAGCAGGCGGGTTCGGTGCCCCTATTTCCGTGGGCTCGGCATTCATCTTTCCCGCCGTTAATGGTCAGACGAACCGCAGCAACTTTTTTCTCACTGATGGCTTGAATAACTTCGGCTCGTTCCAGAGCACGTATTCAGTACCGCCCATCGTCGACGCCATACAAGAGTTCAAGGTCGTTTCACACACTGACAGTGCTCAGTTCGGCTCCGTACTTGGCGGCGTCGTCAATGTGGTCACCAAATCCGGCACCAACGACTATCATGGGACCGCTTGGGAATACGTTCGCAATACTGCTTTCGACGCCCGCAACACCTTTCTACCGAAAGTTACTCCGTTCAGGCAAAATCAGTTTGGCGCTTCCTTCGGTGGGCCTGTTTGGATTCCCAAGCTCTACCATGGACGGAACAAGACCTTCTTCTATTTTGCTTACCAGGGATTCCGTTATACTCAGGACAACGATTCCCTCTTGAAGGTTCCTACCGCGGCGCAGTTGGCTGGTGACGAGAGCAGTTTCCCGACCCAGATCTACAACCCGTTTTCGACTCGTCCCGATCCCGCGAACCCTGGGAAGTTCATTCGCGATCCATTTCCAGGAAATCAGATCCCCTCTAACCTCCTCGATTCTCGCATGGTGGCCTTTGTCCAAGGCGTACTTCCTCCAGCCGGTCCAGTACTCGACAGCGTAGGCGATAACGCGATCGATACGACTCCCAACCACCAGACCCAGAACGAATATAACGTTCGCATCGACCAGAACTTCGGCCAGAAGAACACTGTCTTTTTCCGGTACAGTGCCATCAACAGTTTGTTGACCACCTCTGGCGGGCTCCCCGGCTTGGTCAAGCAGGGGTCAATCCCCGGTCGAAATTGGGGCGCCAGTTACGTACATACGTTCAACTCAAGTCTCGTGCTTCAAGTTCAGTACGCGCGTACTACGAACCAAGACAACTCGGCGACTCTTTTCACGCACCCCCCAGCGAACTTGGATACTACGGTTGGTTTTTCCAGTAGTTTCGTTGGTGGATTTGCCGCGGCCGGAGGACACTCCCTGATTCCCAGTCCGGGAATCAACGGCTACGCCAGCGGCGGCGAAAACATCACCAACGTTCCCAAAGCGACCGATAGTCATCAAGTCAGCGGAAACCTGACCAAGATCGTGCGCAATCACACGCTCACACTTGGCGGAGGGTTCACGACCAATAGGTTCGAGAGTCCGCTCTCCTACGCTTCTCTTAGCTTCGCCGGCGGGCAAACGGGGAACCCGCAGAACCCTAACGAACCAGGAGACCCATTAGCCTCCTTCCTGCTCAATGTTCCGGATGGCGCTAACCGTCGCAATGTGCACGAGACAACTCGCCTCGGCGGCCTGATGAGTCTCTTCATCCAGGACTCGTGGAAAGCCACTTCCAAGCTCGCCTTCAATTTCGGTCTCCGTTACGATCGCACCTTTATTCCTCCGTATGGAACGAATGCCACGATCGGTCAGCAGGGTGGAATCGAAACGGGAGATGTTGACTTCAGCAACGGTACGTATGTCGTTCAGAAACTCCCTCCACCTTGCACCGTGCGGGGCTTCGCTCCGTGCATCCCTGGCGATGGCACGCTGCCAGCTCACGTCGTGGTCGATCCCCGAGGAAAGATTGCTCACGACACGCTTACCAACCTTGGCCCGCGTGTGGGTTTTGCTTACCGGCTTGGTAACCGAACCGTGCTGCGCGGGGCCGCCGGGATCGTGTACGACGACTGGGCGGCCGTATCGCAGATGGCCCAAAACATAGAAGGGGCATGGCCCGACATCGGCCAGTTAATTGCCAACAACTTGAATCGGCCAAGCACAACCTCCGCGACTCCCACCACTTCTGCGCAGGACCCATTTGCTGGCGGAGGCAGCGGCTTGTTCCCAGCGCCAACGCCGTTCAACCAGGTGCAGTGGTTCTACGATCCCCACATCAAGAACCCCTACTCCATGCAATGGAATTTTGGCGTGGAGCGCGAATTGAATTCTTCAACTACCGTAGACGTCAACTATGTCGGTTCGGGCTCCCGTCGCCTCAACGTAGGCGGATACTACAACACCGCTTTGACGCCTGGCCCTGGAGATTCTCAGGCGCGAGCGCCATTTCCGTACATTGCGCCAACCTTCTACGATCGCAGTATCGGCAATGGCAATTACAACGCTCTCCAGGTCGAAGTAAACAAGAGGTACAGCCATGGTTTGGCTTATCAAGTTGCTTACACTTACTCCAAATCGATTGACGAAGGTTCTTCGGGTTGGTTCGGCGTCGAAGGCCAATCTCTTACGGATCCGTACAATGTTGCCGGAAGCCGCGGCCCATCGGGATTTGACCTCAGGCACACGCTGTCGGTGAACATGCTGTACCAGATACCCGTCGGCCGCGGAATGCGTTTCTCGACGAAGAACAGCGTACTTGACTACATCGTCGGAAATTGGCAGGTCAATAATATCTTTACCGCGCGCTCTGGTGTCCCCTTCAACGTCTTTTACGGTGCCAGCGATTTGGCGAACACTGGCAACGTTTCATGGGCCCAATACGACAGGGCCAATCTCGTCGGCGATCCGCATAGCGGGTCATGTCCAAACGGCAGTGCCGTCGGAAGCGTCAATTGCATCTTTAACACCAGCGCTTTTGCCGCGCCTGCCCAATTTACCTTCGGGGACAGTGGACGCGATGCATTCCGCTCGCCGTCGTTCTGGAACCTTGACACCTCGATCTTCCGCCAATTCCCGTTCTGGGGAGAAGGTCGGCGCATCGAATTTCGAGCAGAAGCTTTTAACATATTTAATACAGTTATTCTTGGAACGCCAGGCAACGATATTTCGAATCTGTCGAGCTTTGGCAAGGCAAACGGCACGGCCAACAGCGCGCGCCAATTGCAGTTGGGAGCGAAGATCATCTTCTGAGACGGGGCGATCCGGTGGTCGTGGTTCGAGGAGCGCGAGCGGCACCAGCGACGTGTGGTTCCTCGACCCTGCACCAATGGGGCTTTCATGGTCAGGGTGGGGCTGATCTTGGAAACCAAGACCTTCTAATGCAGAATGGAGTCAAAGGCCTCGCAGGGATTCGGCGTCGGGAGAAGTGAATCTTCGGCGCTTCGAAGCCGGGCGGCGGCTTGCACGAAGCCAAATGTCAACCTACAGCAATATTCCTGGAACTTCGCAAAACGGGACCACCGCCGAGGGCAACGCCTCTCCAAGCACAGGTTTATTAAAGGAGAGCTTGGCGGCCCAGCTTCGTGAAGCCATCCTTAGCGGTAAGCTCGCGCCGGGCGAGAAAATCATAGAAAGGCGCTGGGCTCGAGAATTCGGCGCAGCGCAAGTCTCTGTACGCGAGGCTTTAAACATTTTAATCACGGAAGGGTTTGTGACCAAAGGCCACGGTCGCAGCGCCCGCGTTCTCCGGTTAACCGATCCCGCTATCATTCACACCTATCAGGTTCGAGGAGCGCTCGAAGGGTTGGCGGCGCGCCTCATCGTCGAGCAGGAGCTGGCGATTGCGGATTTGGAGACCGCCATGGTGGAGCTTCGCCGCGCCGTGGAGACCAACGAGGTGCGCGGCGTGATTGACCGCGTTCAGCGTTTTCACGTTTGCATGCTGGCAAAACCTGGAAATCCGTTCTTGCTCGAAAATGGCCTGCGGCTGATTGTTCCACTATACGCCTTCACGCTGATGCGCGCTTTGGCTAAGGGCCTTGACGCCAGTCCTTGGGTGCCGCAAGTCGCAAATCATCAGCGTATCGTCGACGCGATCCGCATGGGCAACCCGCAGATCGCCGAGCAAGTCGTCATCCATGTCACAAATCGTTTTATGGAGCGATATCTCGACGTGTGGGGTAACTAGAGGAATTTTGCATAATCCAGCTCGACCGTTTTGATCTTTTGCCTGACGATTCCATTCGGGAACTACCAAATGGTTCTTTCTCGTTTCGACCGTAAACTGAGGGACATTCTATTCGTAGTCGGATCTCTCTTTGCCTTGGCGTCTGTCACTGCTCAAGCCCCCTTGCACTATGAGCCGACCATCGAATCCCTCAGTCGGCATCCTCTTCCGCAGTGGTACGCCGACGCGAAGCTTGGCATATTTGTCCATTGGGGGCTCTACTCTGTCCCCGGTTGGGCTCCGACGGCGCACTCGGAGCACGATTTCGAGTCATTGGACTACATCACCCACAATCCTTACGCCGAGTGGTATCTGAACAGCATGCGCATCGATGGTTCGCCGACTCAGGTCTACCACAAGGAACACTATGGCGCTGACTATGACTATTACAACTTCGCGCCCATTTTCAATCGCCAGATTCAGAAGTGGCGTTCAGAGGACTGGGCCAAAGTCTTTCATGACGCTGGCGCCAAGTACGTTGTGCTAACTACTAAGCACCACGATGGCTTCACTCTCTGGCCGAGTTCCACGCCGAATCCTTCTTTGCCCGCTGACCGCCAGCACGCATCTCGCGACCTGGTTAGCGAACTCACCGCGGCCGTCAATCAACAAGGTTTACGGATGGGACTATACTACTCTGGTGGATACGACTGGACATTTGTACCTGGGCCCATTCGTGTCGCGGCTGACTACCAGAAGGTGAAGCCTCAGAGCGAGGCCTATGGAAAGTATGTGGATGCTCAGTTCCGGGAAATTATCGCGCGCTATAAGCCGGCCGTCCTTTGGAATGATATTGACTACCCCAAGTCCGGGCATCCCCTCCAAATCATGGCCGAATACTATCAGGCCGTTCCGGACGGCGTGATCGACGACCGATTCGGCGTGAAGCACTCCGATTTCATTTCCCCGGAATATCAGACTTTGGAAAAAATCAATCCGAAGAAATGGGAGGAATGCCGAGGCCTGGGACGGTCGTTTGGGTACAATCGCGCCGAAGGTGAAGCCGAAACGATTGCACCGGATGAACTCATTTATCTGCTGGCTGACATCGTCAGCAAGAACGGAAACCTCCTTCTCGACGTTGGCCCGGAGGCCGACGGCACCATTCCCATTGTCCAAATGGAGCGACTCAAAGCCCTAGGTGCGTGGTTGCAGGTCAACGGCGAAGCCGTCTATGCAACTCATCCCTGGAAACGCGCTGCCGGCGAGACTGCCGAAGGCATTCCTGTCCGGTTCACACAAAAGGAGACCGCAACGTATGCGATCCTCCTGGGACAGCCCAAAGCGCTCACCGCCACGTTCAAATCCCTTTCGGTGAAGCCTGGCACGAAAATTTACCTGTTGGGAGATGCGGATCCTCTTGCTTGGTCACAACAGGGTGACAACCTGCGCGTCGATTTGCCAGCCGCTCTCAACGGTCACTACGCGTACTCGTTCCGCATTGCCGGCCCCGTGTCTTGATTGGCGCAGCAGTGAGCGCGATTTTTCGGTATCCCTAAGTATTCCGACTTATTTGGGCCCAACTTCTTTGCCTTCAGCAACGAGATTGAACACCTAAGTTCAGAACTCCTGACATGGTTCGTCGGTGACTTGTCCTGTCACTCGCCAAAGAATTCCTGGGACCTCCCAAGGTCCCCGCCGCTCCACTTGACAACGAACTTAGCAATTTGCTAAGATTCTTACGTGCAGATAATCGGCAAGCATTTGATAGAAGCTGCACAAAAGAAACACCCGACGTGGAAAGGCTCCCTGGGTTCATGGGTGAGAATCGTCGAAGGCGTAAACCCACCGTGGAGCAACTTTCCCGCGGTCAGGCGAACTCGCAAAGATACCGATCCGGTTGGGGATTGCGTTGTCTTCAACATAAAGGATAACGACGCCAGGCTGATCGCCTACATAAATTATGAGATGGGGACCGTGACCGTATTAGCTGTGCTGACCCACAAAGAATACGACAAAGGAGGGTGGAAAAATGCCTGCAATTGCTGAACGACTGCCAGCAAAATATCTCGTTAAAGATGAAGCTCCAAAGACCATTTCTTCACCCCAGCAACACGAGGCATATATCTCCAGGCTTCTGGAGCTGCAACGGAAAGCACACCGAACGGCAGAGGAAATGGAAACCGCTAAGCTGCTGGTCGTTCTAATCGCGGACTACGAAGCGAAACATTTCACCATCGAGAAGGCCTCTGGCGTTGAGGTGCTCAAGGAATTGATGGATGCAAATGGACTTCGACAAAAGGATCTTGCAGAGGATTTGGGAGGTGAAAGTATTGTTTCCCTGATCCTAAAAGAAAAGCGCCAGCTGAATAGACAACAGATGGAAAAGCTCAGCCAGCGCTTTCACGTCTCACCGGCAGTTTTCTTCTAGCGCCCTTTCGATAAGGAATCCGGGCAGACTCGAACCGACTTTTCCGGCGACGGCTACAGACTCTTGATCTCGCGCATCCTTGTGCCAACCGAAAATCGAAGCTCGACGTTGCTATTTTATCTCAGGATACTTTTCCCCCTCCGCGCCAGGCAGTTTTGGGCACAGAGAGGCCCACGCCTCTCATGGCCGGATCAATCCCGCAGCGAACTCTATTTTTTCTGAGTTGATTGCCGGTCGAGAAGAACCGTGATTGCAGTTTGATGGAAGTCGGGAGGCAACGAGAGGGGACAACGGATAATAGGCCCTTGAGCCTCAATCAAAGAGCAACCGAGTTTCTGGCGGCTGCTCTCCGGTTTGACGGAATTGTGCGTGGAAACGGAGACCATAGTTCCGCGTAATACTGAAGCGGAGAGGTCCAGCGTATATTCCTAATATATAACAACACTCTGAGGGGAATAGTTTGATCGGGCTCGCCGTTTCTGTCCTGGCGGTCTTTCGAGCTGCTAGCAGCTAAACGGCATGGTCGGCGCCAAAGCCAGTAATCGCAAGCGCTTGCGAACGGAATCAGACGAGGCTACAATCAAGTCGCCGTCTTTTATCTGGCGTGCGATCGTTTTCCCTGGTGCGCTTCATGAGAAGCGAGAGCGTCATCGAAAGTGGAAAGGCGATAGTCGTCGATCAATGGAGAAGAGGCCGGCTCCGAATAGGTGGTTCATTCGTAATTAAGAATAAGGTAACGCGCTGCCGAAATTCGGATAGGTTGAAACGCAAGGTGTACGCAAGGGCTCAACCGGGAGAATAAGTCCTTTAGTTTCAAGGGCCGAGGTAGCTCAGTGGTAGAGCAGCCGATTCGTAAACCTTCTTTCGACTCTCGTGCTGCCTGTTTTCAATAACTTAGATTGGTACTAGTCACCCATTTTCGAGGATATTTGAGGGTATCAGAGGGCCTTTTGGACGAAATTTTGGACGAAAGTAACAAGCCGCAAACTGATTCGGCTTAGGGACGGTGCGGGATTCCTATTTCTTGCGAGCAGGGTCTTCAATAGGACCTTGCTTAGTCACAATTTTTCCGGTTCCCCCGCAGTTTTCACAACCGGTCTCTTTACCCGAAGGAAGCTTCGCTTTTCCCGTGCCGCCACATTTAGAACAATTTTGTACAGGGGTCATGTTCCTTGCTCCTCCGCTTGGAGTCTTCTCCGATTGTTTATCGGGCAGAACCTACCTCGATGAAGTTTGAATATGTGAACGTGGTTCTCGCTAGACTCCGTTCTATAAGTGTCACAAGTTGTTCTTTGTGACCGGACGCAATCAGCCACAGTTTGGAAATCGGCAGCGTTACGGGCGGGAGTGAACAGTCTGGAGATTCTGTCCAGAACGTAAGAACAACGGATTTTCTT
>QHYZ01000316.1 GCA_003225295.1 Acidobacteriota bacterium | reverse complement strand
TCACGCGAAGTACTACCAGTGTCATGTCGTCGCTCTGGGGCGCGCCTGCGGCGAATGCGTCGGCTGCCTGCATGATCCGGGCAATGACGCCTCGAGCGGGAAGGCCGGTGCAGCCGACGATCGACTCGATCAGTCGCTCTTCGCCCCATTCGTTGAGATCGGGGTTCATCGCTTCACTGAAGCCGTCGGTGTGGATCACAAGCAAGTCGCCTAGCGCCAAGGAGGCTTCCGATTGTTCGTAAGCACAGTCCTTCAATAAACCCACGACGGTTCCGCCTGCCTGATCGAGACGTTCCACACGGCCGTTCTTCGCGGCGCTCCTGAGCAATATCGGAGGACAATGACCGGCGTTCACGTAGCTGAGGCGGCGCGTGGCAGGATCGTACTGCGCATAAAAGAGCGTGGCGTAGCGGTCTTCGGTGGAAGAGTTGTAGAGCATCTGGTTGACGCGAGTGATGAGTCCCGCGATATCGTTGCCGGCGCGCATGGCGTCCGCGCGCAAGGAAGCCTGGAGGCTGGCCATGGTGAGAGCAGCGGCGATGCCTTTGCCGGAGACGTCGCCAAGGGCCACGCCCAGCTTGCCGTCCGGAAGAGCGAGAAAGTCGTAGTAGTCGCCGCCAACACCAAGAGCGGTGCGGCATGCGCCTGAATACTCAATGCCCACGATCGGCGGCAGAGTCTGCGGAAATAGTCGCTCCTGCACCTCGCGTGCGATTTCCACCTCGCGGTTCAGCCGTTCGCGATGTGCGACTTCATCCGCGATCGCCGACATCAGCCGCGCATTCTCGAGCGCCAGCCCGGTTTGTGCCGCCACCGACTTCAGCAGGCGGACGTCCGTGCCCGAGTAAGGTTCGTCGGACAACTTCGGTCCCAGGCTGATGAACCCGAGCAGCTTGTTCCGCGTGCTCAGCGGCAATAACAACTCGCTCTGCAGTTGCGACAGCTTCGCGCGATCTTCTTCACTGACCTCCGGCTCGCGATACAGCCATGAATTGGAATCGTCGAGATACACGCGTGCCGGTTCTCTCTGCTTCTCAAGAACCCTCACAGTGCCGTTGTTCGCAAGAAAACCAACATCGGGTGCTGAGCCGTATCCCAATGCGTATGCCGGACGAAAAGACCCGCCACCGCTTAGGAGGACCGCTACCTGCGGAACGTGAAGTGTTTCCGAAATTCGCGTCGCCACGGTCTCGATCAGCGGCCGGGTCTCCACCATGCTGCGCACCTGGTCGCTCAACTCGCTGAGGACCTGCTCCGTGTTGTAGGCTTCGCGGAAAAATCTGCGGTCGGTCCAGGTGCGCAATCGATCGGCCGCGCGGCGAATAGTGAAGATCGCAAGCAGTCCAATAGCGGCAACGATTATTTTTGTCGGCCTTCCTTCGCTTTTTGTTAGTAACGGCAAGGCGGTGAAAACTGCCACAAGAGCTGCGATGCCCTGCAGAACAAGTATGCCGTTTTTCGCCAGCCCGTATTGCAGTCCCAGCCGCACAGCGACCCGTACATCCATCGCACGCTGCACCACGATCACATAAGCGAGCGTGAGCGGGAAAATCGTGGTCATGGTCAGTCCAATGGCGATCAGCCAGTCGGGCAATATCTGGTACATGGACTTCCCGCGGTACTGCGACAACAACGTAATCACTAACAGCGGAGCCAGGGCAACCGTCGCGCCCCAGTAGAGCAGGCGAAGTCGCCGCTTGGCATCGCGCGAGATCGCCATCGATGACTTCATGAAGACCGAGGCGAAAAATCCAAAACCAACCACGCAGTAAAGATAAATCCGCAGCGGAGTATCAAAAGGATGGAACTTCTGAGCCATCTCTCCAGCACGCGCGTAGTCTGTCATCTCCGTGATCGACACCACGGTCGCATACATGGCCTCCGCAACAATTGGAGCGATCGCCAGTGCCGGGATCCACTTTCGCCACGCTGGCATCCGCGCATAAAGGGGGAACGGCTCCGGGAAAAAGAAGCCGAACAGGAACATGAAAATAGGCCACCCGGCTGCGAGGGCTGTACGGTAAGCCATGGCCACTTCGCGGTAGCCCGAACCCCAGCTCTCAATCTTGAACGAGCTGAACAACTGCGAGAAACAGAACATCAGTCCCAGAAGAATCCACGCCAACCGGTCACGGGGCTGTATCAGCACGACCCAGGATCCGAGCAGGACGCATCCGATCGGCGCCACTATGTTCAGCAGCACATCGAAAATCACCTGGTTCAGCGGAGTAGTTCCCGGAGTCACTGGGAGTACGACGGAATGCTCTCCGGCGGCTGATTTTACCCTGAGTTCGAACTGTTTTCCCGGGTGAGCATTGGCATAGGCCTCCGACAAGATCGTGGTACCGGTGTAGTCTTGCCCATTTACTGCAAGCAGGGTGTCACCGCTGTGCAGGCCCAGTTTCTCAGCCGCCGGTCGCACGATCTCGAGCGATGCGCTGGCCGAGGCGGGCATGACAAATGGTACGTCTACCTTCTCTGCGCGCCAGATGTCCTGGGCATAGCGAATTTGAAACAGCATCGCGCCGGCAAGAAAAATCGCCAGGCACACGTATCGGAATACGGGAGGAGAAGAATCTCGTATGCGGAATTCGGTTGGCATGCCTCGGGCAGCACTGATTGTACGACTTATCGCGCCGTGTCAGTGGATCAGAAAAATTGCAGCGGTTCTCGGTCTTCCGATCGGGTACCGGGGGGCTTTTCCTGCTGCAGTGATCGTAATCGTTGCGGATGCCAAACCGCACCTTACTGTTTAACCGAATGGCTCAACTCCTGTGTGGTCGGCAACCCTTCCACAACTGGCTCAGCCACATCAAGGGTTCGGCTCGACCCCAATGCGATCATTGACGGCTGACCGAATTCGCTGCTTGCACCCAAGGTACCGTTCGGTGGTTTGAACTGAGACGTGCCCCAAAAGGAATTGGATCTGCTCCAACTCCCCGCCCGAAGCATGGCATAGTCGAGCACAGGTCCGTCGCAGATCGTGCGGCGCCAACTTTGGCACACCAATGCCCTTGGCAGATTCCTTCACTATGTGCCAAACCGCCTTTACCGTGATGCTCTCTCCCCATGCTTTTCCTACTTTGTTGACCCTGCGAAAAAGCCTCCCTCGATCAATGCCGGCCGCGGCAAGCC
>QHYZ01000315.1 GCA_003225295.1 Acidobacteriota bacterium | reverse complement strand
GGTGCGCACTGCCGTCAACCCACGAACGATTATTCCTGAAGTTCGCAGCACCGTGAGCCAACTAGACAGCAACCTCCCGCTCTTTAGCGTGAGAACGGAAACCGAACAGATTGATCGCTCGCTCTTCCAGGAGCGTCTGATCGCGCGCTTATCGA
Source organism: Acidobacteriota bacterium (assembly GCA_003225295.1). GTDB lineage: Bacteria > Acidobacteriota > Terriglobia > Acidiferrales > UBA7541 > Acidiferrum. Next base: position 2,857 of record QHYZ01000315.1, on the reverse strand, counting down.
GTTTTTTTGGCGCGCTTTCTCTCTTGCTCGCTTGCCTTGGACTGTACGGACTACTTTCCTACGAAGTCTCCCGCAAGACGCGTGAGATCGGAGTGCGCATGGCGCTGGGCGCGCGTCCGTCTGACGTTTTGCGTTTTATCGCGCGCCAAGGAGTCGGATTGTCAGCCGTTGGCGCGGTTCTCGGTATCCTGGGAGCGCTTGGATTAACACGCTATCTTGCCAGCCTGCTTTACGGCGTTCGCCCGTTTGATCCAGTCACATTTCTGTCGGTTGCTTTTCTTCTCGGGCTTGTCGCCCTCGCCGCTTGCTATATACCTGCCCGTCGCGCCTCTCACGTCGATCCGATGGTAGCTTTGAGGTACGAGTAAAGGAGGATCGGGCAATGCGACCGGAGCATTGGCTGTTCAGGATTCCGCTGCGGCTGCGCTCGTTGTTTCGCTGGGCGCAGGCGGACCAGGAATTGAACGACGAGCTGCGCGACCACCTCGAACGAAAAACCGAGGAATACGTCGCGCAAGGGATAGCGCAAGAAGAGGCGCACCGCCGCGCGCGACTGGACCTGGGCGGTATCGAGCAGACCAAAGAGAAGTGCCGCGACGCGCGCCGAGTGAACTGGATTCAAGACTTCGTTCAGGATTTGCGTTTCGCCGTGCGCATGTTGCACAAGAGTTCAGGCTTTGCAACCGTAGCCATCCTCACTCTCGCGGTTGGGATTGGCGGCGCGTCTGCCGTGTTCAGCGTGGTGGATCGGATTCCGTTTCGCAGCTTGCCTTATCCCGAGGACACCCGTTTGGTGTCTTTCGGCCTGCTTGCCCCTATCGAGCGCGATGAATTCATGCTGGGCTCAAGCTACGTTGATTTCAGAAAGCAGCCAGGGCCATTTGAAGCAATCGCGGCAATGAACCCCGGCACGAACGCCTGCGATTTAACCGAACAAAACGCCATGCGGTTGAACTGCGCCCTTGTGGAACAAACTTTTCTTCCCACCCTGGGCATTCAGCCGCTCCTTGGCCGCAACTTCCTGCCGGAGGAGGACCGTCCGAACGTGCCGCGCATCGCTGTGCTGTCTTACTCGCTTTGGAGGAGCCGATTTGGCGGAGACCCGGGCGTTCTGGACAAGACGATCTCTCTGGATGGCGCAGCAACGCGAATCGTGGGTGTGCTTCCGGCGAACTTCGAGATGCCCACACTGAGCCCTATTGATCTTCTTCTTCCACTGGGGCTCGATGAAGAACGGCAGCGCCGAGCGAACCCGGGCGCGGTCCTTCGGACTTTCGCCCGGCTAAAACCGGGCTTCGACGTGCCGAGGGCAGTTGCGGCGCTTCAACCTTGGTTAGAGCAAGCGCTGCAAGGCGCTCCGCCTATGTTTCGCAAAGAAATTCGCCTGTCCGTCCGCACTTTGCGCGATCGCCAGACGCAAGACGTTCGCCTAGCTTCATGGCTCTTCTTAGGAGCGGTGTGCGCGTTTTTGCTGGTAGCGTGCACCAATGTCGCAAATCTTCTCCTTGCGCGCGCGTCCGGCCGCCAGCGCGAAACCGCCGTGCGCGCGGCGCTCGGCGCAAGCAAAGGTCGGTTGATTCGCCAAAATTTAACGGAAAGCCTACTTCTCGGCAGTTTCGGCGCAATCGTAGGCACCTGGTTCGCCTATTTTTTGCTTCGTTTATTCGTTTCGCTGGCGCCTCAGGGGATTCCTCGAATGGACCAAGCTCGCCTCGACCTGCGGGTTGTAGTCTTTGCGCTCGCCGTCGCGCTAGTTTCGGCTTTGCTGTCCGGTGTTGCGCCGGCGTTCCAATTATCAGCGCCCGACGCCCTGGCCGGGAAGGATGTTCACGCAACTTCGCGATATTTTCTGCGACAAATGTTGGTATCGGCTCAAATTGCGATTTCCCTGATTCTTTTGGCCGGGGCGAGTCTCTTGCTGCGCAGCCTCTGGAATCTAGAAAACGTTCACCTCGGAATGCAAACAGAGAACATCCTCGTTGAGAATGTGCCACTCGTTCAGTATCGGTACGCGACGCCGGAGAAAAAAGTGGCCTTCTTCGCCGAGCTCGAAAGCCGCATAAATCGCTTGCCTGGCATGATGGCAGTCGCCTTGAGTGATTCTTTGCCACCCTTTGGCCGAATGCGCTCGACGATTTTTGCTGCAATCGAAGTTGCAGGCCGGCCGCTGTTCAACGAAGGTTCTGGTGGCGTCGTGGGGTGGCGCGCGATCACTCCGGGTTACTTCTCGGCGTTAGGAATCCGCATCGTTCAGGGCCGCGGATTCCAGCAAAGTGATCTTCTGCGGCCTGAAAACTCGATCATCCTGAATGAGATCCTCGCCCGGCAACTGTTTCCGAATGCGAATCCTATTGGTCAGCAGGTGCGCTGGGGCCGCACCCAAGGTCCCTGGCGGACCGTCGTGGGCGTCGTAGCAGATGTGAAGAACGATGGCCTCGCGTCGAAAGCTGGCCCAGAGTTCTACCTTCCTTCTTTGAAGAGCGACGAGATGCTCAGTGAAGGCTACGTGATGGTTCGCACACAAATGAATCCAAAGACAGTGGCCAACTGGATGCGCGCGGAAACAAGCGGATTGGATTCTACTGTGCCCGTAACCATCGAAGCCATGAGCCAACGAGTGAGCAAGTTTACGGCGCGTCCGCGTTTTGATGCCATGCTGCTATCGCTGTTTGCCGGAATGGGCGTGCTTCTCGCGGCGATTGGCATCTACGGTGTTGTCCGTTATCTGGTCGAGCAGCGCACCCGCGAGATTGGCGTGCGCATGGCGCTGGGCGCCACACCACAAAGCATCTTGAAAATCGTGCTTGCGAAGGTTGTCCAGTGGACCATCGTTGGCTCAGCCTTGGGGCTGTTTGGC
>QHYZ01000314.1 GCA_003225295.1 Acidobacteriota bacterium | reverse complement strand
CTAAGCTCGGGCCGCCAGGGTTAACGAACGATAGTGTTGTGGTTTCCGGCGAGCATTCCTGCCTTGATTCTGGTCTTGAGTTTCATCTTCATTCTCCTTCTCAGAGTTGTTGAGGTTCTTCCCTCTGTCTCTAACAGCGCAAAACAGCGGTCGTTTTAATCATCTGCGCATGAAATAAACTTGCAGAGTGTACAAAGTTCCTAACCCGCTGATTTGCAAGGGTTTTCGCAATTGACAGCAGATTTTAGAAGCGTTAGGCTACGCTTCCAGGGACGTTTCCAATTCCCGAGAATCCCCTGTGGAGCACGAGCCTCCAAGCGAGGTCACGCAGTTGTTGCAGGTATGGCGGGGTGGTGACCGCGACGCCCTCGACGCCTTGCTCCCGCTGGTCTACAAGGAATTGCGCCGTCGGGCCCACTTCCAACTGAGGAACGAACGGCCAAACCACACTTTACAGAGCGCCGCGCTGGTGCATGAGGCGTACCTTCGCCTGGTCGGGATAAGCAGTCCCCAGTGGGAGAGCCGCACTCATTTCTTTGCCATTGCCGCCCAGCTCATGCGCCAGATTCTTGTTGACTATGCCCGCCGCCACGGTGCGGCGAAACGCGGTGCCAGTGTCCCCAAGCTGTCCCTCGACGAAGGGATGATGATGTCCCGCCGAAAAGATGTCGACGTCGTAGCCCTCGATGATGCTCTTATAGGTCTGGCCAAAATCGACCCGCGCCAGAGCCGAGTTGTAGAATTGCGCTTCTTTGCTGGGCTCTCCTTGGAGCAGATTTCTGAGGTACTGGAAATTGCTCCGGCTACGGTGCAACGGGATTGGACGGCTGCCCGCGCATGGCTTCATCGGGAAATGTCTAGGAATTCCCGTGTATGAGTACGGAGCGCTGGGAGCGGACCAAGCAGATCTTGGAGGAAGCGCTCCGGATAGCGCCTGAGCAGCGGCCAGCCTATCTGGACTTGGTTTGCGGCGCGGATAGCGAACTGCGTGCCGAAGTGGAATCGCTGATTGCTTCCCACGCGGAGGCAGGCAGCAAGTGAAGTTACCTAACAGTTTAGAACGTACGTGCTCACATCTGGGCCCTGAAGTGATGACGACGAAGCTCTGAGATTCCGTCCGAACAAGCCCCATCTGGACCGAATGGACCGAGAGTTGAAGGTGGAGCAGTTGAAGTGGCCGCTGTGCGTGCTTGATGAGGTGATAGTTGCGCCGTGTGCCGTAGTTCTCAGTTCATTAAGAGCGTCTGGTTTATGAGCAGAAGATCAAGTTTGTGAATAGCGACCTCGACGTGCCGACTAGAACGTGAGCGAGTTCCCGCTGCCGCGCTATGCCGTCTTTCGCTAACCCGCTACAACGCTTTCAGGGGAGCGACAGATTCGTTTTTTCGCCCTCGAAATGCTCTCTTGCAGGTATGTATTAGAGAGCGCTCAAGAACGCGACCAGATCGGATTCCTCCTGAGGCGTCAGAACAAGGCCAAAACGGCCTTCATAAAAGCGCACGACATCCAACAAGGTCTGAGCGGAGCCGTTATGGAAATATGGGCCGCGGGCAGAGAGACCGCGCAGAATTGGCCCCTTTATCTTGCCAACATGGTCGAATTTGCCATCGATCAAAGCTTGGCCGAGATCGGTAGTCGTCTTGCAATTGCTCGTCGGCATCGGCGGGCTCGGGGTTAGATCCAATTTGCAAATTGTTATGCTCGGCAAATAGCTGACATCGAGGCCGCCCAGATTCGCAGATGAGTTGGAGGGACTGGGATCACCCGTCCCAATGTTCAAGGGCGTTGGGAAGGAATGATTTCCCACGTTAGGTGTGTCGTGACAGGTGCCGCAGGTCCCCTGAAGCGACGGAACCCCGCCGGCAACCAACCCACCAGCCGATAAATCGTCGTTGATCCCGGCCACACCGGTGATGTTGATGGGCTTGGAATTGAAAATGGCCTGCCCACGTGCAACCGCCGCCCGCGAGGATACGGCAGGCATGGACGCCCAGGAATCAAAGGGATTGAAGATCGCGGGTGTAAACTGACCGTCACCCGGCGTAACCAACCCACCCGGCTGCTCGAGCTGAGGGAGCAGAAAGTGGACGCTGGAATTGACACTGATAAAGAACGGCTCGGTCGCGAGGGGTACGGGTCCGCCAGTCGCTCCGTGCGTGTCCAATCGGCCGGCGTAATTGTCGATGATTTGCGCCGTGGACAGCGCCATCTCAAAATTCACGATCTCCTGCTGCTCCACAGCCGTTGGCCTTGACCCATCTCCCTGCGCGTGGCCGGTCGTGGCGTCCATGGACTGGTGTGCCAAATCATTCTGAAGAGAGGTGGGATAGTTCGAGAACAGGATTTTGGTGGTAGCGGTGGCAGGCGACGATTCACGCCCGTCAAACATGACGGTGCTCAGAAAACGGAGATTGGTGGAAGGTAGAGGCCGACGGTACATGGAAATCACATCGGACTCGTTACAACCGTAGGGGTTGTTCACGCTGTGGACATAGTAGTCGGCGGTTGCGGGGACGGCGATGGCGATACGAATTAAACCGCGCGTCCGCAGCAGACTATAAGCAGCAGACCTTCCAGCAAGTGTGGAGACGTCGATATTGTGGTTGCAGTTCGAGCCGTCGTTCGTGCGGAAAATAGGCTCCAAGCCTTGGGTAAGAGCGAATCGCTGCTGAACGTTCGCGGCGGATACGGACATGCCGTCGCTGGGCTGGTGGCAAGTCCCACACGAACGGCCGTTGGTGCCCAAGCTCTGGAAAAACGGTCCCGTCAAATCGATGCCGCCGCCGGCTGTGGCGTAAGTTTCGGACGCGCCACCGGGATTCGCGAAAAACGTTCCGTTGGGGATGAAAGTAATTTGCTTTCCGCTTATCGCAACAATGACCGTCAGCATAGAAATT
>QHYZ01000216.1 GCA_003225295.1 Acidobacteriota bacterium | reverse complement strand
CAGATGGGCCGCCTCCATGATGGCAGCGGGAATTCGCACCGAGGCGCTGTTGCCCCATTTCTTGACCACCGTCTTCATATCGTCATTGCTCCCTGTATCTACATTGCAGCGACATTTTGTCAGGAATTCAGGCCTGTGTCAACAATGTTGATACTGTGCTATACTGTGCACGAACTGTGCAAGAATCCAACCTTTTCAGTTCATTGGGGTTAGCTTTTGAGCGAAAGCAGATTCCCCGATTTGTTGGAAACGTTAGTGCTTAAAGGTTTCCAGCGCAATTGTTGGAGGCGAGTTTCGTGCTTTGCAAGCAGGAGGTCGCCGGTTCGATCCCGGCCGCGTCCACCAACCTTCTTTTATCTTTGATGAGTTAGCTGGCTCTCTGCCACTTCGTTTGTATCCGTGTGATTCTCGCTGTGCCCAATTTTGTGCCCACCTAAGCCTCGCCATTGCGTTTGGCAGGGATTGCCGTGCAGATGATTGTCGAGAAGACTGTGGAACAGAGTCAACATATGGAAACCGTCCAGATTGTTCTCGATAAGAAGCTTTTGGCAGCGACCGATCGCGCGGCACGCCGGACCAAACGAAATCGTTCAGCATTGGTACGCGACGCCTTGCGGGAGCTCCTCCGGAAACTGGAGATTCGGGCAAGGGAAGAACGCGACCGCGAAGGCTACACGAAGCACCCGCTACGGCATCAGGAGTCACAGCTTTGGGAAGCAGAGGCAGCGTGGCCGCCAGAATAGCCCGAGGAGATGTCCGCCTGTACCAGTTTGCCCCGCCCGACAAGAACAGACGGGCGGTTGTGCTTACTCGCGACAGCGCTATTGCTTATCTATCGACCGTCACCGTAGCGCCGATCACCTCTACCATCCGTGGTGTCCCGTCGGAGGTAGTCTTGAACGAAGAGGATGGCATGAAAGCACCCTGTACAGTCAATCTGCACAACGCGGTTACGGTCTCGCAACAGCGGTTGGGGAGGCGCGTGGCTCAGCTGAGTTCCACGCGGATGCAGGAAATCTGCGCCGCACTGCGCTTCTCCCTCGGTTGTGATAGCAGGGAACCATAAGAACTCATTCATGACGCCTTCGACCCGATGGTCGCCGCAAGGCGGCTACACCCTCAATCTGGCCGGCGGGCCGCGCGACGAGTTTCGCCAAGCGATCCGGATTGGTCGGAATTAGAAAGTTTGGGTGCTTCATCCCTGACCCACGAACTCAATCGTCACGCTCGTTGAACTCCCATGGTGGCCAACCATGGGGAAAGACGCCATAAATATTGCTGTACGCAAGCACGATCGCGGGCACGGACTCAAGCTTTAAATCGTCCATGGCTTCGTGGTGCGCCTGTTCGAGATCAGCTCTCATTTTTTCGAGCTCATAACTCCTTCGACCGTTCGGTCGTTCAGAGGGAAACTCGATCAAGTGCAGTTCCGGAAAACGATACCGCCAATCCAACGACTGAACCTTCAATCGGCGGAAGATCATCTCATACACGGGCGTCAAGTCGGCACGCTCGGAAACCCAGAAACTTCCCATGTAGAAATCTATATAGTCGTACTGCTGCTCCCCGGTCTCGCGATTCAGTTGGTCGGCGAGGAATCCGGCGGCGCCACGCCAGGAACCGATGTCCACCAGCCGGACATCCCGGTCGACCACGTCGTTTTCGTTCGAGAACACGTCCCACAGGCACATAGCAACGAGTTCTCGCACTTCGCGGGTGGTGTCAACAGGGCTGTCCTGGTAGTCTGCGTGAATACTCTCTAGTGTGGGCTCCGGCTCTTCCAGCCGGTCTTTCGGAAACCATGGCCAGTTCCGAAGGTTGCGATGAAGCTGGACGCGTTCCCAATGGACCTGCTCAAGTGTAGGGTGGAATAGGAACTGGAGCGTGGAGTGTGGCCATCCTTCGGGCGCAATTTCCTTGAGAACATCTTTTCCGGCGAATCCCGCAGGAAACAGAGAGGCAAACAGCGTTTGGCACTCCGCATCCGAATAACGTTCTGTCGGCTCTTTTTCGCACATGCCAATTCAGTTTCTACCTTGGCGCAAGCCTTTGCAGATCGGGTTCCTGGTAGAGCAGGCCCGCCCTGGCCCTAGCTTAGTTTAGCAAGCGCTTGCGATAAGGGAGATTGTCGATGTCGAACCTCTTGATGCGAAAATCCACCGTCCAAGCCGGGGGACCGAGCATTCTTGCCGCTCCCTTCCCTCCACCTTTCCCTGTCAAGTCATCAGGGCTGTCTCGATGGCTTCGCGCTCTTCCGTCCGGACTTGCTGACTGGAGTTGCCTTGGCGCCGCTCCAAGAAAGCGTCGCAGCTTCTGGGCGCAACACGCCGCCGCACGAGAGAATGACTGCACGCTCGACCACATTCTCGAGTTCTCTTGCATTGCCGGACCAGGGATGCGACTGCTGTAAGTCCGACGCGCGGCGTCACCCAGGGCAGGGTCTCAAGGGCCACGGCGCCTGGCCAAAGCGTGCCCAACGGGCATAGGGGAAATTGCGCTATAGGCTGACGATGCGGATGGGAGTCCTGATTCACGAGCTTCCTGTAACACTTAGCCACGCACTTGGAGCATTCGGGACTACTTCGGGACAATTAGAGAGCGGAAATTTCCGTGTTTTTTCGTGTAAGCGACACCAACAAAGCAGTTAGTATTTTGCCCCAACCTGCTTATTGCAAGCAGGGGGCCGCGGGTTCGAGTCCCGCCTCGTCCACCAACCATCTCCCCGGATTTCAATTATTAGCTAAAGCTGGGAACAGGACCGTTTCGGGACATTTCAAGGATTCAACCAGCCCGTGAGTTTGCGTCGACCCTGCTTCGGACAAATAACCGCAGTTGCCACTCCTTCCTCGAACTCGATAGCGTGTTCCTCGGCCTCTGAATCCAGCAGGTGCATCCGTTTGTGTCGGCGACGGCTCTCCGCTTCCATGTCACGCACCGTGCCCTCACAGAAATGCGACTGGTGACCACAGTCGCACTCAAACGAGGAAGGAACCATACGCCGAGCCATGCCGATTGCCTCCTCGAACCGCATTCGTAGGCCGACCTAACCAATGAGCGCGGCCTGCGCTGTGTTGGACCCTTACCAGCGTTGGCGCGTTTCTTAGCGCTTTCATCGTTCGTAGCCGGCGAGCCGCACAAACTGCAGCCTTTCATCCATGACCGAACACTCCTTCCACGGCATCACTCCCTCCCCAAAAAGGGGGAAAGTGTAACCTATATGTCCGGTACGATCTGTTGCCTATGTCTCGGGTCGCTCACACCTATGTGTGAGGTAGCTCACTCAAATTGCAAAGCACTTACGGATTAGGGCGCGTCACCAATTACTTGCTTCAGCCAGCATTCAACCGGAGCAAGTAGACTGCTTCGCGCCGGACGGTTTGAGGGATGTCTGACCTATCGTTCCTTCATCACAGCACGCTGGCGTGCGGTTGCCAGATAATGCTGGTCAAGCACCTGTGTAAGTGCTGCACTCGATCTGCATACCGCCGAAGGCGATCCGCTTGCTTTGCGCAGCCCGGCCTATCAGCACGATTGCGCCCCTTGAGAAGCCGTGCTGTAGGTGGTGCGGGCTTGGTGCTGACGGAAAAGCAGCGGCGGTCGAGCTTGAAGAACACATCCGACCGCACGAAGCAGGGCGCGGATGGCAGTTTAAAACGTCCCTTGCGCTGTACAAGGCCGGCCGGGCGGGCCCGAGATTACCACAGGCTGAAGGACCTCTTCATGGCGGCGGAGGCGCTGGTGCAAGCCTCGTTGAACGACTTGGCACGCAAGGCGGCGTTGAAAGGCTCGGGCTGGATGGGGCCATCGTAGTTGATCTGGACCAGCGAACCCAGGAAGTCCTTCACCGGAATGACGCCCGTGGCGGCAGGCAGCTCGCGATGGTCATCCCGGTACTCATCCAACGACAGGCCAGTGGGGGCATCGTTCAGGTCCACGGTCAGCACATCCGAGCCGCGCAGCGTCAACAGGTCCTTGTCCGTCTCTTCCGCGTTGAACCAATGCCAGCTATCGAGCTGAATGCCAAGGTTGTTCGTACCGATAGCGACCATCAGCTCCTTCATCTCGCTCATGGTGTGTATGAAGGGATGTCGCTGGCTCCGCAAAAGAGTGCGCGGCGCAACGTACTCCAAGCCGAGCTTCTGGCCGTGGTCGGCGAGAATCTGCGCGCACTGGCGCAAGCGGTCGGCGTGCTGGCGGAAGTTCTGAGGGTACGTGAGGTCATTACTGCAGGGAAGAACCCAGGTGCTGACGCGCCACACGCCTGCTCGCTGCAGGATTTCGGCCGTGGCCGGGAGGTTTGTCAATCCGTCGTTAAATCTCGCCTCATCCTTGCGAAACTCCACCGGCAGACCCGCAGCGCCGAATCTGAGATTCTTCGCCCGCAGGTCGTCAAGGAGACGCTTGAGCCCATCGTCGCCCAGCGAAGCGAAGTAGTTCGGATCTGGATCCAGGCCTTCGAAACCGTGCTTGACGGTGAGTTCGAGCGACTCCGGAAAACTCGCTTGGAAACCAAGGCGTCCGAGGCTCAGAATCGCATAGAACTTACGCCGTGGCATCTCGGCGGGCGCGGCAGCGCCCGCGAGTATGCCTGGGCTTGGCAGAGCTGCGACGCTTGCCGCGGCTCCGGCGGAAAGGAGCTGGCGTCGAGTGAGCTCGTTGGTCATAGTCGGCTCCCGGTCGTGCAGTGTAGCACCTGTGGCGTCGGGCGGTCGTGGGGCGCTGCGTCCGGCGCATGCCGTCGTCTGTTCCAAAGACTCTTTCACCGGCATTGAACTCCTTGGCTTTGGTTCGCGCCATCAGTTCAGAACGCAGGAAGGGATCATAATCTTTAGAACACGCCTAAGTTGGTCGTGGATCTGATCTGGTTGCGACAAATGCGCTGTTGGAAGTTTACGACAACGTAAGTAGGGCAGACAGAGCGAGAATTCAGATTTTCTCTCCCGACCCGAATATTTCTCAGAAAGCCAGGTTGAGTCTTCACTCGCTTTGCAAGCAGGGGATCGCCGGTTCGATCCCGGCCACGTCCACCAAAGCTATTAAATTAAGACATCCACACAAGTACGCTGGTACGACATTGCTTCGATATCACAAGTTGATATTCATTGAGTCTCGGCCCTTCAGCCGAAGGCGCTCGGTGGCGCTGCTGACGAATTGCTGAGGGCGATGCAGGGAGAGCTCATGAAGAAGCCGGACCAGGGCAACATGGTTCAAGGTTCCGCCCATGCGCTGGTGTACTCAGAGAACATTTGAAGGATGGTGACACCAGGAAGCACAGCCGGGACGAAAGAAAGACGACTCAGAAATCGAAAGCCAACCCAACGGTGGGCGTCGCGGGAACGCCGTCGTAAGTGAAGAGCGCAAACTGCTTGGTCGTGGAATTGAATTCCAGTTGCTGTTTGGCATTTTCCGCGTCACCGCTTCGGGCGTGGTGGGAGCCTATCTTCGGGCCAGGCGCGGCTGGCGTGCGGTGATCGTAGAAGGGCATTTTGCCGAAATCCTGATGACTGACCCACCCGTTTCCCAACTCGCCCTTTGGTTGAACCAATTGCGGAGATCCCGAATTCCCGGCGGTTTATACCGTTTGCCCGCCAATCACTTAAGAGCCTTAAGGAATGCAATCAAACTCTTAAGGTCTTCGTCATTCAACTCAACGGGGGTCATTCCTCCGTCCGTCATTGCGTCTGTGGGCTGCTTCAAAATGCTCTCCAACTTTGCGCTGTCGTGCTTATCTCCAACTCCAATCAATGATGGCGCCGCCGACGTTCCCGTCAAATCTTCGCCGTGGCACTCGGCACAGCCCTCTTGGTCGAACACTTTCTTGCCTTTGCCTGCAACCGGGTTAGTGAGCGCCACGGTGGCGGCGATAAGCGACGGTCCCGCCAACTCGGGTTCAAACGGTTTTTTCATGAAGGCCTGGACGTCCGCGCGCTGTTTTGCGAGCTGCGGCGCTATGTTCGGGTCGCGCAAATCATTGCGATGGCTGATGGCGCCCATGGCGCCCAGCCCAATAAAGACGAAACCGTAAATCGATACTGAGACGGGACGCTTCCACGGCCGGCGCTCGGGGCGTCGATCAAGAAACGGCAGAGCCACGAAGAGAAGGGTAACAAATGCCGGGATCACCAAAATACCTAGGACGGCGAGGCCGCTCTCCCAGTACTTCAACCACTGAAAAACGGGAACGTAATACCACTCCGGACGCGGCACATATTGGGTGTCAACAGGGTTGGCCTTCGGGCCAAGCTCCACAGGGGCGTAATGAGCCAATAGCCCCAGACAGGCGATAATGAGCACAGCAAAGGCTACATCGTAGAGAACCTGTTTCGGGTAAAACGGTTCCGTCGATTGTTTCAAGGCTTCGGGTGCTCCTTGAACCGGCCCTGCGGGTCCGGCTTTGCGGAACATGAAAACATGGATGGCAACAAAGGCGAAAATGCAAGCCGGAATCAGGAACACGTGAAAGACGAAGAAGCGGGAAAGTGTCAATGTGCCCATCTCTGTCCCGCCGCGTAGCAAGGTCTTCAGTGAGTTCCCCACGAATGGAACATAAGTCAGGATATTCGTGCCCACCGTCGTGGCGAAGTAGGCCTTTTGGTCCCACGGTAGCAGGTAACCCGTGAAGGACATCCCCAGCATCAAAGCAAATAACGCACATCCAGCCAGCCAGAGTAGTTTTCGCCGTCCCTTGTACGACCCATAGAGAAAAGTTTGAGTGACGTGCAGGAGCAAGACGATGACAATTGCGCTTGAACCATAAGCATGAATGCTGCGGATGAAGGAACCCGATGCCACTTCTTTGGTGATGTAAGCAACGGTCGTATGTGCATGGTCAGCAGAAGGAACATAGTAAAGCACCAGAAACATGCCTGTGATAATTTGTGATAACAAGAGATACAGCAATCCTGATCCAAACACGTAGGCAAGACTGGCTCCTCCGGGGATCGCTTCATCAAGTACAGCACGGAGAATCGAGCCGACGCGCTTCCGGCGATCACTCATAGTGGTACGGCGATCCGTCCAGCGAATGACGGTTCCGTGGTCTGACGGCTGAGGGATGGCGCGACGTTCCCTCCCCAACACATAACTATTCTCTGCCACTTGTCACCTACCGTTCAGGCGATAACTTCTTTATGCGGAACGAGCTGCCGAAAATTCTGGTAATGCACCACAAGCATGTCGCCCTCGACCTTAATCTCTAGTTGATCCATTCCTCTTGGTGGGGGTCCTTCCAAGAGCTTGCCGTCTGCCGTAAATTGCCCGTTGTGGCATGGACAAACGAAATTGCTTTTCTCATCATGCCAGGCGATCGAACATCCTAAATGCGGGCAAACTGAGGAAAACACACAGAGCCGGCCGGTCGCATCCTTGCTTACGTACAAGGCCTTCTCCGAGACGATCTTGCGCCAGCCATCTCGCTGTTCGATCTTTACGAGCTTCTTGACTGGTGAGGTAATGGAAGCGAGATCCTCCACAGTGCCGATTTCCTTCCACGACGATGAACTCGTAGTGGTTAGCAGTGGATGAAGTATGAAGCGAAACAGCGGCACAGAGAGGAGCGCACCAACGCCCGCAGCTCCTGCGCCAAGCAAGAGGCCGAGAAACGATCGGCGGCGTCCGTCACAACCTTCTTGAGAAATCTCAGCAGTCTTGCCGCCAAGCATTTCCTCTGGATGGTCCATATTTTGCTCCCTACCTGCATCCCGCTTGATACCTTTTATCTTTGCGTCTCGCTGCCGGGTTACCGAGCGAGAACATTATTCAGGGCTTGTTGGAGAAGCCTCGAACGTACTCAACAAGCTCCTTAATTTCTTTTGCCTTCAGTTTCTCTTCGAATTTAGGCATCTTTTTCTTGCCCTTCGTTACGATCCCGATCAATGTGGCGTCGGTTTCTTTCTGTACATCTGGTAAACGGAGGTCGTGGGCGCCCGTATTTCTGCCCGCTTTCGTGTTCGCGCTCCCATCAGCCGCGTGGCAACCGATACACTTGGCCTTATAGAGTTTCTCTGCATCGTTCTGTGCGCGAGTCGCGGAAACGAAACCGACGACCAGCGCCAGGTAGAGAACTGACCTTCCAACAATGTTTCCAATCACTTTTTTCAAGAGGACACTCCAATCATCATGATATTGACCTGGCACCGGAAGTCGAACTGCGTTTCAGCGTAATCCCAGCTCCACTGGAGAGTGAGGCCAAGAAGAGACCGCACTCCGACATATGCACGCCAATTCCTTATCGAATCTCTCCTTATGAGATTCGCTCATGCCCTGCGCTTATTCCGATCAGGAGCGATACCTGATATTTTCAAAAGGCATAGCGGACTGCGAACGTGGCAGTACTGCCGTTGAAGCCTTCTGAACCGATGGGCTGAAGGCCTGGGGTATCCGCAAGGGTCTTGAGATTGTATCCGTAATAGTTCCACGTGGTTTTGTAGCTCAAACCTTTGAATAGATCGATCTTGAGCGCAACGAAAGGTCTCTGATAATTGAACGCCAGGGTGCCGCCCAGTATTCGCGGATTCAGAAAGAGCGTGTCGCCTCCGGTAAAGGTTCCGGAATAACCCAGGCTGGCGGTGACTCGGTTAACAGGCTTCCACATAACGTCGGCATAGGCGAAGTGCTGCTTGTTGCTATAAAATGACATGGCGCCCAGAGTTATCGCCTTGGTCCCGCTGAAAAAGGGGCAACGTGCATAGGGCGCGATGCCAAATCCGGTGTCCCTCATGCAAATATAGGACTGCATGTAGAGGTCTGTGTAGTTGTATCCGAGAGAGAACGCGAAATTGGAATTCGGCACCAGCGTAGTCCCGAAACTGTACGTCCGCCCATGCTCGAGAGCATTGATGTTACTGACGTTGTCGCGATTTTCGTGAATGTCGATTGCTCCGTCGATGGTTGCCCAAGGCTTTGGTTTATAGGTGGCGTGGATCTTATAACTTTGGAATTGCCGCGGGAAAATCTGCGTGTAGGCCCGGTTGTTATATCCAAATTGGAAATCAGTATTGATTCGCAGTGAATCTATCGGACGCAGCGTAAACCCCGCGAGACCCACGTGTTCGGCAATGGGCAGGTCCACGCGAGCCGAGCTGCTAGGGGCAGGGTTGACATACGAAATCGTGCCGTCCGTATTCTGCGTGCAGCCAGCGGGAAGCGTGTTCGATCCGGATCGAATTGCGCACAATCCGCGTGCTGCCAGGAAATGGTTCGCCGCCGTGCCTGCCGCCCCACCCGGATAATAAGTTGCCGCCGCGTACGGGGGAATATGGTTGGTGGCTTCGTAATAATCCACCGTCCCTCCAAAATATCCAGTATCGGTGATCACCCGGTCTTCATACATGTATCCGATTCGAGCGCTGATTCGCTTGGTGATATCGGCCTGCAGCTGGACCGTGTTCGATAGCATCTTTTGGCCGAGATAGGTCGATATCAATGTGCGAGTGAGGTCAGGGAGAGCTGCCGCGGTATGCTGTGGGCAAGTCGCTGCATTATACGCTGGTCCGGGGCAGATGTTGGCAAACGCCGGCGCGTCGGGGATGAGAGGCGAAAACTGAGCCTGGGGCAACTGAATGCCAATCTGGCCTGGGACTTGTGGCTGGGTGGCGAAGAGAGTGGAGCTCCGCAGATCAGACAATCCAGGATTACGCCAGTTGTCATAACGGACCAGATCAATAATCCTCGCTTTACGGCTCAGTAAATAAACTCCAGACCAATTCGCGCGCACGGCAACCAGCTTGGATTCCGCCGGACCAGAATTGAGAATCCCACGAGTTTTTACGGCTGCACTGGCGGTCCATTCGTTGATGTTTTCATTGAATGTGTTAATGACGTTGTCGGCGGTGCTGTAGCTAGCCGACCCGGACATTTCCAGGTTCTTGATGGACCTGGATTGGAAGCTGAGCCGCTCCGTGGGCATGAAATTTCGCGGATTGTTATACCGGGAATAGCCAAGGAAGACCCTGCAATCCGGGTTGGCGAAACCCGTGGGAAGGAACACCGGCGTGCACGGGCGGGTTGCTCCTTGCGGGGGGTAAAACCACTCTATTCCATAGTCAACGGGTCCCGGTACCGTCCCTGGGGCCGTCGCCAACACGTTGTGGAACGCGAGTGCATCTGTGGTGTCATCCTTGTCATACTCAAGAATCTGGTCGTAAGAAATCGTCGTCTTTGGCAGAAACCGGAAGTCCATCCCCAACCGGTATCCGTTCATCGTTATCCGGTAGTTTTCAGCGAGCAGATAACGGGCGGCGGGGCCGTTGAACGTACTGAATGCCGGCCCTACGTCCACATTGTGTGAATAACCCAGCCGGAATCGCAAGCGTGATTCAGGGAGGAGTGTCAAATTGAAATCCTGCATGCGCTTAATGCGGGTAAGCGAATGTGGGGAAGAGGTGACGGCGAACGAAGGATTCGTTGCCGGATTCGTTGGTGACATGACCGTCGGGTTGAAGGGATTCAAGAAAAGGCTGTAATTCCAGAAATTCTGGTCGCGGCGAAACATCACCTGGAGGTCGTACCACTTGTTCCTATCGATCCGCAGGCGCGAGACGTTGTTCGGATCGCCGCCGTAACCGAAGTTGCTGAAGTGAAGACCATCGAAGAAAGTCCCATGGTGGTTGAGCGACCTCATACTCACGGTGTAATCGAACAATCGCAGGCCGGAATTGAGATTTACGAAGGTTCCGTAATTACTCTGGTTCCCGTCAATCCACGTCGCCCGATAGCCTGTCTCCGCGCTTTGCTGCGTATTATAATTGCCTGAATCTATGCCCTTGGTTTCCTCTTCTGGGTTATCCTGCGCCCGGGAAAGAGGCGAAAAAAGAAACAAAGCGGCCGCCAACAGCAAACCGAACGGTCTGATTCTCGCACGACTATTCATCGCTGTTCTCCCTGCCGTATATGAACTGCGCCTTTTGCCAGGCTTTGGTGTTACTCACGATCTCTTCTCCAGCGCAAAATGCGTCTCCATCAAGTTCATCTATCCAGCAAACCATTGACGTTCGATCCGTGGATTTTCACATGACAATTGACGCACGCTTGTTCATAGTGAGATTGGTTCGCATCCATCACCGTCGCGTGAATGCCCGGCGAAT
>QHYZ01000313.1 GCA_003225295.1 Acidobacteriota bacterium | reverse complement strand
CAGGACCAGAAGAATGCCCCAAGCGCCGTTGAAACTCTCTTTGCTGGACTCGATTGAGCCTGTGAGGAATTAGCTGGGCCTTGGTCTATTCGGTCAGACGAGGCGGTCTATTCCGGAAAGATATTTCAGTCGGCCAAGCCCATGCGGACGAGTAGTTTTTTGAAGCGTGGATCGCGGCGTAGCGGTTCGAACCGCCGACCGGGCACGTTGATATAAGTAAGCTCGGGATCACGCTCCTGATAAGCCTTCTCCAGCCAAGCGAAAGCCTCGTTCAGCTCACCCAAGGCACCATAGAGAATCGCGACGGAACCGGATGGCACAAGTCCCTTCTCGTGTTGTTGCTTGAGCGTGGCGAGGATCCTCCGCGCTTCGTCTCTCTTGCCGCCTACCGCATAGGCGAAGGCGAGGTCCAGAGTGAAGTCCGTAGCGGTGTTTCCGGAGAGTTGTAGCGCTTGTTGAAACTCCCGAATAGCTTCTTTCTGCTTCCCCTGATTCAAGTAGGCCCAGCCTAGAGTTTGGTGAGCTGGCGCAAAGTGCGGATCCATCTCGAAGGTTTTCCGCACTTGCTCCAACGCCTCGTCGACTCGACCCGCTACAAGCAATCTGCCAGCGAGCGCATTGTTGACTGGCAAGGACAGTGGATCGAGGTCGCGCGCACGCTTGGCCTCGGCTATGCCCTCGTCGAATCTCCCGACGTACATCAGATAACCGGCATACCAGTGATGAGTCCGGGCATCTCCCGGGTTGAGTTCCAAGGCACGCTTGTATTCCCGCTCGGCCGTTGCCCAATCCCACTCATAAGTTTCGGCGATGAATGCCAGAGATGCGTGAGCCTCCGCGAGCATGCCGTCTATTTCGATGGCTTTGCTTGCTGCCGCCTTAGCGCGCGAAAGCGCATCTTTCGATGGAAAACTGCCTCGAAATCCAAGCAGTGCGTAGGCGTCGGCCAGACCGCTATAAGCCAAGCCGTAGTTAGGCTCTCGGGCGATTGCTTGTTGGAAGTTCACGACGCTTTTGTTCAACGCGTTTTCAGTTCGCTGGTTGAAGTAATATCGGCCCTTCAGGTAATCCTCATAAGCTTCGGGCCCCACTGCGCTGACAGGTGCCAGACTCGCTCGCCCTTGAGGCGTGAGGCTGCTCTCGATTCGCCCGGCGATACTTCGCGCGACGTCATCTTGCAGACCGAGAATGCTTCGATATTCTCGTTGGTATTCTTCAGCCCAAATGTGTTCGTCGGTCGCGCCGCGAATCAACTGCGCGTGTACGCGAATGTGGCTGCCCTCGCGTGTCACCGACCCTTCGACAATGGCGTCTACGCCGAGCGTCTTGGCAATCTCCGGAACGGAGAGCTGCGTGTTTTTGAAGTGCATGGCCGAGGTGCGGGAGATGACACGCAGTCCGTGGATGTGCGACAACCTCCCAATAAGCTCCTCGGTCATGCCGTCCGCGATGTATTCCTGCGACGGATCTCCGCTTAGATTTGTTAGCGGAAGCACAGCCAGGGAACGAATCACCGGAAGGGCAGGCACCGCGAATCGATGCCGCCATTGCCGCCACCCCCAGCCGCCGACGGCAAGAGCGAACACCGCGATTGCAATGAGCCACACTCTTTGGCCGCGAACAATGGACGGCGCAACGCCGGTTTCAGCATCAGCTGCATTCAGCGGTGCAATGAAGCGGTACCCTCGGCGCGCCAGCGTCTCGACGTAGCGCGGTTGATCGGCGGAGTCGTTCAATGACGCACGCAGACGTTTGACGGCCGCGTTCAAGCTGTGTTCGAAATCGACAAATGTATCCGTTGGCCAGAGGTCTTTCTGCAACTCCTCGCGCGTGACCAGTTCCCCAGGCCGCTCCAGCAACATTTGCAGGATCGCGAGCGGCTGACCCTCCAAACGAATGCGGATTCCGGCCTTGCGCAACTCCTGTCTATGAGATGCGAACTCGTACACCCCAAAACGCACGACATTCGGCTTGGATTGCGTGGTCACCTGCTACGGGGCTCCGATTAATCCGAAGTATATCCCTATTCCGTAGAGCGCAGTAAGGATGTCACCACACGCCGAAAGGCCCCAAGAATCAACAACTTTCGGTGTCACCTACGTTTCGCTCCCATTGCATTGACCCAACCCGTGTGAGTGCCTGATTGTTACCGCCGCAGCGCTCCAGGAGGAGCCATGAAAAATCCACTTACTTCGCGTTTTCACTCAACTCTTTGCCGATGTGCTTTACCGATCGCTCTCCTTGTTCCGTTTGCGGCCCTGGCCGATACTTGGCAAATCCAGGTCGGCGCGCAAAACGGCGATCGAGCTCATCAGGCGCTTGCTTTTTTGCCCAACGAGATTTGGATTCACCCCGACGACAGCATTACCTGGTCATTTCCAACCAATGAAGTTCACACCGTCACGTTTCTAGCGGTAGGTCAGGTTCGACCCAATCGCTTCACCGGTTGCGCGAGCGGGCTGCCTCCCGACGGCCGAACTCCTGATTTTTCCGTCTTTGACAACAACACATGTGTGGATAGCGGCATCCTTACAAATGCTGACGGGAAGACATACACGGTAATCTTTCCCGTGACCGGTACCTTCAAGCTGGTCTGCCTGGCTCATCCCAACATGACCGCCACCGTCCATGTGTTGGATTCGGGGATGCCATTGCCGCATGACCAAGCTTTCTACGACCGTCAGGCTGACCGCCAGCGCGCCGCCTTGCTCTCGGACGTCAAGGCTTCGGCGCACGTCCACGAGGACGGCGACGACGCCGTAGTGGCTGGTGCCGGTAAGATCATGGGCACTGCTGGAGGCACAGAAACGGCCTCGGTTATGCGGTTCATGGACGCGGTGAAAGTGATCCATGTCGGCGAGACCGTGGAGTGGACCACGGCAGAGGCTGTAACCAGCCACACCATAACCTTCGGGCCTGAACCGGACAATCAACATCAGATTCCGCCTTCTTCCAACGTCACGATGGATGCGGATGGCGCTCGCCATGCCTACCTCAGCTCCCCTTCGGATGCGGTGCACTCGGGCTTCATTACCGAACTGCCGCAAGATCGCATTGGTCTGCCGCAGGCTCCGTTCAACCTCAACAGCGCAACGCGCTTCCGCGCGACCTTTACTCAACCCGGC
>QHYZ01000312.1 GCA_003225295.1 Acidobacteriota bacterium | reverse complement strand
GGCGATGGCGGGCTACAATCCGGCGGGCGTGGTCTTTCCGGTAAGCGCGGCGATCTACCGCCAAATCGCGCAATATAAAACCGTCCTAGAGTCGTACTCTCAACCGCTGCTTGGGCTTATCGAATGGCAGCCGACCGCAAGCGGAAATGTTAGCGTGCTGAACGAGACCAGAGACTTCTACCGATATTTCGATGCCACGGTGCACACGGAGTTTCTCTATCAGTGCGTTGAAGAGACGATTGAACGCGACCTCCCTCAGGAAGTCGCATATCTGGAGGCCTACGATCGCTTCGCGAAGGGATTAGAAGATTTCGTGGACATGCCGCAGCGAAAGGTTGACCTGCTGCATAGGTTCTTGCGGCAAGGGAAAGGTCGCCTCTCGAAGCGCGCCCGGACCGGCGAATTCGCACCGTTGTCGGACGCGGAAGTTGGACTGGTTGAAAAACTCTATGAGGAGTCTTTCACGGACGTTGCAGTCGAAAATGGCCGAGACGACTCGTAGCGGGCGCGCTGTCTCAATCGGCCGGGGCATGAATTCAAGTTAGGAGGATTGTACGATCTTCAAGAATTGACAGGCGCTGACCCGAGCGTTCCCTAAGATTGAGGCGCTCTATCTCTGGCTCAAGGAGATATCGCCACGGTAGTCCACGTTCCGATGTGAGCAGGGGTTCGAATCCCCTCACGTCCACCAAACATCTGCCCACAAATCAATCACTTACTAATTGGGCCTTTGCCCGACCCGACGTCCTCAATTTGGGGGCGCGATAGGGACGCCGGTTGCCCGATGTCCCCTGCACGGATCCGCAGGAGCAGCGTCATAGTTCATGGTGGCGTGTTGGTTCGCGAGGGTGAACGACGTCACGCATCTGGGTGTTCGGTTGCGGCCAGTACCACACGTGACGCGGTGTCCGCCGCCGCGGGAGCGTTCATGTAGCTGGCTTGAACCTCAAGAACGACATTTGCAAACAACTGAAAAATAAAATTCAGTGAATCGATTTGTCCATTCCGAAGAGCGTGAAAACCCTCGTAGGAGCGTAGGTGTCAAGCGGCTTTTTTCGACGACTACTGTAGCTGCGAGCCCCGGAGGGAGCGCATTTTGAACAAACACAGCCTCATCCCAAGAATCGTTCATCCATCGGCAATTGAACCTCGTCATTCTTGCTGCCATACAGTGGGGCCGACCACCGATGACGTGGGTTTAGCGACCTAAAATTCAAATGCTGTGCAGAAGAAAATTGACTGGATGAGCGTATTGCCACCCGTAAGATTCCCGTGTATACTCTCTTCCATGTCATTGAGCCTTCACCAGTCCCAGAGGAACGCGCATATTTGTTGTACGTGTTGTACACACCTGTCCTCTGGCACCGGGAGGCTATTGATCTAGGAATCTCAACCTAGCCTAGCAGTTGTGAAGCCCACCGCCAGAGTCGATTGGCAGGTGGGTTTTTTGTTTTTAGCCGGCTTTTTTCGGGATTTGAAAGGAAGGGCATGACACAGGCAACGCCCGAACTGCTTCCCGCAGTCGTCCCACGCAGAGGATGGAGCGAAGAGGTAGCCACTTCTCTATTTAAAGGGCTCAACCATCTCCAAGCTCTGGAGGCAGAAAGCATCTACATTCTCCGTGAGGCCGCGGCGGAATTTGCCCGCCCGGTGATGCTGTATTCCATCGGCAAAGACTCCTCAGTGATGTTGCGCTTGGCGCAAAAAGCCTTTTTCCCCGGGAAAATCCCCTTTCCTCTGCTGCACGTAGACACCAGCTACAAATTCCCCGAGATGATTGAGTTTCGCGACTCCTATGCGAAACAGATCGGCGCCGAGTTGATCGTCCACCAGAACCGCGAAGCGCTTGCGCAAGGAGCAAATCCCTTCGCACTGGGGACCCAGAAATGCTGCGGCTTGCTAAAGACCAAGGCGTTACTGGACGCACTCGAAGCAGGCGGCTTCAATGCTGCGTTTGGCGGCGCACGGCGTGACGAAGAGAAATCGCGGGCCAAGGAGCGCATCTATTCTTTTCGCGATGCGCATGGGCAGTGGGACCCCAAGAATCAGCGCCCTGAATTGTGGAACATCTTTAACTCGCGAATCGACAAAGCGGAAAGCATTCGCGTGTTTCCGCTGTCAAATTGGACCGAACTGGACATCTGGCTTTACATCCACGCCGAAAAGATTCCCATCGTGCCGCTCTACTACGCGCGTGACCGGGAGGCGGTGCTGCGTAACGGGTCCATCGTGCTGATCTACTCCAAGGACCAGCTGCTCCCCGGAGAGAAAACCGAATTTGTCAAATGCCGGATGCGCTCGCTCGGTTGTATGCCCTGCACAGGTGCCATCCGTTCCGATGCGGACACCGTTCCAAAGATCATCGAAGAGATGATTTCCTTTCGCCGGTCGGAACGTGAGAACCGCGCCATCGATCACGACGAAGAAGGCTCGATGGAGATAAAGAAGCGGGAGGGTTATTTCTGATGCTGTCCGCACTCGACACCGGCTTCCAGGACGGTTTCCTCAGTTTTCTCGATCGGGATATCGGGAAGGAACTGCTTCGTTTCACCACCGCGGGAAGCGTAGATGACGGCAAGTCCACACTGATCGGCAGACTGCTGCACGACTCTAAAGCCGTCTACGAGGACCAACTCGCCTCGGTAAAGAAAAGCAAGATCAACCGCTCGGGAGGACCGATTGATTTCTCCTTGCTGACGGATGGGCTGCGAGCCGAGCGCGAACAAGGAATCACCATTGATGTCGCCTACCGGTATTTCAGCACCTCTCGAAGGAAGTTCATCATCGCAGATACGCCTGGCCACGAGGAGTACACCAGAAACATGGCGACGGGTGCTTCGACGGCGGACCTTGCGGTGATCCTGGTCGACGCCACCAAGGGCTTGCTCCCACAGACGCGGCGCCATACGCATATCGCTTCGTTGCTGGGTATTCCGAACCTGCTTGTGGCCGTCAACAAGTTGGACCTGGTGGACTGCCGCGAGGACGTGTTTCTCCGACTGCAAGAGGATTTTCTCGCACTTGCCGAGCGGCTCGGGTTTCCGGCCGCGCAATGCATTCCCATCAGCGCGCTCGGCGGCGACAACGTGGCGGTTCGAAGCGGCAGGATGCCTTGGTATGCGGGGCCCACGTTGCTGGAGCATCTGGAAAACGTGCAAATCCGGCCGACCGCCGATGTCGCAGGCCT
>QHYZ01000097.1 GCA_003225295.1 Acidobacteriota bacterium | reverse complement strand
GGATCCAGCGACTGAAAATCGATGACTGGCTGCAGGTCGAAGTACAGGGGCGAACCCTGGCGTTGCGGGTGGACTCCGCCGCTCACGAACAGGCCGCTCGACTGGATGGCTGCTACGTGATCAAGACGGATCTCCCGGTGAGCGCTGTTTCCAAGCAAGAAGTGCATGACCGCTACAAGGATCTGACGCAAGTCGAACAAGCCTTCCGCACCTGCAAGACCACCCATCTGGAAACTCGCCCGATCCATGTACGCACCGCAGCGCACACGCGCGCTCATGTTCTGGTGGTGATGCTGGCTTATCTCATCCGGCGGGTCTTGAGCCGGGCTTGGGCGGCCTTGGACGTGACCGTCGAAGAGGGACTACAACAGTTGAAGGCGCTGAGTTCGACGGAAATGAAAATCAAAGAGGGCGGTACTTGCCTGCGCATCCCCATGCCGAATCCGGCCTGCCGTGATTTGCTGCAGGCCTTGGATATCCGTTTGCCAGACGTCCTGCCCAGCGTGAAGGTGCGTGTAGACACGCGCAAAAAACTGCCAGAACGTCGCAAACCCCGCTAAAACACGGGGCATTTCTCTTCGGAGAACCTCATTCGTTCGGGGTGAACATGCGGTACAAACTAATCAGGGTGAGGGGCACCGTGGATGATTAGCTGAAGGCGGGCCAGTTTTCGGTTGGTCGAAGCAGCTGCAGTCCGATGGAATAGGACTGGTCGGGAAGGGGTTTGCAATAAACGATGTGTGCGCGGGAATAGAGATTACCGGGGACCGATCGAACGGAGACATCCTGATCGGGCGCCCAGGGAGCCTTCGTCAAAACGCGGGCGCCGTGAAGGCTAACGTTGATGGTAGAGGTAATCTCATGGGTGGCATTCTCAACGCTATAGAGTTCGACCAACAGCTTCTCGGGAATGCGGCTTTCAGTGCGGATCGGAGGGAATACATTTGCCATGGCTGGCTTTCTCCCTTTTGATTGGCCAGAGTCTGTCGAGCTGCGCCGGGAGTGGGCTTGCTATCCGGGCCGGTGTCAGGTGCGACTGTAGGCCCGAAAAGTCGACCATGTGACGGGGCGTCCGCTGAAATTCAATCCGATGCAGTAGCGGTCGTCCACGAGTCTCTGGCAATAGACGACTTTTCCGCGGATGGTGGTTTCATCCTTCAAGGAGGTTAGTTGAACGATTTCGCCGGCTTGCCAAGAGCGGGTCGAGACTACGCGAGCGCCGTTGACGCTGATGTTGTCTGTGTAGGTCATTTCTGATCCGTTGATGGGCTGCTCCTGCACTTGGGCGAGCCGCACGACCATGGCGATGGGGAGACGCTTGTCCATACGTCCGTTCAATAGGCTCAATATTTTCATACGGGGCGCGTTGGCCTTGGCCACAGCGCGTGGCGGACCTCAGCTGTGCTCGGCTCTTGTCGGCCTTGACGATTGAGCTGCGCTGATCTTCCGCTAACGATTACTTAGCATTGGGCCCTTTCCCCGGCAATCGGGTGAAAACCTTATAACGGCCTGCACAAATCCCTTAGTACTAGGGCCATTCTTCGGCCGACGAATCAGGGGGAAACGGGCTGGTTCTGGGGGGCTTGAGAAGGCCTTGGACGACAGACTGGGCAGGACAGAATTTGCGACCTATGGTTCCAGAAGGGCTTGCGTCGCGCAGATGACCACATCGAAAAGCGACACAAGATGTCGAGGGATGTAAAACGCCATGCGCAAGCGGCTAGGTCCCCATGTAGCTGACGTGGACGTACACGCCAGTGTGAACGTTGTAGAGCAAATACCAGCCGACGTGGTCGCTATCCTCATAAATGACGAAATCGTCGGCGCAGTCCCAGCACCAATCGGTGCAAATCGGCCAATCCCAGGCCGCGACTTCAAAGAAGAACCCGCCGGGTAGCCACAAGCGGTGATGATCGCGATCGAAGCGTTCGATGCGGTAGCGGTAGGACGGGCCAAAATGCTCGAAGCGACCGTGCTCGAAAGGACGGTCGAAGTGATAACGCTTGTCGTCCGGCCGGTCGTGGCCGAACCAGTGGTCCTTGTTGACATGCGGGGTGCTGTTCACGCGGCGAGAGTCATGACGTTCGGGTTCGGGCTGGGAGCGCGGATTATCTCTCCTAGGAGGCGGTGGCGGAACGCGGCCCTGGTTGGCGCGCGGCCGATTCTGCCCGCGCTCCTCACCGCGTTGCGCGAGAACCGGGAACGCCACGAGTAATCCCAAAGCAAGGGGGAAAACCAACCGTCGTCTCATGTCTTCACCTCGAACACGTTGAGACCAGACCGCTTACAACTTGTGTGCGTGTTCTCTGGGCATGACCGGGAACCGGTGATCCGACGTGCCGAGAACGCCTGGTGGGTACACTCGTCGGGAACTGGAAGATGGAAATCACGGGACGAGCGAGCCGGGCCAGCGATGATTCGCCCAAAGAATCGAGGAGCGTTGTTGGATTGATTTTACAGCTGGTAGCGGAAAACACTCGACAGAAGAGCGGCTCTCGCATTATTGTCGGCAGTTGTAAGACCGCAGAAGCAGACCTTCGCAGAGTAACGGAGAACCCCTCCATCACCATGTCCATACCGTTAGAGCTCGAGTTCGTGCTCGTGTCCAGCGACTATGCGATGATGAACGCGGTATCCGGAGGGGTAAAGAAATATGGGGCGAAATTCCTGTTGGTCCCCACGGCGGAAGCCGCGCGCGATTGCCTGAGCCGGCGGAGGATCGACGGCGTCTTTGTGGACCTGGAGGTGCCGGGGGCGCTGGGGGTGATGGAAGCCATCCGCAAAGGAACGTCAAACAGTAAGGCGGTGATCTTTGCCTGCGTCACGGACGCGAAAGAATACACGGACACGTTAAGTGCCGGGGCGAACTTTCTTCTGCGCAAGCCTTTGCACCAGGATAGCGTGGCGTTACATATCACGATTGCAAAAGAGTTGCTGGAGCGCGAGCGGCGCCGCTACTTCCGGCATGCCGTGAATCTCCCGCTGGTCTTGAAGGATGGGGTAGCGGAGCAACATGCACGGATGACCAACCTGAGTGAAGGAGGGATGGCTGTGCGCAGCGCGAAAGCGTTGCGCCATTCCTCGATCATCGATTTCGCATTTGATTTGTCTTCGGGAGCAAGCGTTACCGGGAAGGGGCAGGTGGCCTGGATCAACACGGAAGGAATGGCGGGAATCGTCCTGCAGACTTTCGACGAGAATGGGCGCGAGCATCTTGAAGCGTGGCTAGCGGCTCAGGAGCAACTAGGCATTAAGAACAATGCACCGAGAGGGTGAGCAGGAGCGAGCCGGAAAAATGAGCATGATTTATGAAAGTAAGAGAGGCAAAAGCGGCAACCTCCGAAATCCATGCATGAAACAGGCTGTAGTGTAGGCGTAGAGGGTGGTGTAGAATCCGCCCCTTCGGGCGGTGACTGTCCAACAGGCGACGAGGAAATGGTGGAGTGTACGGCCAATTGTTTACCCCCGCAAGCAACGGCATCCTAAGCCTGCGCGCGGACCTCTCCTAATGACAAAGTCACTTCGATTCCGAATGTATCCCAGGAAGCAGCTGGATATCCGATGGTTGGATCTTCTGTACGCGGCGTTCTATTGCGCTTTCCCCAGAAGTATTCGTGCTAAAGAAGCGGAACTCGAAGGAATGTTTGCGTCTCCTTTCCCGGTGCTTTCGGCGTTTACCGTGCGGACGGGATTCGATATGTGTCTGGGGGCGCTGGGGTTACCGGCGGGCAGTGAGATTCTGATGTCCGCGCTGACCATCAAAGAGATGGTTGATATCGTGAAGCATCACAGACTCGTTCCGATTCCCCTGGACATCGAAGGCGGGACACTGGCTCCTGAAATAGCGACGATCGAAGAGGCCATCACGGAACGCACGCGGGCGATTGTGATTGCGCACCTTTTTGGCACGCGCACGCCGATGGGGCCGGTGGTCGAGTTGGCGAAAAAACACGGAATCCTGGTGATCGAGGACTGCGCGCAGGCGTTTACCGGCCACGATTACACCGGGCATCCGGAGACGGATGTGGCGATGTTCAGCTTCGGTTCGATCAAGACGATGACGTCACTGGGAGGGGCTCTGCTGCGAGTAAGGGATGCGGAGCTTAGACGGAAGATGCGCGTCATCCAGAGGACGCATCCGACTCAGACGCGGAAGGAATTTGCCGGCACGCTTCTGACGCATGTGATCCTCAAACTGTTTACTCTGCCGTCGTTGTTCGGTTTGTTGTACCGCGGATGCGCGCTTTGGGGAACGGATTTTGAAGAGCTGATCGCTAGGGTGCGGGGATTGGATGAGGAAGATTGGCTGAAGGAAATCCACAAGCAATGCTCCTTCCCACTTTTGGCGCTGCTGGCACACCGGCTGCGGACGTTCGACGCCGTCCGGCTGACTGAACGAATCCACGTGGGAAGGGAATTTGCGAAATCGCTGCCGCGCGAGATTTCCTATCCCGGAAATCGGGCGGCGTTCCACAGCTTTTGGGTGTTTCCGATTCTGGTTGAAGCGCGGGAACGATTCATGGCGGAACTTCACCGACGCGGATTCGATGGAACCACATCTGGATCAGCGCTCTCCGTGATCTGTCCGCCAGCCGGGCGGGAGGCTTTGGAGCCTTCCAAGACGCGAGAGATTCATCGAAAATTACTATACCTGCCGGTGTATCCAAAGGTTCCCCCGCGGGAACGCCAGCGACTCAGCAAGGCGATTGCTGAGCTTTTCGACAAGTCCCCTCATCTGCGGGTGACCGACGCGCGACGAGTTTATGCGGCGGTGGCGCGCACCATTGAAACGCCGAGAAGCGTTGAGGACATTCGAAACGTTGTGCAACGCGCGCAACGAGAGAATTTACCAGTCTGCATGATGGGAACCGGTCACAACCTGGGCGGGCACGCCTTTGTGAATGGAGCGATGGTTCTCGACATGAGGCAGTTCAATCGGGTGTGCTCCGTAGATAGAGAACAGAAGCGCATAACGGTAGAAAGCGGAATTACTTGGGACAAGATCCAAGAGGCCGTGAATCCCGCGGGGCTGGCGCTGAAGGCCATGCAGTCGGACAACATTTTCACCGTGGGGGGCTCGCTGGCGGCAAATGCTCACGGACGCGACACCCGGTTCTCGACCATTGTGGAAAGCGTGCTGGGCTTCCGGATCATGCTGGCGGACGGATCGGTAATGTCCGTTAGCCGGAACGAGAATCCTGCGATGTTCAGGAATGCCATCGGCGGATACGGATTGTTCGGAATCATCCTTGATGTGGATTTTGCGCTGGTGGACGATTGCGTCTATGAGCAGTGCTCCGCGGTCATTCCCTTGGCGGCGCTGGTCAAGAATTTCGAGCAAGAGGTCCGGGCGAATCCCGCTGTGGAGCTGTTTTTGGCGCGCCCCTCGATTTCACCGCATTGCTTTCTGAGCGACACGATCGTAACGATGTGGAGAAAAACGGACAGAATCCATAAAGGGGTGTTTCAGCTGGACCACGAGCGTAACGTAGCGCGCGACCGGTTTCTGTTTGGATTGTCGCGGCAATACAAATGGGGGAAGACGCTTCGGTGGCATGCGGAGAAATACCTCTCCCGCGACTCGCCAACCAAGACACTGGTGTCGAGAAATAACGCCATGCGGCCACCGGTGTCAGCGGTGAAGATGTTCGAACATAATTCGGAAAAAGACACCGACGTGATACAAGAGTTCTTTGTTCCGATTCCGCGGTTTATGACTTTTATGGAAGGCCTGCGGGGCATCCTGCAAGAAGAGGAGACGAACCTCCTCGGCGTGACATTACGGTATGTGAAAGCCAACAACGAAACGGCTCTTTCCTATGCACCGAAAGAAAATGCATTCGCGGTGATAGTTTACTTCAACGAAGTATGTTCGGCCGATGGCCGAGCGAAGGCAAACGCACTGATCAATCGGCTGGTGCGCCTCGCTGTGAATTGCGGCGGAACGTTTTATCTGACCTATGCGCGGGAACTGGAGATGGATTGGCTGAGAAAGGCGTACAGCGAGATTGGCGCTTTTTTCCAAAGGAAGCATGCCGTTGATCCGGAGAATCGCTTTACCAGCAGATTTTTTGAGCTGCATGGGAACCTGGCACTGGCGAAGAAGGCGGCCAGCGGAGAATAAGCGCGGTTGCGGCGTTGCGGACTGAACGGCCGGATCTACCGCTTGGCTGAGACAACAGATCCCTTACCAAGAACGGGCACTATCGCTCCGGCGCACACCTCTTGAAGAGTCATCGAAGTCGATGTACATCTAGTTCGTCGACATTCGTTAGTTGATGGTGCGGTGGAGGACGGCGGCGATTTGGCGCATTTCACCGGCGAGGGCGATGAATTCCTCGGGGAGCAGGGATTGCATGCCGTCGGAGAGGGCTTTGTCCGGCTCATGATGAACCTCGATGAGCAGACCATCGGCTCCTACAGCGACAGCGGCGCGGGAGAGTGGCAAGACTTTGTGGCGCTTGCCGGTACCGTGGCTGGGATCCACAAAGATGGGAAGATGGCTACGCTTTTTTACGGCCGGAACGACGGCCAGGTCGAGGGTGTTGCGTGAAAAATCGGAGAAAGTGCGCACGCCGCGCTCGCACAACACAACGTTGTAATTGCCCTCGGAGAGCACGTACTCGGCGGCCATGAGGAACTCGTCGAGCGTGGCTGACATGCCGCGCTTGAGGAGGACGGGCTTTCTGGCGCGCCCGGCGCGTTTGAGTAGAGAAAAATTCTGCATGTTGCGCGCGCCGATCTGGATGACATCGGCGTACTCTTCGACGAGGTCGAGGCTTTCGCTGTCGATGGCTTCGGTGACGATACCGAAGCCGTGGGTGGCGCGAACTTTCGAGAGAATCTTGAGCCCTTCTTCGCCGAGGCCCTGGAAACTGTAGGGAGAAGTGCGGGGCTTGTAGGCGCCGCCGCGGAAAAGCCGCACTCCGGATTTTTTGAGGCGCTCGGCGATAGCCAGGCATTGCTCTTCGGTTTCAACGGCGCACGGCCCGGCGACGAGGGCGATGTGATCGCCGCCGACAATGACGTCGCCGGAGGGTGTGGGAATTCGCAGGATACTGTCTTCTTGCTTGGTGTCGCGGCTCACGAGTTTGTACGGCTTACTGACCGGGATACACTCGACGACGCCGGGTAGGGATTCGAGGATGCCCAGGTCGATGGCGCCCTTATTGCCGGTGATGCCAATGGCGGTGCGGAGGGACCCCGGCATGGGGTGAGGCTTCAAGCCGAGGCTTTCGATGTGCTTACAAACGGCATGGATTTGCTCCTCGGTGGCGTGCGAATTCATGACGACAAGCATGGAGGGCTCCCCGGCCGAGCTCGTGAACCCAGAGTTTACGGCAAGCCACCAGGATGCAGCAAATGGATGCGGTGGTACTCGCGTTTAGGCGCGCTTGTGACCAAGGAATCCGCGCGCCAGTACGAAGAGGGCCAGACCGACGCTCGCAGCGATGAATGCTTGCCAGAAGTGAACTGCTGTAAAGGGCTCTGCCAGAGCGCCAAGACTCGCCGATAGAGTGAACAGCCCGGCAAAATGCATGGAATGCCAGGCCTCCGAAGCAGAGCCGAGACTGCGAGCCGACCGGAGAATCTGCGCATAGGGTTGGAACAGCAGCAGCAAGGCGAAACAACCGATGAGCAGCGCTGCGGGAGCCCAGTCCGCGGCAACGCAAATGGTGCGACGCAGTCGGATACGCTGCTGGCCCGGCCTGGCGAGGGGCAGCTCCAGAGCGAATAGGCTGAACGCCGCAACGATGGCGACCAACATGGCTAGTACGGCAGAGAGTTGGACCAGGAGGGCTCGGTGATCGAGGGCGCGCTCGGCTGGGCTGCACGGTCGGAATGAGTGGCCGAGGCTCTCTATCCGTTCGTCAACGTCCTCGAGGCGCGGCGCTGCTTCCTGGCTCTGACGGTCCATGCCATGGGTTTGCTGGAGAGTTCGCAGCTCCGCCAATGCTTGATGGGAGACGCTCAGACCCACCATGCGCTCAAAATCGGTTTCGCCCTGATCTGCCATATGGCGACCGAACTCATCGACACGATTAAGCAGGGATTCCGCCTCATCGGGACGACCGGCCGTAGAGGCCTCCTGAGCGTTGTGCACCAGATGAGTGCCATAGCTCCTTATGGAAGCCACGTCAGGAAGAGGGTGAGCCCACAGTGTGTTGAAAATCACCGATGCCGACAGATCTTGATGCTGGTTCCAGACTTCTCGAGTAAGTTGCCAATGGCGATTGAAATAGGTGTCGTAGCGGGGCGCTCGAAAAGCGCGGTCCATGTGAGCCATCCATTGGGGGTCAGCGGCCAGGGACGTCTCGAACTCTTTTTCGGTCGGGGAATGCTGGAATATGAGCTTTCGGAATAGCGGCTCGGAGCTGACTCGCGCGGCGACGAGTTCCGGGAAGGCGTTGTCAGGGTCGGCGGACAACAATCGGGCCAGTCCGTCTTTCGATGGCGGCGCGTATTCAGGATGTCCCGTGGAGCCGGCGTAGATCCACACTAGGCTCGGGTCAATGGCCACCGCATGATCCGCCAGCGCCATCGCGCTGCCTGTGTCAGGCGCAGCAAGTGCGACGAAGGCCAGGGTGCGCGCGTCCCTCTCCTTTTCAGCGCGAGCGGCCAGATTTCGCAAGTCGCGGACATCGCTCGAATATCCCCGATACCCATTCCAACTGCCGCGCACGGTAGAGATGGCTTCGCGGCTTTGGGGAAGGCAGACAACCACTGCGGTTGCCAGGAGGATGGCCACGGTGAAGAGCCGAGAGCGCTTGGGAAGAACGGCGGCGCTGACTCCGGTAGGAAGGGAAGTTGAGGAAAGGGCAGAGCCAGCCGGGAGCTTCAGCCAAGCCAGGAAGTGAGAAGCCGAGGCGCGGGAGAAAAACATGATTCCTCCTATGGCCCATCGTAGGGCCTCGAACGGCTTTTCAATTTCATCGAGCTCGGCGGCGAGGGCGTGACCCCAGTCACGCGATTCCTTGGGCCAAAGTCGAAGAGCGAGCTGTAGGGAGGCATGCGCGAGCCAGAAGGGCAGTGACGGTTGTCGGGAAGTCATGGTCACGCCTGACTCGCGGCGGGCTTCCAGAATTCGCGCTGCTGCGCAGCGCGCAGTTCCTCGCGGGCCCATTCGCGGCCGGCGCCGGTGAGACGATAGAGATGCCGCCGAGGGCGGCCTTGCGGAACGGAGTTTTCCCAGCGTGTTTCAAGCCAGCCCCGCTTATCTAGGCGCATGAGGATGGGATAGAGAGTGCCCGAAGGAATACTGGTTTGAAGGGAGATGGCATAGCCGTGATGCCACTGGGCGGGGTGTGCCAGGAGGGCATCGAGGATGGCCAAGGTCGGATGCGACAGGCGGATGCGTATGCCCATGCCTTAACTCTACATAGATAGAGTTAATTCGTCAAGGAGGATTTACAGGAAGCTCGAGAAAGTCTCCCGGTGGGCGTTGACGCGCACAGCCCGCCAGGCATCTAATGGGTCTGTTGTGATTCTGCGCCCCAGCCGGGAGGAAGAATTGCTCTCGGATCATGTCTTTACTATTTTCGGCCGAACTCTCACTATAACCGGTTACGAACAACTCGTCACCGGCGCAATTGTCTTGATTGCGCTAGGGGCTTGGGTCGTTCAGCTATTCCGCCGGAGACGAACTGTTGTCCTGCAGAGGTCCGCCGTAATCGACCGGCTTCTTCATGACTTGTCGCGCATCGCAGATTCCCTGGAGTGCATCGCCAATCGGCCGGCCGACCAAGTGATTGCCGCTGCGAACCGAAGGACAGAGGAGTCGCGCGGGAATCCGCTTTCCATCTTCGGGCACGAAAGACCGCAGGGATAGCTGAATTCCGGACTGGCAGTCTGGAGAGGAGGCTGATACGGCGGGGTGTCTCTTCCTCCAAAGACCCGCCAACCCCAGAGGTGATTTGGCGCGTGTGCTAGAATAGTTGGTTTATGACGGAGCAAAAATTTTCCACCGGCGTGCCTGACCAGCCCATCCTCCAACCGACTGAATTCGATCCCGAAGACGAGTACCGCCCCGAACCTGAACCTGAACCTCACCCGCCATCCTGGATGGATGGGCGTGTGCGCATCGGCATTCATACCTCCATCGCGGGAAGCTATTTGAATGCCCTGGAATCGGCTCGGAAACTGGGTTGCAACGCACTGCAAATCTTCTCGGCCAGCCCCCGGATGTGGCAAGGCGGGTCGACGCGGATTTCGGACGTAGACGCCAAGGCCTTTCGGGCGCGCCGGGAAGAGCTGCGGCTCGGCCCATTGGTGATACATGCCAACTACCTGCTCAACCTCGCGTCGGCCGAGCGCATGCTGCAGACGCGCTCGATTCAGGCATTTCACGATGAGATCGTGCGAGCCATAGCGTTGAGAGCGGACTTTCTGATCGTGCACCCGGGGGCCCGCGGTGAATCGACGACGGAGCAGGCGATTTCGACGATCGTGGAATCAGTGAAGCAGGCATCGAAGCACGCACCGATGGACGGGCTGCGAATACTGATCGAGAACACGGCGGGGATGGGAACGTCAGTCGGGGCGCGGCTGGAAGAACTCGGAGAGATTTTGGCGGGGTTGCGAAACTTGCCGGTGGGGGCGTGCCTGGATACGGCGCACCTCTTTGCCGCGGGATACGATATCAAGAGCCCGGGCGGGCTGGCTTCAACGATCGGACAGATTGACGGCGCGATTGGGCTCGAGAACGTGCCGGTGATTCACGTGAATGATTCGAAGATTCCGCTGGGCGGGCGCGTGGACCGGCACGAGCACATCGGAAAAGGAAAGATTGGAGCGGAGGCGTTTGCGAGAATTTTGCGGCATCCGCGATTCAGCGCGGCGGCGCCGGAAGGTTTGCCGGGACGGGCCTTTGTGGCCGAGACACCGATCGATGATCCTGGCGATGACCGGCGGAACGTGGCGATGTTGTGGGAGCTGGCGGGATTGAAGGGCCAGGAGCCGGAAGCGGAGAAAGGATTCTCCATGCTGACCGCGGCGCTGCAAAAAAGGATTTCGCTACACAGAAAAACAGAGAAGAAGAGAAACGCTAAGCGAGAGACGCTCCCATCGGGGCGGGGCAGGCGCCGGACGCCAAGACGCTCAGAGAAGAAACCGCGGACGAAGAAGGGCGGGGCCAGGAAGGGTTCGGCAAAGAAAAAAAGGGGATAAGCCAGCGTGGCGGAGCAGAACATACCGGGCACGGGGTCGGGATACGATCCGCACAAAATCGAGGAGAAGTGGCAGAAGCGCTGGGCAGAGGCGCGCGTATTCGAGTCGGAGGCGGACGCGGCGAAGCCCAAGTATTACGTTCTGGAGATGCTGCCGTACCCTTCCGGTACGCTGCACATGGGCCACATGCGCAACTATGCGATAGGGGACGTCGTGGCGCGTGTGAAGAGGATGCGCGGATTCAACGTGATGCATCCGATGGGCTGGGACGCCTTCGGCCTGCCGGCGGAAAACGCGGCGATCAAGAACAACACCCACCCGCGCGAGTGGACCAACAAGAACATTGCGGAATTTCAGCGCGTGCTGCGGCGCTTTGGGTTCAGTTACGACTGGCGGCGAGAGATCTCCACCTGTGAACCTGAATATTACCGCTGGAACCAGTGGTTCTTCCTACGCATGCTGGACCGCGGGCTGGCCTACCGGAAAAAGAGCCGCGTGAATTGGTGCCCTAAGTGTTGCACGGTGCTGGCAAACGAGCAGGTGGTGAATGGCGGTTACTGCTGGCGGCACGAAGATACGTTGGTGGAATCGCGCGAGATCGAGCAGTGGTTCCTGAAGACCACCGCGTATGCGGAGCAGCTGCTGGATGATTTGAAGCAACTAGAGGGCGGATGGCCTGAGCGCGTCATCTTGATGCAGCGGAACTGGATCGGGAAGTCGCAGGGCGCGAAGGTGAAGTTCGCCGTGGCGGACGTGGCGGGCGCGGAACCGATCGAAGTTTTTACCACACGCATGGACACGATATATGGCGCGACTGCGGTGATCCTTGCGCCGGCGCATCCGCTGCTGCCGAAGCTGCTGAATGAATCACCCGCGGGCGCGGAAGCACACTCTAAGCTGGCCAAAATGCGTCAGACATCAGTGAAGACCGAGGAGTTGGCGACGATGGAGAAGGAAGGCTTCTTCACCGGACGATACGCCACCAACCCCTTTAGTGGCGAGAAGATTCCGATCTGGGTGGGCAATTTCATCCTGATGGAATATGGGACGGGAGCCATTATGGCGGTTCCGGCGCACGATCAGCGGGACTTGGAGTTCTGCCGGAAATACGGGTTGCCGGTGCGCGTGGTGGTGCAGCCGCTCGAAGGCCAAGAGCTAGTTGAAGAAAAGCTGACGGCGGCGTTCGACGAGCACCAGCAAGGGAAACTCGTCAACTCCGGACCGTACAACGGGCTTTCGCCGGAAGCGGCGATCGCCAAGATGACCACGTTCGCAGAACAAAAAGGAATCGGGCGCGCCGAGACCATTTTCCGGTTGAAGGACTGGGGCATTTCGCGGCAACGGTACTGGGGCACGCCGATCCCGGTCATCTATTGTTCGAAGGATGGCATGGTTCCAGTGCCGGACATGGATTTGCCGGTACTGCTGCCGCCGAACCCCAAACTGACGGGCATGGGCGAATCGCCGCTGGCAGCCACGCCGGAGTTCGTGAATACGACTTGTCCAAAATGCGGCGGCACGGCGCGGCGCGAGACGGACACCATGGATACGTTTGTGGACTCGTCCTGGTATTTCTACCGCTACTGCGATCCGCACAACGACCAAGCGCCTTATGATGCGGCCATGGCCGACTACTGGTTTCCGATTGACCAGTACATCGGGGGAATCACCCACGCCATCCTGCACCTGCTCTATTCGCGTTTTTGGTGCAAAGTGATGCGCGACCTTGGGCTCATCAGACATAACGAGCCGGCGGCGCGGCTCTTTACTCAAGGCATGGTGCAAAAGGGCGGCGTGGCCATGTCAAAGTCGAAGGGCAATGTGGTTGGCGCGGAAGACATGGCTCAAAAATATGGGGCGGACACGGGTCGTCTCTATACGCTGTTCGCGGCTCCGCCGGAAAAAGACCTGGAGTGGAGCGAGGAGAGCATCGAAGGATCATGGCGGTTTCTAAACCGCGTGTATCGGCTGGTGGACCGGCACGCGCAGGGCGTTCGCGGAGTGAAGGGCGGAAGCATCGATGCCGCTACGGCAAAGGAGAAGACCCTGCTGCGCAAAGTTCACCAGACACTGCGGCGCGTGACGCAGGACTTCGAGACTCGCTGGCACTTCAATTCCGCGATTGCGCTGATCATGGAGCTTACCAATGAGATTTATTTGCAAGAACCGCTGGAAAAAGACGTGCGACCGGAAGTACGCAGGGAAGTGCTGGAACTACTGACGCTGATGCTGGCGCCGATGACCCCACACCTGGCGGAAGAGCTCTGGGAAATGCTCGGACATAAATACGGATTATGGAAGGCGGCCTGGCCGGCATTTGATGAGGTGTTGACGCGGGAGGAGGAAGTCGAAATCCCGGTGCAAGTTTGCGGACGGCTGAGGGGCAAAGTGAAGGTAGCGGCGGGGAGCGGGGAAGAAGAGGTCGTAAAACTGGCGCAAGGGGATGCCGTGATTGCGCCGCATCTCGCCGGCAAACGCATTATGAAAATCATTTTTGTGCCGGACAGACTATTGAATCTTGTCGTGGCATGAGGGGATGGCATCATGGAGAACGCAGCAAAACAGGCGGCGGAGCAAGCGCAAGAGCAGGGAGGCCGGATGAAAGCGGAACTCGGCGGGGTGGTGGTTCTGGATTTCGGTGGGCAGTACACCCAGCTGATTGCGCGCCGCATCCGGGAACAGCAGGTCTTCTCCGCCGTTCTACCATGCACTTCTTCGATCGAAGAAATCCGCAAGCTCGAGCCTGCAGGAATCATATTATCGGGGGGGCCGAGCTCGGTCTATGACCCTGAAGCACCCAAGTGCGATCCGCAGGTGTTGGCACTCAGCATCCCGGTGCTGGGAATTTGTTACGGGATGCAGTGGATCACCCGCACGCTCGGCGGCACGGTAGAGAAGGCGGAGCGGCGCGAATATGGCCGCGCGCAATTGAGGATTGACGATTCGAAAGCGAATGGTGCATCCGACCTGTTTACCGGGGTTGCGGCCTCGCTGCGCGTGTGGAACAGCCACGGCGACCACGTTCGAACGCTTCCGGAAGGATTTCGAACCATCGGGCGAACCGAGAATGCCATCGCCGCCGTGGAAAATTCGGCGAAGAAGATCTATGCCGTTGAGTTTCACCCGGAAGTGAAGCACACCGAGCAAGGAACGGAGCTATTGAGAAACTTTTTGTTTCGCGTGTGTAAAGCAGAACCGAAGTGGAGCGGGGCAGCTTTTATCGAGGAGAGCACCGCGGCGATCCGCGAGAAGGTGGGAAATAAGTGGGCCATCTGCGGGCTCAGCGGCGGCGTGGATTCCACGGTCGCGGCGGTGCTCGTGCACCGGGCCATGGGCACCCGGTTGACGAATATCTTCGTGAATACCGGGATGCTGAGGAAGAACGAGTTTGAGCAGACCCTGGAGATGTTGCGCGACCGGCTGAAACTCCACGTCCTCGGCGTGGACGCTTCTGAGCGCTTTCTCGCTCGATTGAAAGGGGTTACCGACCCCGAGGAAAAACGCAAGCGCATCGGCAGGGAGTTCATCGCTGTCTTTGCTGAGGAGGCGCAAAAGCTCCAAGCGGGGGAGGCCCGCGGAGAGATCGGCTACCTGGTACAGGGAACGCTCTATCCCGACGTAATCGAGTCGGTTTCCGTAAAGGGGCCTTCGGCTACGATCAAAACGCACCACAACGTCGGCGGATTGCCCGAAAAGATGCCTTTTGCGTTGGTCGAGCCCCTGAGGGACCTCTTTAAGGACGAAGTTCGTCGGATTGGCAAGGAGCTGGGCCTGCCGGAAGAGATTCTGGTGAAACACCCGTTTCCGGGGCCGGGGCTGGCGGTCCGTCTGCTCGGGGAGATCACCCGTCCACATCTGGTAACCCTTCAGGACGCCGACGCGATCGTGGTGGAGGAAATTCGCCGTGCGGGACTGTATGACAAAGTGTGGCAAGCATTTGCGGTTCTGCTCCCCGTGCGGAGCGTGGGGGTCATGGGCGATGGGCGAACCTATGGGCTAACCGTGGCCGTGAGGGTGGTGGAGTCCGATGACGCCATGACGGCGGACTGGGTCCGGCTGCCCGGGGAAGTGCTGGAACGTATCTCTACCCGCATCGTCAACGAAGTAACCGGTGTGACAAGAATAGTTTACGATATCAGCTCTAAACCGCCCAGCACGATCGAGTGGGAATAGTTCTCTGAGAGGTCAGGCTAATGACCAGAGGGAGCGGACTTAACCCTCGAAAGGAAGCCTTGCTGAAAATCGGCGGCCCGGAAAGACAAAGAGGCCGCCCAGCGGGTGTGTGCGGCCTTTCCTGTAAGGTGAGCTGATGTGGAACGGCGACGATCACAGAAGTCCGATCGCAGGACTATCGGTTGGCCATTTTCTGGGCCATGTACAGAATGAGTTTGCGATCCCCTTCTTCCACTTTGCTCAGCAAGCGGCGAAGCTTGTTGAGAAAGCGTGCATCTTTGCCAACGCTGCCCCAGGCGATGTCATCGGATGACTTGCGCTTGGGGAGATTCGGCAACTGCGGCGGTTCCTCGCCGTCATAAAAGAGTTGATAGAGTGGGCACTCGAGAGCGCGAGCGAGTTTTTCCAACGTTTCGATGGCCGGGACAGTATGACCATTCTCTACGCGGGAAATATAACAACGAAGCAGACCCGTTCGTTTTTCGATGTCGCCCTGGGAGAGTTTCTTTTCTTCGCGGAGTGCGCGAAGCCGGTCACCAATAATCATGCCGGCATTATTCCATGTAGGTAAGATAGGAAGCAAGTACAAACTTGCCGCTGCGGAAGTGAAACATTTGATGCAGGTTTGCGCAAATTGGAGATAGTCACCGTAACCAAATGCCTATGGCGCGCGTCCCAAAAGTGCAGCCCTTTGATCTGCCCCCCGCGGTAGGGACCGCGCGGGGGCCTGCCTCCCGACCTGCCGGCGCGACCGACGACCGCGAATTGGTTCGCCGGGCACAGAGAGCAGATCAAGAGGCGTTTGAGGAATTGGTGCGGCGTCATCAGCACCGAGTATTTGCCGTGGCAGGAGGGATCCTGCGAAGGCGGGAGGATGTGGAGGATATCGCCCAGCAGGTTTTTGTCAAGGCGTATTTCTCGCTCAAGCGATTTGATCAACGAGCGGCATTCAGCACCTGGCTGTATAAGATCACCGTGAATGAGTGCTGGGACTTGTTGAGAAAGAAGAAGGTTCGACCCCTGTTGTACGAGTCCGATTTGAGCGAGGAACAGGCCAGACAGGTCATCACGTCAGGGGAAAAAGAGAACCCCGGGCCTGATATCAGGGAGAAGATCGAAGCGCGGGAGCGTGTGGAGCGCCTGCTGGAAGGATTGGATGAACGGGACCGGCTGATGCTGATCCTGAAAGAAGTGGAGGGATTCTCCATCGAGGAGATCGCGGCAGTCCTGAATCTGAATGGTAATACGGTGAAGGTGCGGCTCTTTCGGGCCCGGCGCCGGGTGGTGAGCCAGGCGAAAAAGCGCGGAGATTCAGTATGAAGGCACGAGCAGCGAGGAGGCGGGATGTGGAACCTGGTGAAGAAAAGTGATGAAGAGTGCAGGAAGCTGCAGGATTTGCTGGAGGAATCCGCAGCGGCTCGTCCTGAAGCCGTACCTGTCGAAGAGTTGAGCCAGACCTGGCCTGCGGCGCAGCGCGCTCACGTCGCCGCGTGCAGGAGTTGCCGAGAGGCGGCGCAGGATGTATTCGCGACACGGGAAATCTTCAAGGGCGCGGCCTCTTCCACACAGGTGTCTAGGCCATGGTTTGCGTCCCGCGTCATGGCCGCCATCGCCGCGCGTGAGAGGGAATTATCGGAAATGGCAAGTACGTGGCTGGCAGTGCCGAGGTTTGCTTCACGGCTGGCCGTGGCTTCAGGAGCGCTTTTGCTGGTGGCCAGTACGTGGTTGTATGAAAGGCCTTCTACGACGCCGGCGAACCAACCAGCCGCGACGGCGAACCAGGAATATCTTTTTGAAGCGCCGCAGGCACCCCTCAATCAGGATGATGTGCTCATTAGCCTGGCTGAGCAGAAGCAATGAACGGTACGTCTGCAACCCGCAAGGCGGCCCTATGGGTCGGCGTTGTTTTCCTGCTCGGGGCGGCGCTCGGAGGGATGCTTGGGTATGTTTTTGCCCACCGTGTGATTGCCGCTCCCCCGCAGATGACGGAAGCGGAAAAGCGGGCGCAGAAGGTGCAGCGCTTGACCCAGGAATTGAATCTGGACCCCGACCAGCAGAAGCAGCTTGACGCGATTATAACCAGCGTGCAAGCCCAGTACAAAGCCATTCACCAGTCAACGGATCCGCAGATCAACGAAGCTCGACTTAAGGGGCGAGAACAGATTCGGGCGATTCTTACGCCGGAGCAGAAGCCGAAGTTCGAAGAGTTCTTGAAGCGCTTGGACGAAGAAAGAAAGAGAAACGCACAGCAGTAATTCGGTGCGGTCGCGTAGTTCGATCACACTTTGACGATTAGCTTTCCCGTGTTGCCGCCCGTGAAGAGCATATTGATGGCGTCGGACGCCTTCTCCAGTCCCTCCACGATGGTCTCTCGGTCCTTGAGCTTGCCGAACATTTTCCACTGACCCAACTGCTTCGCGGCTTCCATGAAGCGCGAGGCATAATCGAGAATAATGAATCCCTGAACGCGGAGGCGCTTGACCAAGACAGTGGCGAAGCTGGCCATGCCGGGATCTTCCTTGGTGTATCCGGAGATGAGTCCGCAGACAACGACGCGGCCAAAGAGATTCATGCGGCCGAGCACCGCTTGCATGATCTCTCCCCCAACATTTTCAAAATCGATGTCGATGCCATTGGGCGTGGCCGCGGCTAGTTTTTCTTTCCAGTCCGGATGCTTGTAGTTGATCGCGGCGTCGAAGCC
This sequence comes from Acidobacteriota bacterium, assembly GCA_003225295.1. Lineage (GTDB taxonomy): Bacteria > Acidobacteriota > Terriglobia > Acidiferrales > UBA7541 > Acidiferrum. The sequence goes on along the minus strand of QHYZ01000097.1, from coordinate 16,838 downwards.
GAGATCCTTGACGATCCAGGCGCATTTTTCGTCGGTGCCAGCGATGCCAATGACGCGGCAGCCGTGAATCTTTCCAATTTGACCGACGATGCTGCCGGTAGCGCCAGCGGCGGCGGAAACGACGAGCGTTTCACCTTTTTTCGGCTGGGCGATTTCCATCCCGAAAAACGCAGTTAGGCCATTGATGCCGAGCACTCCGAGAAATGCGGTGTCCGAAACGAAAGGGATCTTGGGGACTTTCTGAAATGAGCGCTTGTCTAAAGAGTCGACGATCACGTAATCCTGCAGACCGGTGAGACCCATCACGCGGTCGCCCTTTTGATAGTCCGGGTGGCGCGACTCGATGATTTCGGCAAAACCAAAGGCGCGCATGACTTCACCAATCGGCACTGCGGGCAGGTACGTATCCGCAACCATCCAGACACGCATGGTTGGATCAATGGAGAGATATTTGACCCGGGCCAGTGCTTGGCCATCGCTTAGCGGCGCCACCGGGTCTTCGACTGGCTGAAGATCACCGGGAGCCAGGAGTCCTTTCGGACGATTCTGAAGGCGAAGTTGGCGATTGATCGTGGGCATTACCATCTCATTGAGTTTTGCGGGCTTAACCCTTTTCCATCGGCACAGATCTTGCCGGGAGATTGCGCCGATCATTACCGAGTGACTTGGCAGGTGGAATCTCACGGAGACCGACTCGCCGTTCCTTATCTCCGCGACTGCGGAGATAAGGACTCAGGTTCCCTTGCTATTCTTGTGTTCAGCCTTAGCTGTAGTCTGCACCCAACATGGCACGAGAAGAACGGACGCGAGATCTCTCAACGATATTTTTTCCATCGTCGTTGTTACAGCGCAAATCCATGCTCCGCTGCCCGACCTAGAAGGGGATATCCTCGTCGGAGATTTCCGGTGCGCCGCCGGAAGAAGCGCCACCTCCGCCGTAAGAATCGTCAGCAGGCGCGGCGTGGCTTTCGAAGTCATCGCCCCCGCCAGCGCGGGCACCAGCACCTCCGCTGGCCCCAGCACCGGCCGCGGCAGCGCCTTCGGCGCGGCCACCCAGCATGCGGAAGTTGCTGGCGACAATCTCAAAGCTGGTGCGCTTCTGACCTTCTTTGTCCTGCCATTCGCGGGACTGGATGCGGCCTTCGATGAAGATCAGCGAACCCTTCTTAAGATACTGCTGAGCAATTTCAGCCTGTTTGCCCCACACGACGATCTTGTGCCACTCGGTCCGCTTCTGGCGCTCCCCGTTTTTGTCTTTGTAAGACTCATCAGTGGCAACGGAGAAATTTGCGACGGCCTGGCCGCCGCCGGTGTAGCGGGTTTCGGGATCGCGGCCCAGACGGCCGACGAGAATAACTTTATTGACGGACATGAACGAATTCCCCCCTCCGGCAGCGAAGATACCATGCGAGGAGGGAAAAGGGAAATAAAGGCGAAGACAGAAATCGAACCGCGCGAATTGACAATAAAGCGGAGCCAGCCTAACGTTCCCCTTCGTCTTGCTGAATGGGAGGATTTTACCGTGGACAGAAAGAAAGCCACTTGGTTGACGGTGCTGGCTGCCGCTCTTGCATTGTTGGGCGCGGCAAAGAACAGCGCCAGGGCGGAACACTCCCCAACGGGGACCGACCCTTTCGAGGGCCATGGAGACGTTGGCAACGTTCTTCACGCGGGGTCCGTGGAATACGACGCGGCGAAGCGCAGCTACACCATTGCTGGCAGCGGCGAGAATATGTGGTTTGCCAGCGATGCTTTCCAATTCGTGTGGAAGAAAGTGTCCGGCGATGCGACGCTGACGGCGGACATCTCTTTTCTCGGCAAGGGAGTGAATGAGCATCGCAAAGCGGTGCTCATGATCCGCCAAAGCCTTGACGCGGATTCGCCTTACGCCGACGCGGCGTTGCACGGCAACGGTCTGACCTCGCTGCAATATCGCGAGGAGAAGGGTGCGGCCACGCACGAAATACAGACCAGCATTTCCGCACCTGCGCGGCTGCGGATTGAAAAACGCGGCGCGTACTTCTCCCTGTGGCTGGCGGACAAAAAAGGTGAATTTTATCTGGCGAGCGGGTCCACGAGGATCACTTTGAAAGCGCCGTTTTACGTGGGGATGGGCGTGTGCAGCCACGATAAAGACGTGGTGGAAACAGCGGTGTTCTCGAATGTAGATTTGAAGACTGCAGAGCCTGCGGCCGCCGCAGCGTCGACGCTCTACAGTACGCTCGAAATCATTACCGTGGCCTCCACGGACCGGCGCGCCATTTACGTTGCAGCTGAGCGGTTTGAGGCGCCCAATTGGATGCCGGATGGCAAGAGCCTGCTCTTCAACAGGAACGGGTACATCGAAAAGATTCCCGTGATGGGCGGGACCCCGCAGACCATGGACACAGGATTCGCAACACGCTGCAACAACGACCACGGCATTTCGCCGGACGGCACGCAACTGGCCATCAGCGACCAGTCGCAGGAGGAGCATCGCTCCCTGGTGTATGTCGTGCCGATCGGGGGCGGCGCGCCCCGGCGCATCACTCAAAAATCTCCGTCGTACTGGCATGGGTGGTCTCCGGACGGGAAAACGCTGGCGTTCGTGGGCCAGAGGAACGGGGATTTCGATATCTATGCGATTCCCGCTTCCGGCGGCGAGGAGACGCAGCTGACGACCGCCAAGGGACTGGACGATGGGCCGGAATACACGCCCGACGGCAAATACATTTACTTCAACTCTGAACGCACCGGGCACATGCAGATCTGGCGGATGCGGGCCGATGGAAGCGAGCAGGAGCAGGTAATCTTTGGCCAATACAACGATTGGTTCCCACACATCTCGCCCGATGGGCAGCAGCTAGTGTTCCTGACGTATGACGCAAACGTGACCGGCCATCCGGAGAACAAAGAAGTGATGCTGCGTTTGATGTCTCTGAAAGACAAGAAGATTACCGTGCTGGCGAAATTGTTCGGAGGGCAGGGAACGATGAATGTGCCCTCGTGGTCGCCGGATAGCCGCCAGCTCGCGTTTGTCAGCTATCAATTGTGGGCGAAGGAGAATACAGAGAAGTAGTGCCGATGTGCTTGCGGATGGAATTTGTTTTGTCGCTACATGCTTTGCCGTCGGCAGGGGGACTGCGGGGGGAGTGCACCCCGTAGCACTTTGGGAACGTGGACCAGAGTCGGCGTTGTGCACGTGAAATCTGCGGTCTACCCTGAGTAGGCAATCATCTGTGGCAAGTGGCCAGGTGTCCCAGTGCAGGGGAATGGGATGGCGGCACAGGCCGGTTCACAGAGAACAGGATTGGTCATGTCGGAACCCTTCCGTCCTTATGAAAAACTGGTGGAAATTATGGTCTCGGGGATAAAGTTTCAGGTCCCCGAGCGGAATTCGCTTCTAAGATGTTTCCAGTTCATCAGCCCCGAAACGGTTCCGTACGGGCGCTTTTGCTGGAATCAGGATTGCCAGTATTGCCGCGTGACGTGTCAACTGCCGGATGAGGACGAACCGCACGAGATGCTGAGCTGCAAGTTCATCGTGATGCCCGGGATGGAAATCACAGAGATGAGCCAGGAACTGAAGTGGTGCCTGGGTTCGAAGCTGCCGTCGGACACGCCCGTTTCGTCTTAAGTTTTTTGATGCCAGTCCCGCGGAAACCGATCCATTTGCACTCTTTTCCTCTCTGCACTACATTCAGATTGAGGTAAAGCGCCGGGCTAGTCAGCGCTTAACCTTTACCTGCGCTTGCCATAACACGGATGACAAACTCAATCGCTCTGCGGTGTGACGGATGCGGACAGACCGCGTCGAGCGAGCATATTGCGCGCCGACTCCAGCGACTCGAATGGACGACCCGGTACCGGCCGGTGCATATCAACACGCTGGTGCTGGGCGCTTTCTCGCCGCAAGAGGAAAGCGATTTTCTGTATGCCCCCAGCGGAGAGTTCCACGGGGAAGCGGCGCTCCTGCTGGATGCGCTAGGGATCTCTACGGTGGGAAAAGCAGCCGGGGTTGTGCCGGCGGAGTTTCAACGGGCGGGATTTTTTCTAACTCACGTCCTGGAATGCCCGCTGGGCAAGCACGCCGGTCGAGGGGTCGAGTCTGCCGCGTTGCTGGCAGAGCGCGTCCAGCCCATGGCTAGAAGGATTCGCCGATCCCTGAAACCGAAGCGAGTGGTGCTGATCTCTCAGGCGCTGGGGCCCATTGTGGATAAACTTTTGGCGTTGGAACTGGGTTGCCCGGTGGTCTTGGAGCTCGTCGAGTTCGACGGTTCCGCGTCGGGGAATTCGGTGGCACGGTTAAGAGACGCGCTGGCAGGCCCCCCGGGAGACTGACCTATGGGGCAGGAGCGCAAGCTGGCCGTTAGCAGTAAAACAAATGGCACTCGGAGCAGGTAGACGACCTTTTTAAGTGTGATAGAATCGTACCGTGCGCTGGATTGGTGGCGTGGCAGGAGTACTACCGTGAAGAAGCAGGTAAAGTTTGGCGTGGGAATCGGTGTCATTGTAGCTTCGATGGGATTTCTGGCGTGGCTGGGGTACGGAGAAAGCAAGACGTACTATCACACCATCGCCGAACTTCCAACGCTGACGGGCGCCGCGAAGGGTCAACGCATGCGCGTCGGCGGCACCGTCGCACCCGGAAGCATTCACCGCCTCAGCGGCCGGATTGATTTTGTGTTGGAAGGCGAAGGTAAGACGCTTCCGGTCAGTTACATTGGCAGCGACCCACTGCCGGATACTTTTGTAGACAAGTCCCAAGCCCTGGTAGAGGGCCACCCCAGTCCGGACGGCCGATTTGTCGCTGAGGTTGTTCAGGCTAAATGCGCTTCCAAGTATGAGGCCGCACCGGGGGGTAGCGGTGGCGCGGCAGCAAGTTCACCCCAGCGCAGCAGCATGTAGCGGACCCGGAATCGCCGGGGGGAAGCGGGGTCGCCATGGATGTATTCGGTTCCTTTGCACTGGTCTTAGCATTTGTGTGCGCGGTGTATGCGTTTGGCGGGGGTATCGCGGCAATTTTCACGCGGCATCCGCTGCTAATCAAGAGCACCCGGCAGGCCGGCATGGCCACCTGCGGCCTGATTTTCCTCGCCACATTCAGCCTCGAATACCTGTTCTTCAGCGACAATTTTTCCAACGCCTACGTCGTGGCACATAGCAATCGCGACCTGTCGACATTTTATAAGATCGCCGCGCTGTGGTCCGGGCAGGAAGGTTCGCTGCTGTTCTGGAGCTTCCTCCTGGCCGTTTATGTGTTGTCCGTATTGGTCACCTACCGGAACAAGAATGGCGAGTTGATGCCCTACGTCGGCGTTGTAATGGCCGGCGTGCAGATTTTCTTCCTCACGCTGAATAACTTTGTTGCCAGCCCGTTCAAAGCGCTGGCGTCGGCGGGAGCAGACGGGGTGATGAATTACGTCGCGCGGGCCGACGGCAGCGGATTGAATCCCCTGCTGCAATACCCGGAGATGGTGATCCATCCGCCCAACCTGTATTCGGGGTATACCGGCTTCACCATTCCGTTCGCCTTTGCGCTGGGCGCGCTGCTGGCCCGCTACCCAGGCGAGAAGTGGATTCATCTGACGCGCAAGTGGACCATGATTGCGTGGATGTTTCAGTCCATGGGCATTTTGCTGGGCGCCCACTGGGCCTACGCGGTGCTCGGCTGGGGCGGTTACTGGGGCTGGGATCCGGTTGAAAACGCCTCCTTCTTACCGTGGCTGACGGGCACGGCCTTCCTGCACTCCGTGATGATGCAGGAGAAGCGCGGCATGATGAAGGTCTGGAATGTGTGGCTGGTGTTCTCCACATTCCTGCTCTGTATCCTGGGGACATTTCTGACACGCAGTGGCATCGTCAGCTCGGTGCATGCCTTCGCGCAATCCAGCATCGGCACCTGGTTCGTGGGCTTTCTCGTACTTATTATAACGGTGTGCTTCGGGGCCTATTTGAAGAATCGCGACTACCTGAAGAGCGAGAATCAACTTGATTCGATCGTTTCGCGCGAATCGAGCTTCCTATTTAACAATCTGATTCTTCTGGTGTCCTGTATCGCAATTCTCTCCGGGACGCTGTTCCCGGTTTTTTCCGAGTGGATCACCGGCAACCGCATCAGTGTGGGTGCCCCGTTCTTTAACAAGGTGAACATTCCCATCGGGTTGCTGCTCCTGTTTTTGACCGGCGTGGGACCGCTGCTGGCGTGGCGGAAGACTTCCACCGAGAGCCTAAAGCGGAATTTTGGCTGGCCGCTGGCAATCGGGTTGGTGGCCGGCGTGATTGCCCTGGTGTTTGGGTTCCGCGAGATCTACTCCTGGGTGTGCCTGATTCTATGCGTATTTGTGGCTTCCACAGTGGGCTTGGAATTCTATCGTGGTGCGAAGGTGATTCGCGCGCGCGCCGGCGCTTCGTTTTTGGCATCGGCGGTGGATCTCACGCTGCGCAATACGCGGCGTTATGGCGGTTATATCGTTCATGTGGGGATGGTGTTCGTGTTCATCGGGCTGGCTGGTGCGGCGTTTAACCGCGACATACAAAAGGACATGCAGGTTGGCCAGACCATGCAGATCGGGCCGTACACTTTGCTGCTGCAGGGCTTCGACAGTAAGCCGGAGAAGAATTATACCGCGCAACGGATGAACGTCGAAGTGCTGCGTGACAAAAAGCCGCTGATGATGCTTTATCCGGAGAAGCGGCACTTCTCGACGAATGAGCAAAACGGCACGATGGTGGCGATCTACTCCACGCTGAAGGAAGATTTGTACGTGGTCTATGCCGGAGATAGCCCGGAGACAAACCTGCCCGTGCTACATGCCTATCTGAATCCTCTGGTGAAGTGGATCTGGCTCGGAGGAGCAGTGGTGGTGTTTGGAACGCTGGTGGCGATGTTGCCGAACCGCCGCGCCGTGCTGGTGCTCGCGGGCGCCCCGCAGCCAGCGGCACAACCATTAGCGCATGGACTTACTCCGTCGGTTACATTGCGAGAGGGCCATGACTAAAAAAGCGCGGCCCGTTGCCGCGATTACCATGCTGGTGATGTTCGCCGTTGTGCCGCTGCTGATCACGCCCGCCGGGGCACAGCAACTCTCCGATCGCGCGAAACAGGTGGGCGGCAAGTTCATGTGCATGTGCAACTGCAACCAGGTGCTTACGGGATGCAATCACGTGGGCTGCAGCACGTCCTCGAGCATGCTGAAGGAATTGGACCAGAGCTTGTCGCGTGGCGATTCCGAGGATGCCATCACGCAAATGTTCGTGCAGGAATTCGGAACGAAAGTGTACGCGGAACCGCCCAAATCAGGTTTCAGTCTCGTCGCCTGGGTATTGCCGAGCGTTTATCTGTTCGTTGGCACGGGACTGGTCGTTTTCGTGATATCCAGGTGGCGAAAGCGCCCCGCCGCGCCCGCCGGAGCCGCCCCGGGCATTTCAGCCGACTTGTTGGAGCGTTCCAGAGCGCGGGCGTCACGCGAGACTCAGGATTAAATGATGGTGCCTGCGCTTTACCCACTTGCGATATTCCTGATTGCCTCCGGGGATTGGGCGGTGCTGGGTGCATGCTTGGCGTTGGCCATTGCCACCATGCTTTTTATATTTTACATTCAGCCGGATGCCTCCGATCTTGCCCCGCACCGGACCCGGCTCGATCAACTGCTGGAGCGCCGCGACACGATTTACGACAATCTGCGCGATCTGCGGTTTGAGTATCGTTCCGGAAAATACTCGGAAGGTGACTTCGAAGCGATGAAGACAGGCCTTGAGAATGAAGCGGCGCTGGTGCTCGTGGAGATCGATCAGGTGACAGATGCGCAGGTGCGGCGGCCGCGCGGAACACGCTCGGCTGACGGGAGCGCGCCATGAGGCGCCCTTACTCCGCGCGTTTGGCATTGCTCGGCGCACTGGTGCTGGCTCCACTGGCGATCGCCGAGGCCGGGACGGTTCGCGGCACGGTGATGAACGGCACAACTGGCAAAGCAGCGGCGGGAATTGAGCTCATCCTGATCCAGCTTCAGGGGGGGATGCAGGAAGTCGCCCATTCCAAGAGCGGCGCGCAAGGGGAATTCACGTTTGAGCATCCCGGGCTCGGTGCGCAGCCCATGCTCGTCCGCGCGGTGTATCACGGCGTTAATTTCAATCATGCCGTGCCGCCCGGCACCGCCACCGCGCAGGTGGATATTTATGAGCCTTCCAAGGACGCGAAGACGATCAACGTAGCTTCACACGTGGTGATCTTTCAGCCGAACGGTGCGACGCTGACTGTCGGCGAAGAATACCAAATAGAGAACAAGTCTCAGCCGCCGGTAGCTTATTTCCGGAGCGACGGCAGTTTTAATTTCGCATTGCCGGAAAAAGGCCAGCTCCAACAAGTAGCCGCTGCCGGGCCAGCGGGCATGCCGGTCGTGCAACTTCCCATCGACAAGAAGAATAATCATTACTCGATTGCCTTCGCGTTTCGGCCTGGTGACAACTCGGTGCGGTATTCCTACACGCTGCCGTACGAGGGGAACGCGGCGACGGTAAAGATTGCGACGATTTATCCGGGCGGCCGGTTGCTGGTTGTTGCGCCACCCAGTGTGCAGATTAGCGGGGATGGCTTGGCTCCGGGGGGACAAGAACAGGGCATGAATCTCTACGGCCGTCAGGATGTTCCGGCAGGTACGCTGGTGGCCGTGAGCGTATCTGGCACGGCGCCGGTGCCGGACGCAAATGCCGGAACGGAGCAAGGTCAGCAGCAGGGCCGGGACGCACAGCAGGGCGGCGGCGAAGCAACCGGCGCAGGGATCCAGCAGGTTCCCGGACGCCTGGACGTTTTGAAATGGCCATTAATCGCTGGATTTCTTTGCGTTTTTGCGTTGGTTGCGATTTTGCTTGCACGCAAGTCGGTTGTGGCGGTAGCTGTGCCGGCCCCGGTGGAGCAGGACGTTGCTGCAGCAAAGCAGAAGAAACCCAAATCGAAGGCCCCCTCTGCGCCGAGTGCGCCTGCGGTTCCAACAAACGGGGCCGCAAGTCTTAAGGAACTCGATGTGGCCATCGGCACCAGCCTGGATGGGCTAAAGGAGCGCCTGTTCCGGCTCGAGCTGCGCCGACAAGCGGGCACCATCTCCGAAGAAGAATATGCATTGGAACGCGCTAGCACGGAAAAAGTGTTGCGCGATCTCGTGCGAGGCTAACCCTTGAAGACTGGGTGTGCTCTGTCGATCTCCGAGGTCGCCCGGTGACGCCGACGGTTTTTTCTCCTACTGGAATTCGCTTCGAAAACATTGACAAACGGTACGGCGGGCTTTACGCGCTGCGTCGCGTTTCTCTGGAAATCTCAGCGGGTGAGTGCGTGGTATTCGCCGGGCGGAACGGCTCCGGCAAGACGACGCTTTTGCGAATTGCGGCCTGCCTCGTGCGTCCCTCGTCAGGCCGCGTGAGCTTCCTCGACAGTGGGAAAGAGAGAGACGGGACGCTGCCGCGGGCCGGTTTCGTGGCGCACGCCACGATGGTCTATGATGAGCTTACGGCGGAAGAGAATCTTCTGCTCTTCGCGCGCCTACAGGGAATCGCCGAGCCTGCCGCGCGCGCCGAGGCGCTGCTCCGGGAGGTGGGCCTGCTGGAGCGCCGGAGCTCCCTAGTGCGCACGTTTTCTCGCGGAATGCGCCAACGCGTCGCCATTGCGCGCGCGCTTCTAAACCAACCCGCCGTGGTTCTCCTGGACGAGCCGACGACGGGGCTTGATCCGCAAGGGGCGCACTGGTTTGCCGAGACGCTCCGTCACTTGAGAGATTCGGGCCGCACCATCGTGATGAGCCTGCACGGCGAGTCGGAAGTCTCCACGCTGGCCACGCGGGCGATCCAGCTGGATGCCGGCGCGGTGGTGGCCGACACGCGAACCGGTGCGAATTTTCGATCTGTCCTGGCCTTTGCGAACGCGTGAATGGCGCTGCTCTCCAATACGACGGTCCTGCTTGGCAAGGAACTTCGCACGGAGTTTCGTTCGCGCGAACTTCTCACAACTACTACTGTTTTTGTTCTGATCGTCATGGTGCTCTTCAGCTTTTCCTTCGATCCGACTTCGGAGGAATCGCGACGGTTCGGCGCGGGTCTCCTCTGGCTGGCGTTTCTCTTCGCTGCGTCTTTGATGTTGCAGTCGTGCTTTCTCCGCGAACAAACCAGCGACACACTCAGTGCCTTGCGTCTTTCGGTCTCCGATCCTTTTGCTATCTTTCTAGCGAAGCTCGCTGCTAATACCCTGTTTCTTCTCCTTACGGAACTCTTGCTGCTGCCGGTCTTCGCGGTGATGTACAACGTAGCGGTCTTGCCCACGCTTCACTGGCTCGTGCTTGTGTTTTTTCTGGGAAGTCTAGGGGTCTCGATTGCAGGCACCGCTCTATCGGCCATCTCTGCGCAAGCCCGAATGCGTGAACTCCTTTTACCACTGCTTCTGCTCCCGCTCCTGACACCCATACTGGTGGCCAGCACGGAAGTAACGGCAGCCCTATTCGACCGCTCACCCTACGTTCAATGGAAAGGAGTTGGCTTCCTGGCGGTTTTCGATCTGGCTTTTTTGACGATCCTGTGGCTTCTGGGCGAATATCTTGTGGAGGAGTAACCCTCATGAAGAAGAGTGTTCTATCTGCAATGGTTGTGCTTCTGCTTCTCGGGGTGGCTGCCTATGCAGCGTTCTTTGTGGCCCCGACGGATGCGAAACAAGGTGTGATCTACCGGATATTGTACCTGCACGTGGCAAGCGCATGGACCGGCCTTACTTCATTCTTTATCTGCTTCATTGCGAACTCCCTGTACGTTTTGCGCCGCCAGCCACGATGGGACTGGCTGGGTGTTTCGGCGGGTGAAACTGGTTTGGTGTTCACTACCGTGGTGCTCTTGACCGGCCCCATCTGGGCCCATCCTGTTTGGGGAATCTGGTGGACTTGGGACGCGCGGCTCACATCGACTTTTGTATTGTGGCTGCTCTATGTCTCCTATCTGCTCCTGCGGACGCTGGTCGAAGAGCCCGATAGGCGGGCACTCCTTAGTGCGCTCTTTGGCATATTCGCATTCATCGATGTGCCTCTCGTCTTCGGTTCGATTCGCTGGTGGCGCACGCAGCACCCACAGCCAATTATTATGGGCGCGCCTGGCGCCGGGCTTGACCCGACGATGTACAGAGTACTTTTCTTCACTTGGCTTGCCATGCTCGGTTTGATGACACTACTCCTGCGCCAGCGCTATCGGCTGGAGGCCATGCGAGGCGATCTCGAGATTATTCAACGTGAATTGGAGGCAGCATGAAAAATCTCAATAGTGTTTTCGCGGCCTATATGATTGGCTGGACCGTTTTCTTCGTCTATTACATCAGCATTGCACGTCGCACCTCTGTCCTACGCGAGGACATCGAGCGCCTGAAAAATTCATTGAGCCGGGGCAAATAGCTTGGCAGGGAAAAAAAGAGTCGGAATCGTGATGTTTCAGCTCGGCGGGCCGAATTCGCTGGAAGCCGTAGAGCCATTTCTGCTGAATCTATTTCTGGACCCGGACATAATTCCGCTCGGACCCTTCGGACTGCTACGCCGCCCGATTGCGAAGCTCATTTCTTCGCGCCGGTCCATCCCGGTCGCTGGCCGCTACGCCCAAATCGGCCGGCGCTCGCCGATCGAGACGCTCACCGAACGGCAGCGCTTGCGCCTGGTCGAAGCGGTCTCGCCTTACGTTGATCCGGTGGCAGTGGTGGCGATGCGTTACTGGCATCCGTTCACGACCGAGGCCGTGGATACGTTGCGCAAGTCTGGGCCACTTGATGAAATCGTTTTGTTGCCGCTTTATCCGCATTATTCGTACGCCACAACACTGAGCAGCTTGAAGGAATGGCGCCGGGTCGCCGATCAAGCAAAGTGGGGACACTCTGCGGGGGGCCCGCCGGAACGCACGGTCAACAATTTTCACAACCATCCGTTGTATATTCAGGCGCTGGTTCAACGGATCGGATCCGTATTGCGCCAATTTCCGGACAGTTCGCGCATTCACTTGGTGTTCAGCGCGCACGGCCTGCCGATGAGCTTGGTCGAAAAGGGCGATCCTTATCCGAAACAGATTGAAGAGACCGTGCGCCTGGCTTGTGAGCTGGGTGCCAAGCGGTACGCGGGCTGGCCCCGGGCGCACTTGCTGTGCTACCAGAGCCGCGTGGGTCCCGCCAAGTGGCTGCAACCGCCGCTTACCGGGACCATCGAGCGGCTTGGCCACGAAGGCGTGAAAGAGATGCTCGTCGTTCCCATTTCGTTCGTCACCGAGCACATCGAAACGCTCCACGAAATCAACATCGAGGCCCGCGAGCAAGCGGGCCAGCTGGGCATCCACACGTTCCGCATGATGCCCGCGGTGGGGGATTCGCCCCTATTTATCGCCGCGCTGAAGGACCTCGTGTTGCACGCCGTGGGAATTGAGGCAGGGTTGCCTTCCATCCTGCGAGCACCAGCAGCGGGTCAGGAGACCGGCCCGATTTCATCCAACGTTTGAACTCGACGTTTTTGTGGGATACGGACTGCTGATCGATTTTTCTCCGGGGCGCAATATTCTCGTCTGGGGTATAATCCGCCGCTGGTACAAGGGCAATGTCATCCACTTATAATCCAGGTGTGCACAGATTCTCCGTTTTTGCGGTGTGCTGGACCATCCTTCTTTTCGTTGCCGGTGCGCTGGTTACCTCGAAAGATGCGGCCCTTTCCGTGACGGACTGGCCGAAATCCCATGGCACGTGGATTCCTCCGCTAACCATGCTTCAGGGCGGCGACCTATTTGAGTTTTCGCACCGCGTTGTCGCGGGCGGTTTGGGGCTCCTTACACTCTCGCTGGCCGTATGGCTTTGGGTGAAGGAAAAACGGCCATGGCTGCGTTGGCTGGGGTTGACTGCAGTTCTTGGTGTCGCGGTGCAGGCTATCCTCGGCGGCCAGGTGGTCATACGGTTGCTTCATTACTGGCTGCCCATCATCCATGCCTGCTTTGCACAGATCGTTTTTGGCGCCGTGCTCGCTATCTCTGTGTTTACCAGCAAATGGTGGGTTTCCGATCAGCCGCTACTGCAAGACAGCGGAGCCCCTTCAATTCACGCTCTGGTGATCCTCAACGCCGGCGTCATCTATCTGCAGGTGATTCTGGGCGCCGGCTTCCGGCACAAGGAAATCCCGATCTGGCCGCACATGGCCGGAGCGTTGCTGGTGCTCGGGATGGTTATCTGGACGGCGGTCGCGCTGCGCAAACGATTTACGCAGTCACGCGAATTCTCCAAGGCGCGAATCTTGCTGCACGCGATTTTCGGAACGCAGTTCCTACTGGGTCTGGGGGCCTATTGGTCGCGGCTGACTACCGCGGATGCTCCGCAGCCGATGCCTGTTATGGTAACGTTAACCGTGATCCATACGGTCGTGGGAGCGATACTCTTCGCGTTCTCGGTATTGATCGTGCTGATGTGTTACAGGTTGATTCCGCGCGGGAGGGAAGTTGCCGCAACGGCGTCAAGACGGGTGACCGCAGGATGAGCACGGCACACGCCACGGAGCTGACGTTTTCTGCCCGCGCGAATGGATACGTCTCGCTGACGAAGCCGGACGTTTCTTTCCTCGTGCTGATGACGACGGCTGCCGGTTATTACATGGGAGCGCGCGGCCCCATCGCATGGCTGCACATGATTCATGCCGTTTTCGGCACGATGCTCATCGCCGCGGGCACCGCGGCATTGAATCATTACATCGAGCGCGAGTCCGACCGTCACATGCGGCGAACGGCTTCCCGACCGCTGCCAAGCGGCGTGTTGCAGCCGCGGGAGGCGCTGGTCTTTGGCCTGGCGCTGGCGAGTGCCGGGGCCGTGGACCTGTATGTGGCGGCCGGTGCGCTTGCTTCGGGACTCGGCATGGCGACCTGCCTGAGCTACCTGCTGGCTTACACTCCCTTGAAGAAACGCACCGTGTGGGCGACGTTCATCGGCGCTTTTCCCGGGGCTATTCCCCCGATGATCGGCTGGGTGGCGGCAACAGGGTCGCTTGACCGTGGCGCGTGGTTGCTGTTCGGAATATTGTTTCTGTGGCAGTTTCCGCACTTCCATGCCATTGCCTGGATGTACCGCGAAGATTACGCTCGCGCGGGCATCATGATGCTGCCGTTGGTTGACCGCGAGGGTTCACGCACGTTCCGGCAGATCATTCTGTATGCGGTCGCACTTGTGGGGGTGAGCTTGCTTCCAGCAATTCTAGGGCTGGCCGGCGTGAAGTATTTCTTTGGCGCGCTGGTCACCAGCACCGCCTTGGTGCAGGTGTGCCTGTGGGCCTCTAGCAACAAGACGAACGCTCGCGCCAAGTGGCTCATGCACGCGACGGTCCTGCACATTCCGTTGTTGCTCGGCTTGATGGTCTACGACAAGCTGCCGCACTGATCTAGGAAGAGTAGCTGACGCTACTCGTTAGAATTGAGGAGAATTATCCTGCCGAAACCCCGGCGGCACCAGCCCTCCCGTCAGCGAAGAACGGACGGCCTGACGCGTGCCGGACTTGGGAAACACGATGTGCCAGAAGTCGATGTTGGGATTCACAAATCCGATTCCCACGAATCGCCGTTCCCGCTTCTCCCGCAGAGAAGTCACGAAACACTCCGCCGACTCTGAAGTCGTCTGATTGATGATCCGCACGTTCTGCCCGAGGATCAAAGGCGTATCCATCAGCAGCAGGGCCCCGTTGGCGCTCACGATATAGGTGGACGCCTTCAGGTCGATGGTTTCGCCTTCCGGCAGCCAGCAACGCACGGTCAGAGGTATCTGAAGAGAAAGACGCGTGGTTCGCCGACGCTCGGGGTACCGTGTTCTCTGCATAAAAGCCGCCTTGGGAGGACTCCTGAGGCAATACACAGAATCTTGACACGATCTCACCCAAAAAACAAGCATTTTGGCAGCGGCAAGCGGGATGGGCCACTCATTGGCCAGGAGAAAAAACGACGCGCTTGCCAGGAGTAACTCGCGGCGCTCGGGAGAGCCAGGGTCGAAAGACCCTGGTCGCAAATCGAGACGTGCTGAAATCAAAGGAGTTAACGTCATGCGCTTTCCGTCGGCTGAGTCAAAAATTTCCTGGGGCAAGGTGGCTCGTTGTTGTTTTGAGCTGCCGTCTTTGACTGGCAACCGCCAATTTCCGATCGTTTTCGGTGGCCCATGGGTTTCCTGCCCGGGTGGGCCAATATTTCCCTTACTCCACGAATCCTCGAGGACCAAAGATGTGAGCGGCCCAGCACGAGCCGGATCGAATTGCGTGCTTTCGACAACCGACGCAGTGGGCGAGCCAGACGCGGGTTCTCTGCATCGATCCAACCATTGGCTTGAGCCCGAAACCTGCGACGAGTACATGCCAGCCTGCTGAATGAGGCCGAGCACCAGACATACCAGCGCCCAGCAGACCGCGGTTAACCAGCACCTTGGCTTCATCGTGAATCGGCCTCGCGGGCACTCTGCAAATTCCGTTCCTTATTTAGCTCCGCCAGTTCTCGTAGACATTCCTGCATTTTTTGCCAGGCGGCGACCCCTCGCGCGTGGCCTCTTGTGCTGCCTTGGGTACATAGTAGCCGGTAGTCTTACCCTTCTCCCCACGGTAGCTCACATTCAGATGCGGACCATGCTTGAGTCCATCTCCTTGGCAGTGGCAGCCCGCTTGTCCGCAGGTGCGGTAAGTTTCCGATAGGGTTCCGAAAATAGCGACCTCTGCTAGACGTGCAATCTCGCCCAGCAGCTTGCGTCGTTGGGCAGCGGAATCAATGGACCTGGCCATTGATCCTCCTGCGCTCCTGATAGCGAGCGATGGAAAACAGATTTTTGGTAATCACACACCAGCCCACGTAGCGCTGAAATCCAGGGTCTGTTTTGTACGTGGCTCGCAACATCGAGAAGGGATGCTTCAAGGTGCTGATGGTAGCCTCACAGCCGGCTCGCCAGCGCAGCGCTCGCCGGAACCAGCGCTCCTTTTGGTTCTTGGCCCGCTTGACGGAGAGACGTCCGCGCCCCGGCAGCGCCACTTTCTTTACCCCGAGATTTTGCGCCGCACGCTGGTTCTTGGCGGAGAAAAAACCTCGATCGCCCGTGGCCATCTGCGGCGCTCGCCCGAAGCAAGCCTGATGTTGTTCGATGGCCGGCATCCAGGATGTGGTATCGGCCGGGTTGCCGGTCAGAACTTGGTAGGCGCTCACGATGCCGTTTTCCACCTCGTCAATCCGCACCAGCCGACCAAACTCGTTGGGCTTGTGCGCTTTCCCTTTGCGAATCACTTCGGTGTGCGGTTCGAACAGACTCAACACTTTACCTTCCACGTGGCAGTTTCCACCCCACACTCGTTCCTTGGTTTGCGTGATCACCTTCTCCACCAAAGGTAGAAAGTGTCGCAACTGCCCGATCTGTGCTTCTACCCGCAGGAACTTGCCCACCACTTTCAGCCGTCCCTTCCTCCATCGTTCGACCACTTCGCTGGCCTGCCGCACCACGCTCCGGGTCAGCCCCACTAACTTTTTGTAACTATCCCGCATCCGCTGTTTGTTGGCCTCCGTAAGTGACTTGGCAGCGCGGGCGATCTCCAGCAGGCGATATTTCACCGCGCGCCCGTGATGCACCACGTTCAGGGCTCCGTCCTTACACTCGGCGGCGATCCGTTCGAGACTGCGGCTGAGCACTCGGATACCGTCGCCCAGAAGCGAGCTGTCAGTAGGATAGTGAACGTTGCTTTCCACGACACTGGTGTCAGTGCGAAGTTTACGTCCGTGCGCTACGCCTTGCTCACGCGCCAGGCTCACCACCCGCTGATGAATTTGTTCGGTGACCTGCGGAGTCAACAACGCGAAGGTTCGGCTGAAGGTAG
>QHYZ01000343.1 GCA_003225295.1 Acidobacteriota bacterium | reverse complement strand
AAGGCCGGGGTCACTCTCGGCGGCTGGTCCACCGGCCCCACCTGGGGAGACTACGACCATGACGGCCTGCTTGATCTTTTCGTTCCCGGCTACGTCAATTACAACGTCGACCGTCCCATCTTCGCCGGGAAAAACGGCGTCCCCGAAGGCGCTTGCCAATACCGTGGCGTCTCGGTTTTTTGCGGTCCCATGGGACTGATCGGCGAAAGCGACCATCTCTTCCACAACAATGGCGACGGCACGTTTACCGACGTGAGTCTCAAAGCCGGCCTCGCCGACCGCGAAGGCCGCTACGGCTTCGCTGCCGTTTTCGCCGACCTCGACGACGACGGCTGGCTCGACCTCGTCGTCGCCAACGATTCCACACCCAACTACTTCTATCGCAACCGTCGCGACGGCACGTTCGAAGATGTGAGCTATGACAGTGGTTTCGCTGTCAACGGAGAAGGCCGCGCCCAAGCCTCCATGGGCATCGCCCTCGGCGATTACAATCGCGACGGTAAGCTCGACCTTTTCATCACTACCTTCTCCGACGACTACAAAACGCTTTATCGCAACGACGGCGGCGCCAATTTCACAGACGTCTCCTTTCGTGCCGGCCTCGGTAACTTCACAGTTCCGTTTCTTGCCTGGGGCGCCGGTTTTCTCGACTTTGACAACGATGGCCTTCTCGACATCTTCATTGCCAACGGCCACGTCTACCCCATCGCCGACCACACAGAATGGGGCACCACCTGGGCCGAGCGCCCGCAGCTTTTTCGCAATCTTGACGGCGCAAAATTCCAGGAAGTTCCGCCCGCCACAGGCAGCGGCCTCGCCGCCGTCATTCCGGCTCGCGGCGCCGCTTTCGGCGATCTCTTTAACGACGGCCACATCGACGTTGTCCTCAACAATATGGACTCGCCTCCTACCCTGCTTCGGAACGTGGTCAAGAATGCCAACCACTGGCTCACCTTGAAACTGATCGGGGGTCCCAAGGGCCCCCGCGATGCCATCGGCGCCAAAGTGTTCCTGACCATCGGAGGAATCCGCCAGCGTGCGGATGTTTTCAGCGGTGGCAGCTACGGTTCCAGCTCCGACCAGCGCGTCCATCTCGGGCTGGGGCCTCTATCCAAGGTCGATAAGCTCGAAATCCACTGGCCCAGCGGCGCCGTCGAAGAAATCTCCATCCTCGGCGTTGACCGCATCATCACCATCATCGAGGGCAAGGGCATTCAGCCCTGATCTAGCGCGGCGTCGTAATGGCAGCTTGCCGGACCGCCATGGCGGGGCTCGCCATACTGGCCTTATCTTGTCGGGGAATGATTCCAGCTAAATATTTGTTGCATCAATAGCTTCCGATGGGAGTATGCGGTTGGCGTGCAAGAGGATTGACTCGCCCTGATGTTATCCAAGACTCGGCCCAACATTGGGCGCCAGTACGGTTGCGCCTGCCCGTAAGACATCTGCGGAGGAGCTGTGGCGCACCGTTTTGTTGACTATTGCGTTCCTGAAGGGTTTGCAGCTTGCGTTTCCTGCAGCGCAGCGCAGCGGTCGAATTCGGACTTGGCTTCCGAGACCATTCGCTCTTGCCTATAGATCTGGCCCAGCATGCAGTGCAATGAAGCCGTTTCCGGCTCCAGCGCAACGGCCTTTTCCAGTTCCGCCTGGGCCTCGGGGAGCCGATGTAGCAGGGAGTAGGCTTTTCCTAGTGTCTCATGCGCTTTGGATACCCTCGGGAAAATGGCGATGGACTGCGAGAGATAGGGCACTGCTTTTTCCGGTTGATTTTGGCTCAGGTAAAGGTGAGCGAGCTCAATGAACGGCTCAGGGTCTTTGGCCGGGCTTTGGACTTCCCAGGCAATGGCGTTTTTGAAGGCTTGGATGGCCTGGTCCTGCTGGCCGAGGGCCTCGTAAGATAATCCCACGTTGTTTTCCGCCTGGATGTTCCGCGGTTCCAGTTTTAAGCACTGCGTAAAGGCTTCAATCGCCTCCGGAAACTGGCTCTCGCTGTATTTCGTGCGCCCCAAGTAGTACCAGGCCTGTGCGTCGCGAGGATCCCATTGGAGCGACCGGGTGAGCCAATGGTCGGCGTCTATGTAATCCTTGAGCAGGATATAGTCGAGGCCCACGATCTTCAGATCAAACGCGTTCGGGACGTGATACCTTGCTCCGGCGGTAAATTCTGCTAGCGATTCTTTAACCTTGGCATCGCGATAAGCAACCAGCGAGCCGCTCAAATCTCCGCTGTTGTAGCGCAAGGCTTCGCCGTCCTTTTCCCCTGCTTCGAGCCATTTTGCCTGGACCTGCCTGAACAAGATGAAACCAAGCAAGAAATGCGCATCCGCGGAGTCCGCGTGCGGCTGCAAATGGTCTCTTATGGCTGCTTCGGCCTCGCTCAGCATTCCTTGTTGCAAAAACAATCTCGCTGGAGCGAGCGCGGGATCTGGGGTGAGAGATTCGCCAGGCTTGACTGCATTTTCGGCAACGGCCGGACCGGCGTTCGTCTGAGCCGCGCCAGCCAGCTTCGTAGAAGACGAGCCCTGCTGCGCACTGCCCGGAGAACTTTGCGCCCTTGCTGCTGGACTATGCAGGAGGCCGAGGAAACATATGAGGCAGGGGAGGGAAAGAGATGCACAAATCCCGGGGGCGCTGCCCTGCCCAGCGCGAGAGGCCGAGAATGAAAGAATTCGCTTAGGAAGGCTGCTGCGATTTACCACCAAGAGCGCAGAGGACACGGAAAATT
>QHYZ01000342.1 GCA_003225295.1 Acidobacteriota bacterium | reverse complement strand
GCCGTTGCGCTCAGTCGTCGCTTCTCGCAGGTGGCTAGCATGCGTTCCTCCAGTACTTCCATCGGTAGGATTGTATCCCCATTGGTTTCGTTGCCCAACGTATGGATTTTGGCAACGGTTCGCATTAACTGACGTTCGCAGCGTCAGATAATCGGACACTGCGCGTCACGGGCAAGAAACGGGGTTCTGTGAAGTGTGCAACCCTCATGGAACTGGTGCACAAGTCTCGGATGTTGGCGAGAGTGAAGGGTCACCGGGGTAATAGAATTACTGGTTCCGCGCACGCCAGAATAACATCTCCTTTGGTCTTTCCGAGAAGGAGTGAAAGTCAGTCCAAGCGTTGACTTGCTGCCGGGCTTGGGAGCTTTCCGAAACCCGCATGGCTTTGGACATTTTAGCTGTGGAGCGCGCGGTGAGCTGTGATCCTCTTCAGCCTCGTCATCCAAGCAGGATGCGATCGCGCCGAGCGCCGCCTAGTCGGTTCTGGGCCGACCAAGAGAAGAGCGGTGCCTTCGGCACCGGGAGTTGGACGGACACGCCACCCCCAAGACGAGATGTGCACCGTGGGGTAGGGTGATTGGATGCGCCGGACGCGGCATCCAACGCACTCCACGCGCCCCCTCCAAAGCTGAGGAATCATGGTGTATAATCACGTTATGGCAAAGGATGTGATCCACATTTCGGAAGCGGAAGCGGCCACAACCAACGTTGCGACGCTCTTGGCACACGTGCGTGCGGGAGCGGAAGTGGTCATCGAAAACGACTCGCGGCCCGTGGCCGTGCTGCGGTCTGCGGAGGCGCATCCGGGCCGTCTGCTCTCGGAATCCATTGCGCTGGCGGAAGCCCACGGCTCTACCGTGACGCTCGACGGAGACTTCGGGCGCGATCTGGAAGCGATCATCAATAGCCATCGTGAACCGCTCAACCCGCCTGCATGGGACTAGTCCTGGACTCCAGCGTAGTCATCGCCGCTGAACGCCGAGGCGTTAACGTCACGCAGATGCTCAGGCAAATCGTCGCTGCAACTGGCGACCAACGGACGGTGCTCTCCTTCGGTCGGTCTGACAGAGCTTGTGCATGGCATCTACCGCGCACAAACAGCAGAGGCGCGCAGTCGCCGAGACTCCTTCATCCGTGAGCTGCTCAACGACGTGGAAGTCTATCCCTACACCAAAGAGACGGCACTGCTGGCAGGCAAGATCGACGGAGAGCAACAGAGCCGGGGAATTATCATTCCTTTCGGCGATCTGTTGATCGGAGCAACGGCGCTGGAAGTCGGCTACTCTATGGTGACTGCCAACGTGCGGCACTTCCGGCTTATCCCCGGCCTCACCGTCGTGCAACTCTGAACCGTACCGGCAGCTAAAGAAGAGAAGGGCCGGCGAGTTGTCTTCAGATGCGAGCGGCGGTTGCGGCTAACCGGGCTTTGTATCAAAGACTTCGATCCGTGAAGGCTGCTGCACCTATCCTATCCCTGGTGGTCAGCTTATGATTTTCATTTCATGCGAGGAAATTGAACGGTACACATAAATCTACGCCGCCACACGACGACCCTGCACATGTGGAATCTACCATAATTTCATAATTTCCTAGCGTCCAATGGCCCAGGGCCGGCCTCCATCTGCGTCCAACCTCGGACGTTGGGACCATCTTGGGACCAAAACCCCCAATTTTGTGGCCGTATTCAGTTGGTTTAGCGGCGTAAGGACAACAGAATCATCGTGAGTTATGGAGCGGGCGATGGGAATCGAACCCACGTCCGAAGCTTGGGAATGTCTGATTACTCAGCGCGGCGAGCGACTTACGTTGGCGCGGAGCCAACGGGTGAACGAGGCCTCGTCAATAGCTCCGGCGGCAAGGCCCAAAACGGCTTGTGTGGCATCTGCCTCAGTAGCTGTAAAACGATGGCCATTTAGTTCGAGGAAGAGTACACCCACAACAAAAGCAGTTCGTTTGTTCCCGTCGACAAAAGGATGGTTGCGGACTATTCCCACCGTGTAAGCGGCCGCCATCTCTATGGTGTCAGGAGCGTCACCGTACGCATGGAGTTGCTGAGGACGAGCAAGGGCGGACTGAAGGAGCCCTACGTCCCGGACGCCGGCAGCACCACCATCGAGCGCTAGAAGTCGATCATGGAGCGCGAGAGCATCACGCTCGTCAATCCAGACGAGTTCTCTCACTTGGCAAGCGAATGGAGGGTGTTGCGATAGCGGTCAATGATGTTCCCGGCCTTCTTCATTTTTCTCTCGAAGGCAGGATCGTAAGGTGTTAGTTGATAGACACCATTCGGCCCCTCGATCAGAAAAAGCCGATCGCCCTCGTCCGCGTGCAGCCGGCTGACGGCTTCCTTTGGGAGGACCACGCCCAGTGAGTTCCCGATCTTACGAACTTTGAGTTCCAGCATGCCGCTCATCTCCTCACACGCATATGTTATAACAATTGTATCAACTTGAATCTGCGATTACAAGGGCCATCATGCGCAGCCTCATGGCAGACTCCCGGTCTTGGCGTTGGAATGGCTTCTGCAAATAGGATAGACCTAGACCGTCGGTGGCGTCGGATGGCCCGGAAGAGAAGGACTCTCTCTTGTGGTCAGCAGAAAATTTCCTCGAACCAAGACCAGTGCAACCGGAATTGGCCAAATAGAAACTCCCACTTCCGAAAACCGGGAAATGCAACGCGAATAGAACTCCCCCCAGCCCCACATCTATTTCCCCGAACGCCGTTCTGCCCCCTCCTTAGGCGCTGGGCTTCCCCTACGGCTGCACCGGCTCGCGCCGTTCGGTGAGCATCGTTTGGGCGGCAGGCCTAACCACTAGGGAACTATGTTCGTCATTATACGTACTCGCCTTTGAGACCGGCGACCGGCGATGTTGCGAGCCCTGCGACCTTGAGAGGTGAACATGCAATCGCTTTTGGCGGATTTGCGGTACGCAGGGCGCGAACTGCGCAGGCGCCCAGGATTTGCGCTCACTGCGGTCCTTTCGCTGACGCTGGGCGTCGGCGCCACGAGCGCTGTGTTCAGCGTTATCTACGCCATCCTGATTGATCCTTTTCCCTACCTGGGTGCTGACCGCATCATGGAGATGCGCCTGGTCGACAAGGCTGGCAAAGACAGCTACATGGGGCCCAGCGGGCTTCAAGCCGACCTGATCCGCCAGGCAAAATCGATCGAAGACGTCACGCTCATGGATTG
>QHYZ01000341.1 GCA_003225295.1 Acidobacteriota bacterium | reverse complement strand
ACTCCACGGTTGGGGAAGCGACCTTGCTGGATGCCACCACGGAGGCGCTACTGTGAGCGATGCCATCGCGACAAAGTCCGCCCCACCAACGGTTCTGTCTCTGGCGCAGTTGCTCGAACAGCAGCCATCGACTGCGCCGGCCAGCCTGGTGGAGCCGGGACTGCTGCCACCGCAGGGTATCCTCTTTGTTGGCGGAGAGCCCAAAGTGGGTAAGTCTCTGCTGGTTGCTAACCTCGCCTTGTCACTCGCGGCGGGCGTGGACCGTCTTGGCTTTTCCATCCCGGCACGGCGCCGTGTTCTCATCTGCCAGTTCGAACTTCCTGTCCCGCAGTTTGTCAGCCGACTCTCGCTCATGCGCCGTGCTTTGGGAGCGGCCGCCGATCAACATCTTCTCGTGGACACGCGCGCCTCAGGCCATCTGCTCAGCGCCTCGCAGGGTCTGAATCACTTTGTCTCCGCCGCGCGGGCCGCTGCCGCCGAGATCCTGGTGCTCGACCCGCTCTACTCCACGCACGATCAGGATGAAAACGATACCCGCGCCATGGCCGCCTTGTGCCAGTCACTGCTGCGCCTGCGCGATGCCTCCCGCGCCGCCCTCGTCGTCGTGCACCATGTCCGCAAATCCATCGGCCGTCACGAGATCGGCAGCGCCTTTCGCGGCTCTAGCGCCCTGCATGCGGTGGGCGACAGTTATTTGCTGCTCACCCGGCCTGCTCCGCAACTCGCCACCATCGAGCTTCGTTTCCAGTTCCGCTACGCGGCTTCGCTGCCTCCGCGGCTGCTCCAGCTTGATCCCAGGACTCTGTGGTTCTCCTCGACCGATAAGCAACCCGCAGTTGCGGCGGCGCGACGCAAAGTCGAAAAGGCAGACATCACACAGGCGCTGGCAGATGTGGGCGACAAAGTTCGTTACAACCAACTGCGCGACCAGATCATGAATGCCACCGAGTGCTCCAAACGGACTGCTCAACTGGCCATCAGCGAAGCTTGCCAGCAGGGCTGGATCGCGCGGGCCAACGGCCAATACCATCTGCCGCTGTAGCTATCGCTTGTCCGCACGGGGTCGCGCCCGAGCGGATGCCCAAGGCCGATGCGACGGGGCTGGCTCCGAAGAAATCGGCTGACCACACCCTCCCGTACACGATTCGTTTGTGCGGGAGGGTGTGGCTTACTCCAAGTCACAATCAAGCCTATTTCTTTGGTGAAGTTCTCCGAGCGGAGGCCTTGGGCCTAAAACGCGAAGACCGCCCGGCCGCCTTTGCCGGGCGTTCCCAATCGGTTTTCTGGATCCTCTGCTGGTGGGATACCGCTCGTGCCTACACAGGCGAGTATCCTATCCCACTCGCGTGCTCCCTCAACACCGCAGGCCGGTCACATCGGAAAGGAATCCGAAAATGCGGCAGGGGAAAAAGCGGACACCTTCGGGGGAAAACAGTGTGACACGTTACATCTGATCAATCGCTTTGGCCACTCGGTATACCGCTTCATGCACTGTCCGTTTCGGCCGGTATCCATACGACCCCGGTTGGAAATCAGCTTCGAAGATCGGTTCCAAGATGAGCTTGAGTGCTCCTTGGACCACACGATCGCGGATCGAGGGAATCGAGAGGACGCGGACTTTGGTGCCCCCATCCTTCGGTATCTCCTTCTTCCGTGCGCGCATGGGTCGATACGTGTTTGAGACCAATTCGTTTCGGATCTGCTGAAGAAAACTCTCCTCTCCGCTCTGTTCGATGGCCTCGAACGTGACCCCGTCTATTCCCGGTGCCCCGTCGTTCTTCTTTGCCATCTCATAGGCTTCGTGAAGCGTCTCCATCTTGCAGACATGGACGTATAGTCCCCAGAAGCGCCAGGCTGGTTCAGCCTTCGCCTTGATGTATAGACTCCTCCTCAGGTCCTGCAAATTGACGGGTGTCTTTGTCATATCACCCTTGCCTTCCTTTTTGTTGGAGTCGTTGCAAACAGCAGGGCCCCTTCGCTCCACGGCCATTACGCCGCTTCGCAGCTACTGCGGGCCCCTCCGCCACCCTCTCGCCTTCCACCGTTTTCCTGGGTTCGCCAGTTATACGGCTTCCTTGCTTCCGCCACTTTCATGACGGGACGAGGAGGGCTTCTCCAGTTGCTCAACATGTCCTTGCCACCGTGCTGCCCCTACCACCCCGCCGGAGTGTCA
Source organism: Acidobacteriota bacterium (assembly GCA_003225295.1). Lineage (GTDB taxonomy): Bacteria > Acidobacteriota > Terriglobia > Acidiferrales > UBA7541 > Acidiferrum. The sequence goes on along the minus strand of QHYZ01000341.1, from coordinate 924 downwards.
TGTCGCCTCGGTCAGCCCGCGCCATGCCATGCTGCCTTCGCCCCGCAGCAGGGAGCTCGGCCTCCGGATCTATTTTTTTTCGAGGCCACCTATGGGTTTACTTTCGTTGCGGCCCGGTGACTTGCTCACCATCCTTTAAAATGGCTTTGTCGGTCGGCTTCATCAGCTTAGTTATCCTCCGCTGATGCGACCCAAGCTAAGGGGCTTCTGGCTTTTACCCCTGTAGGTCTACCTCCTACTGAGCATGTCTGCTTTTTCCTGGACACACTGCTACGCAAAAATTCCATCCGGCGTGAGTACCTTTGAAATCAGAGGTGTGGCTGGCGAATTGTTATTTCTCCAGCCACAGGGCATGTAAGGTTGTGACATCCTTTCGCCGGGTTAGCACGGGTTGTACTGGTGGTCGCTGATTTTAAAGGCATTCGCGACGGATAGCATCTTAGGCAGGGCCGGGTGGTACATCCGTATAACTTCGTCGTTCCGGCGAATGGAAGACTGAACGCCGTCAAATTCCGAGAGTTTCCGCCCATCCGCTTGAGACATTGAGGGAAGACGCTTCAGAGGCTTGTCCCCTTCCCATCGACCACGTTCGCCACGTAGCGTCCCTCGCTCAGGCCGGGGCTGGCTCAAGAAGTTCGGCAAGAGCGACGTTTGCGACTTCTTCGCGGAACTCGACTTTCGGCACTGGAGCCGATTTCGTAGATAATCGCCCAAATGTTGGTACGGAGTTGGGACAACGGTTGGGACAATCGAAGGGGTTCCACACGCGACCGGATCGCGCTTAAATGACGCCAGAGAAACGACTTAGTGGGATTTGAGCTTTTTCTTCGTAGCCAGACGCTCTATCCAACTGAGCTACGGGCGCGCAGCGAAACACTTCACTGTCAACAGTTTACGGCAAGTTCTTCTTCGATTTCAACCTCG
>QHYZ01000340.1 GCA_003225295.1 Acidobacteriota bacterium | reverse complement strand
GTGACCCATAACCTGTCGGGCGAAGGGATGGGCATCGGGTTTGTCCAGGTTGAGGCCAAGGATCAAGCGGTTCTCGAAGACTGGTTGGCCGATGCAAACGCGAATGGCGTCGTGACATGAATTCTAATTGTCGACGACCATCGAAGCCGTTCGGGAAATACGTCGGTGCGCACCTCTTTCGAAAATTGACGGTTAAGCCTCTCCTACAATCAGCGGGACGCTTGGCAACTGTTTATATGCTTAGAATCCAACACTCTCGGCGGCCAGTATGGCAAAGGGAAGGACTGGCTCCGGGCATTTTTCCTAGCCTCTGATGGCCTCGACCCCACAAGCCCGCCTCAAGCGAGACGCCCTGAGCGGACCGGAAGGCCGACATCTGCCTTTGCACGTCCTCTTTGTCCATACTAACGCAGCGGAAGTAGAACGCTGCCTCCAAGAACTCAACAAGGTGCATTTCACGGTCAGCGCGGATGGTCGCCATCTTGGTGGAACTCGACAAATCGGAGACTAAGTTGGAGTGGGCACTCGCTCTGGTTCACGGCGCAACAGCCCTTCGTCCTGAAGAGTGTTTTGCGCTGAAATGGTGCGATGTCGACTACGCAAACAACCAAATCCTCGTGCGAAGAGCTTGGAGCAAAGGCAAGCAATCAAAATCCGCAGAAAGGACCCCCAACCTTCGGCCAGGTGCCGGCTTCGGGTTGAACCTCGGGTTGGAGAAAAATCGGCCGAATATGTAACTGCTTGAAAGATATGGTAGGCCCGTGGGGACTCGAACCCCAGACCTCTACCGTGTCAATGTAACGCTCATAGGTTTTACAATAACTTAGAAGACCGCGGGGACTGCCAAAGTACGCGGAAGTCATATAAGACATACTTTTTGTGGGTTGGGTTGTGGGTTGGAAATCCGAGAACGGGTGCGGCTATTCGACGCAGAGCGTCGCTCGCCATCCCAGCTAAATATTAGAATGTTGGCCGCATGAAAAGGATTGTCCACCAGTAGCAACCATGCGACTGTGCCCACGGTGAATCCATCCACGACGATAACCTCGCCGGGAAAGACGGGCGCCGACCCCGTCCCAAAGAGCAACTGCACAGGTCAATCCTGCTATGATAGAGCTATGAACTACGCCAAGATCATAACTTTGGAGCCGGGAAAGCGCGGAGGGAAGCCATGCATCCGAGGACTTCGCGTTACGGTCTATGATGTGCTGGAAAACCTGGCGAGCGGGATGAGCCATGAGGATATCCTGCGCGAATTTCCCTATCTGACAGATGAGGATATCCGTGCTTGCCTGGCCTACGCCGCGGACCGCGAACGCAAACTAGAATTGCAAAAAGCGTGAAGCTGCTGCTTGACGAGAATCTGCCGCCGCGTCTGGCGGACGTGCTGCAGAGTGAATTCTCCGGATCGATCCATGTGCATTCTTGCGGACTGGGAAGCGCGGATGATGAAGCCATCTGGGAGTATGCCCGCCGTGAGGGCTTCACGATTGTCTCGAAAGATTCGGACTTCCAAGAACGCAGTGTTTTGTGCGGCAGCCCGCCGAAGGTCATCTGGCTGCGCATCCCAAATTCATCGACGAGCGAGATCGCAGCATGGATTCGCGGCGCTCTTCCCGTGATTCAGGGATTCATCGCAGATCCTGACGAGACGCTGCTAGTTTTGAATCGCCGCTAGCCTGCCCTGTTCTCGGGCACTATGGTGCTTGCGTGATCCCTATTATAAGTGCCAGTACGGGCTGCCATTATTCGTATCGCAACGCTACGACGGGATCAACCCGCATCGCTCGCCGCGCTGGAACGTAGCACCCGAAGGTGGCGATGCAGCCCAGCAAAATCACGATACGCAAACGTCCAAGGGTCAGTGGGCCGCACACCGTAAAGCAGGCTCTGCAAGTAACGCGTAACGCCGGCCGCCACGCCGAGCCCGATCACAATCACAATACCCACGACCGTTAGCACAAGGCCAAGTCTAGCCGTCAGCCAAAGGATTTCGTGCCGCCGTGCGCCGAAGGCCATTCGCACTCCGATCTCATGCGTCCGCCGAGCGACTCCGTACGCCACCAGTCCGTAGAGGCCGATACAAGCAAGCGCAAGCATGCCGAACAGCGCCGAAAGCGTCGCCACGAGGCGTTCCTGATAGATTGTCCTGTCGATTTCCTCCGACTGCGTCATCATCTGCAGAATGAAAAAGTTCGGGTTGACCTGACCAACAGCGTCTCGCACCAGCGAAGCAAGCGCTTTCGGATCACCCTCTGTCCGCAACGCGAAGGTCGACAATCTGTACTTGTGCGGCGTAAAAACCGTCGCCTCGGCCCCTTTCCGAATATTTTCGTTTGTGTCGCCTACAACACCGACGATTTGCCAGTCAGGCGTTTGAGATCTACCCTCCGTTAGCACACGCCCGAGCGGATCGCCACTACCAAATACCGTTTGAGCGAGAGATTGGTTGACAACAATGGGTTTCGGTTTTGCTGACGACGTCTAGAGCGCGAGGGTTTATTTCAGTCGGAAGTGAGTGGCCGCCAGAAGTATTTTCAACTCAACCACGAGTATCCGCTGTTTGATGAGGTGGGCAGCATCGTTGCCAAGACCATTGGTGTGGTACTCCAGATTGCAAAGTCCCTTAAGAAACTTGAAGGAGTGCAAGAGGCGTATCTGTACGGGTCGTTCGCGCGAAACCAGCAGGACTCCGCGAGTGACATTGATGTCCTCGTTGTTGGCAACCCGAAAGGCGGCGCCCTGGCGGAAGAAATGCGCAAATTGGAGCGGCGACTCGGACGCGAAATCAACTACACGGTTCTAGCGCCGAAGGAATTCGAGTCGCGCCGCGCTCGGAAGGATGCCTTCCTGGAAAACGTCTGGCACAATAAGCGGGTTTCGCTCGTTGGTGCCGCATGAAGAAGCTCAAGCCGCACAAAGTTGACTGGGCGCAAATTGAACGCTTCCTCGCGAGCGCCGACAAGAAGCTCGCCTCAGCCCATAAAATCCTCGCCTTCGATGAAGAAGCCTGCCTGCAGCAAGCCTACGAGGCCATGCTTAAGGCGTCCCTGGGGTTCATGTTCAGCCATAGCTTTCGTGCGAGAA